>MGTI01000168.1:1525-12686 GCA_001799365.1 Desulfobacterales bacterium GWB2_56_26 | reverse complement strand
TTTGCTCCTGTAAAGGGCCGGTTGATTTTTAACTCTAGGGAGTGCATATGAAACAATTCCTGAAACGCATCAATTTTTATGAATTAGTCCGGCCGGTAGGTCAGATGCTGACCTTCTCGGTAGGAAGTGCAGTCTGCATGTCTGTCATTGCCGTTGTCCTCGCCCTGATCCTGGATCAAACGTACATCGGTGCGGACATAATGGAAAAGTATCGCGTCACCCTCTTCACCTATACGATGATCAACCTGCCGCAGGTCGTCATCGACGGACTGACCATCGGCTTTGTCTACGCGGCCATCGCCCTTGGCTACACCATGGTGTACGGGGTTCTCGAATTCATCAACTTCGCCCATAGCGAAATTTTTGCCGTCGGGGCCTTTGTCGGCGTGGAATTTCTCATTGCTCTCGGTTCGGCTGGAGTGCTGTCCGGCGCCTCGTTGCCGATGGCTTATGCCTACCTTACCTTAGCGATATTTTTAGGCATGCTTGCCGCAGGCGGTCTGGCTGTGACGGTCGAACGAGTCGCCTACCGGCCCTTACGCGGGGCATCCAGGCTCGTGCCGCTGATCTCGGCCATCGGTGTTTCCTTTCTGCTCCAGGATGTCATCCGTCTGGTCGAGGGTGTGACCACCGGCCAGTTCAACCGGATCTTCCCCACCTTCGGCAACTTCGATGCGCGCATCATCTTCGGCAAACTGGCCATGGGGGCCTCGAAGATCACCATGGGCATCTCCGTCAAATCGATTATCGTCATCGTCTCGGCCGTACTCATGCTGGTGGCGCTCAATTACCTGGTCAATGCCACCCGAATCGGCAAGGCGATACGGGCCGTGGCGCAGGACCGTTCCACCGCCAGCCTCATGGGCATCAACGTCAACCGGATAATTTCTCTGACCTTTCTCGTCGGCGGTCTGCTCGGTGGGGCCGCGGGCGTCCTCTACGCCTTGAAATTTACCAGGATCGACCCGTTCGTCGGCTTCTTCCCCGGTCTGAAAGCATTTACCGCGGCGGTTCTGGGCGGCATCGGCAATATGACCGGTGCGCTTCTCGGGGGGATTGTTCTTGGCATGCTGGAAACCTTTGCCGGCTCCTACATGGGTGTCTTCACCATGGGTGCGGCGGGTTCGGAATACAAGGACATCTTTGCCTTCAGCATCCTCATCCTTGTGCTTATTTTCCGGCCACAAGGGCTGATGGGTAAACACGTCGGCCAGAAAGCATAGGAGAGAGACATGGTTTCGTCGTATTTCAAGGAATTGTTCGACAGAGCGAACCAAGGGCGACTGGCGTATTTTTTTGTCATCGCGCATATCTTCGCCGGCACCTACCTGGTGTATACCCAGCCGCGATCGAATCTCGCCTTTCTGGTTCTCATCACCTCATTTTTATCGCTGTACTTCTTTCGGACCAGTAGCCGGTTCAAGTTGGTTGCCGGAGTGGTTCTCGCCCTGGTGATCGTACCGATCGTCGGGGTCAGAAATATCTTTTACCTGGAAGTCATTTTTCAGATAGCCGTCTTTGCGGCCCTGGCCCTGGGCCTCAATATCGTGGTCGGTTTTGCCGGCCTGCTCGATCTCGGCTACGTGGCATTTTATGCCGTGGGTGCCTATCTGTGGGCTTTTTTCGGCTCGCAGCAGTTTTATGTCCTCCATTTTGCACCGGGAACACAGCCTTCGGATTTGCCGTTCCTCTTGCCCGGAGACACCTTTTACATGTTTATTCTGGTCGGCATCATCGTTGCCGGTGTGACCGGGATCATCCTCGGCCTGCCGGTACTCAGGCTGCGCGGGGATTATCTGGCCATCGTCACCCTCGGTTTCGGTGAGGTCATCCGGGTCCTGGCCAACAATCTCGACAAGCCCCTCAATTTTACCAACGGCCCGCAGGGCATTACCCCGATCCAGCGACCAACCATGCCGGATATGGTGGTAGACTGGTTCAATGGAATTTTCGGCGGCGTGGTCGGTCACGATGTCAGTCCGGCGAATCTGTACAATCTGATGTTCTACCTCTACGCGCTCATCATGATCATCGTCATCATCTTTGTGACGAGACGGTTGAACGATTCGAAGATCGGCCGGGCCTGGACCGCGGTGCGGGAAGACGAGACCGCCGCAATCGCCCAGGGAATCCCGCTGGTGCGGATGAAGCTGACCGCCTTTGCCGTCGGCGCCTCCTTTGCCGGGGCCATGGGCGTGCTGCTCGCCGCCAGCCGGACTTTTATCAGCCCTGAGTCGTTTTCCTTCATGCAATCGATCGGCGTACTGTCCATGGTCATCCTGGGCGGGGCTGGCTCCATTCCGGGCGTTATCCTGGGTGCGGCCACGGTGACCATCCTGAATCTCCAGGTTTTGCAGGGCTTTTCTCTCTACCTCAACGAGTTGCGGCAGAGCGATGCGGTGATTCCGATAATCAACTTTGCCTGGAAGGATCTCTCCACCCAACTGGATCCGGCAAAGTATCAGCGGCTGCTGTTCGGCCTTATCCTTATTCTGATGATGATCTTCCGTCCGGCCGGATTGATTCCTGCCAGCAGGCGTAAAAGAGAACTCGATCGGGACGAAACGAAATAAGGAGACGGAAAACCATGGCATTACTCGAAATTGCAAACATTACCAAGACCTTCGGCGGACTCAAGGCGATCAGCGACGTCACCTTCTCGCTCGACAAGGGCCGGATCGTCTCGATCATCGGCCCGAACGGGGCCGGCAAGACGACCTTTTTCAATACCTTGACCGGCATCTACAAGCCGGACTCCGGCACCATCAAATTCAACGGTAAATCTCTTGTCGGCCTGCGGCCCGATCAGATCGCCGCCTGCGGCATTGCCAGGACTTTCCAGAATATCCGCCTCTTCCCCGATATGTCGGTCATCGAAAATATTCTGGTGGGCATGCATATCCACTTGAAGCAATCGGCCCTGCAGACGCTTCTGCATCTGCCCGGCTTCAAAAAAGAGGAAAAAGAGGCGGAACAGAAGGCGGCGAGACTCATGGAATATGTCGGCCTGAAACGAGTGGAAAACGAACTGGCGAAAAATCTGCCGTACGGCGCCCAGCGTCGTCTGGAGATCGCCCGGGCTTTGGCAGCCGATCCGCAGTTGCTTCTGCTCGATGAACCGGCAGCCGGCATGAATCCGCAGGAGACCGAAGATGTGACCCAGCTGTTCCGCAATATCAGGACCGATCTGGGCATCACCATTCTCCTTATCGAACACGATATGCGGGTGGTTATGAATATCTCCGAGGATATCTGCGTCATGGATTACGGCGAAAAAATCGCCCAGGGCCCGCCTTCGGAAATACGGAACAACACGCGGGTCATCGAGGCCTACCTCGGTCGCGGCGCGGTTGCTGGACAGCACGAGGAGAAACTGCAATGAGTCTGCTGCTGCAAGTAGAGAATATTCATAGTTTTTACGGACAGATCCACGCCCTCAAGGGGGTTTCGCTGACGGTCAACGAAGGCGAGATCGTCACACTTATCGGCTCCAACGGGGCGGGCAAGAGCACGACGCTCAGGACCATCTCCGGCATGATTCATCCGAAGAAGGGCAAGGTCATCTTTCAGGGCGAGGACATCTCGAAAAAGGATCCGCACGAAATCGTCCAATCCGGCATGGTTCACGTGCCCGAGGGGCGGGGGATCTTTCCGACGCTCACGGTCAAGGAAAACCTGGAGATGGGGGCCTTCACGGTCAAGGACAGCAAACTGGTCGAAGAGCGGATGGAATATGGCTTTTCCTTCTTCCCCCGCTTGAAGGAGCGGATCGATCAGTTCGGCGGCACGCTCTCCGGCGGCGAACAGCAGATGCTGGCCATCGCCCGTGGGCTGATGCTCAATCCGCGCCTCCTGATGCTCGATGAACCGTCGATGGGACTTGCTCCGATCCTGGTCGAATTGATCTTCGATATCATCAAGGAACTCAACCAGCAGGGAACCACTATCCTGCTGGTTGAGCAGAATGCCCTGATGGCCCTGTCCATCGCCCACCGCGGCTATGTCATCCAGACCGGCGAAATCACCGTCACCGATTCGGCTGCCAACCTCAGGGGCAACAAAGAGGTTCAGAAAGCCTATCTCGGGATATCCTGATCCCGGCCGTCACATTCCGGCGGCACTCTCGACCTCGTTCGTGGGCCGCCGGAACCGGACTGAATTTTTGCGTGTATACCTTTCGGGTGGTTGTAGGGGCGAAAAATCTTTCGCCCTTCAGCGGTGGGCGAAAGATTTTTCGCCCCTACACCGCCGGTATTTGCCATGTCCCCCCGCTACTCCCGCAATGCCATCCGTTCTTCCTCGAAGTCGGCATGCTTCAGGGCGATCCGCCGAAATTCTTCCGCTACTTCCAGAAACACGTCGACGATATCCGGGTCGAAATGGCTGCCCCGGCCTTCCTTGATGATGGCTACCGCCTTGCTGTGGGCGAAGGGTGCTTTATAGACCCGCTTGCTGATCAGCGCGTCGTAGACGTCGGCGACCGCCATCAGCCTGCCAGAGACGGGAATTCGTTCACCTGCCCAGCCGTTCGGGTAGCCTGTGCCGTCCCATTTTTCCTGGTGGCTCTCGGCAATCTCCAGGGCAAAATGGAGAAATGACCGATTGCCGAGCTTCTGTTCGGCCTTGGCAATGGCATCGCGGCCGTAGATCGTGTGTTTTTTCATCTCCTCGAATTCCGCCTCCGTCAGCCTGCCCGGTTTCAGCAGGATATGGTCGGGCACGCCGACCTTGCCGATATCGTGCAAGGGCGCAGACTTATATATGGAGTCTATGACTTCGCCGGTGAGGAAGTGGGAAAAGCGGGGATGATGCCGGAGTTTTTCGGCGAGTAGCCTGACGTAATGCTTGGTCCTCTGGATGTGTCCACCGGTCTCCGGATCCCGATATTCGGCCAGTGTTCCCATGCTCTCGATGGTGATTTCCTGGGTCAGTTCCAGTTCGGAAGTCCGCTGCTGCACCAGCATTTCCAGGTTGTCGCGATGCATTTTCAATTCGAGATGGTTCTTGACCCGCGCCTTGACCAGAAAGGGATTGAAAGGCTTGGTGATGTAATCGATGGCTCCCAGTCGCAAGCCCTTTTCCTCGCTCTGGGCTTCACTCAGGGCGGTGAGAAAGATGATCGGGATTTTGGCCGTCCGGGTCTCAATCTTCAGACGCTGGCACATCTCATAGCCGTCCATGCCGGGCATCATGATATCGAGCAGAATGAGATCGGGGGTGAAATCCTGGAGGAGTTCCATGGCCGATTCGCCATCCGTAGCGACGCTGATGTCGTAGAGATCGCTCAGGGTATCGACGAGAATGTCGACATTTTCCTCGGTATCATCGACAACGAGTATTGAACATTGCGAATAATCGGTCATTTCTGCTCTCCTTGCTCATCCAGGACCTGGAGCAGCGACAGCAGGATCGCCCCAGCCTCCTTGAACTGGTATTTTTTTACGGCGCGGTCAAGTTCCGTCAGCCTTTGGTCATGGCTCGGCCAATAATACTGCTTTATCCCGGTCATAATTTCGGCCGCCGGCTTGGGTTTTCGCTTCTGGATGCACGGCGTAAGCTCCCGCAGCAGGGCAAGCAGCTCGTTCTCGTCGCCCGTCGGGAGTTCCGAGTCTGCCGCCGTCTCGGCGGTCAGGGGAAAGGCCCCCTGGATACTTATGCAGACCGCTGTCAACTGCTCGGCAAAGTCGACCAGCAGCTTGTCGAGTCGGTCGTGCTGTTCCTGGTGCAAGGCCTGCTCGAGCAGGGTCGAACGGTGCTGGAGGGAATGGGCGCCGATGCTGCCGGCAATGCCTTTCATGGTGTGGGCAAGCCGCAGGGCCTGGGCGTGATCGCCCGTATCCACGGCGGCTCGTATCCTGTCCGCATCGACGCGATGATCCTCAACCAGCTTCTTCAGTATCTGCACATATAGATCCGAATTGTTGTTGAGCCTGGTGAGGCCGATGTGTGTGTCGATGCCGGCGATAGCCGGAACGATGCCGGTAGTCGGCCGGTCTTTTTTGCCGTTGCCGTTGCCGGCAACCGGCTGATCCGGAATCGGCCGGACGGCAGGCAGAATCCAGGCGGCCAGCATGCCGTAGAGTTCCTCCGGGTCGATCGGTTTGGTCAGATGATCGTTCATGCCGGCGGCGAGACTCTTTTCCCGATCGCCCGCCATGGCATTGGCGGTCATGGCGACAATCGGCAGGGTTGTCTTGCCGTTTTCCCGGATGAGTCGCGCGGCGGTGTAGCCGTCCATAGCCGGCATCTGGATATCCATCAGGACAATGTCGAAATCACCGGAAGTGGCCAGGCCTACGCCCTCGGCGCCGTTGTCGGTCACAGTAACCGAAAGGCCCGCCTGTTCGAGGAGTTCGGTTGCCACCTGTTGGTTGATAGGGTTGTCCTCGATCAACAGGATCCTGCTGCCCCGGATGGGCCCGGTCCGCGAAAGCGCAGATTGATCGTCCTTTGTTGCGGCGCGGCGGGCCGACGGAAAGCCGAAGCATTCCATAATGGCGTCAAACAGCGCCGCCTTCGATACCGGTTTGACCAGGAACCCATGGATACCGGCCGATGCCGCTTGCCTTGCCACATTTTCCTGGCCGTAGGCGGTGACCATGATAATCTTCGGGCTGCCTTGGGGCTGTGCCCCGGCGAGTATTCTCCGGGAAGTCTCTATCCCGTCCATCCCAGCCATCTCCATATCCATGAGAATAAGCCGGTACGGCTCGCCCGGGGGATCGGTCGCAGCGATCGCCGGGGCCGCCGCAACGGCAGTAAGGGCCTCCTCGCCCGAGTTGACGGTCGAAACGGTAATACCAAAGGACTCCAGGGCGTATTGCAAAATCCTGCGGGAAACCGGACTGTCGTCGACGATGAGAGCCTGCAGGCCCTGCATCCAGACGGGCACGGGAAACTCCTCCTCCAGACAGCGGAGCGACGGCGAAAAGAGGGCGGCGAAGGTGAAGGTGCTGCCAACGCCAGGTTGCGACAGAACGTTGATATCGCCCTGCATCATGCTCACCAGACGCTTGCAGATGACCAGCCCCAGGCCGGTTCCTCCGTATTTGCGGGTAGTCGAGCCGTCGGCCTGGCTGAAGGAGCTGAAAAGTCTGGCGAGTTGCTCCTCATTCATGCCGATGCCGGTGTCGGCGACCGAGAATTGCAGCCGAACCCTCTGATCGTCTCGTTCGAGCAGATTGATGGAAACGATAATCTCTCCGGAATGGGTGAATTTCAAGGCATTGCCTGTGAGGTTGATGAGAATCTGCCTCAGCCGCAATGGATCGCCCTTAAGAAAGGTCGGGACATCGGGGTGGACGTTGAACAGCAACTCGATATTCTTTTCGGCAGCCTTCATGGCAAAAACGTTGGAGAGCTGTTCGAGGAGCTCATCGAGGGAGAAGTCGGTGTTTTCCAGTTCCAGTTTGCCCGCCTCGATCTTGGAGAAGTCAAGAATATCGTTGATGATATCGAGCAGCGAGATAGCCGAGCTGTGGGCTTTCCTCAGATAGTCCCGCTGCTTGGCGGTCAGTTCGGTCTGCAGGGCCAGGTGGGTCATGCCGATGACCGCATTCATCGGCGTCCGAATTTCATGGCTCATCCGGGCGAGAAAGTCACTTTTAGCCCGGTTGGCGGATTCGGCAGCCTCCTTGGCGACATGGAGGTTGGCCTCGTAATTTTTCAGCTCGGTGATATCGTAATTGGCGCCGATGACCTTTAACGGCGCGCCGTCCGGGTCGCGGATCACCAGCCCCGAGCCTTTGATATAGCGCAGCGAAGCGTCGGGCCAGCGGACCCGGTAGACGGTGTCGTAGTCCATCTCCCCGGCCATGGTCAGCCGAATTTCCTCCCGTAGTTTCACCAGATCTTCCGGCAGGACGCCCCGGGCAAATTCGGTATGAGGGTCAGCGGCCGTGGCCTTGTCGATGCCGAAGAGTTCGTACATCCGGTCGTCCCAGGTTTCTTTTCTGGTTCTCGCATCGAATTCCCAGATGCCTATCTGAGCGGAATCGAGGGCAATGGACAGTCTTTCCTGGAGTTCCTTCAGCTCGTCGTTTGCCTTTTCCGCCGTCTCGATGGCCGCCTGCAGCTGGGCCGTCCGGAGGTTCACCTGCTCTGCCAGCAGAGCCCGCTGTTTCTCCAGTTCCAGCTCCTTTTCCTTCCTTGCGCTGATATCCTTGGCAATGGTGACGATGGCGGCCGGCTGGTCTTGATCGTTTCGCAGGAGGGTCATGGAAAGCAGCACAGGAACCTGCCTGCCGTCCCTGGTCAGCCGTTCGCCCTCGAGGCTTACGATTTCCTCTCCGGCCGTGCAGCATCTGAGCAGGGTATCGGATTTAGCGTGATGCCTGGGCGGCAGGATGGTTTTGAAGGATTTGCCGATCAACTCCTCGCGCTGCCAGCCATAAGCGCGAACTGCCTCATCGTTCATTTCAAGAACATTGCCGTCCAAATCCTCAATGAGAATGGGATCCGAGACACTCATAAAGACCTTGGAGAGAAGCTGCAGTCGATAGTCGGCGATTTCTGCGATATTGTGGCGCGGTACTTCCCGCTGCGGAAAATCGAGGGGGAAGTCATCCCCGGTCAGCCCCCATTCGGCCATGCCGCCGGGACAGACGGGAGCGCCGAAAAAGAACAGCAGATTGGCCTTGTTATCCGGGAAGAAGCGGCCTCGCAGCAGGGCTCCGGTGGTGGTGGTCAGGGTAAAGGTGTCGCCAGAAGTCTGCAGAACACCTTGAGGGTCAATAGAGAATGGCGGGTCCGAATGGACAAAAAGGTGCTCGAACAGACTGCCGGTGGCTCCGGGGATGATCTTTTTCAGAGAATACCCTTCCTGCACCACCTGCATTTGTCCGTCAAGGACGAAATGAAACGGATGGAGGGTCGCCAGCTGTTGAAATGTCAAGCCATGCATGTCTCGACTCCCGGCATTTTTTTGCGGCATGAAAACACAGTCTTCCGGCGGAAAAGTGAAGACCTGTCAACTCCCTGAATAAACGAAATACGGACGAAAAATTTTTCGCCCGTACATTCATCCTAGCGGAAATGACGAAGGGAATGCAAACGGAAATGCGCCGATCAGGGAATGACACCGTTGCCCACAAGGCGTTCGCCGCCTTCCAGGTCCATGGAGACGAGCAGGGCGTAGTGGCCGCCCCTGTCGAGCAGTTCCTCATGGCTGCCCTGTTCGACGATTCTGCCGTGGGCCATGACGATGATATGGTCGGCCCGCCTGATGGTCGACAGCCGGTGGGCGATGACGAGAGACGTGCGGCCCTTGAAGCTGTCGGCAATGGCCTGTTCGAGGATGTTCTCCGATTCGGTGTCGATGGCCGCGGTGGCTTCGTCGAGAATGAGGATGGCCGGATTGCGGCACAGCACCCGGGCAAAGGAGAGCAGCTGCTTTTCGCCGGTGGAGAGTTCGGTGCCGCCTTCGCCGATGGGGGTGTCGAGGCCCCGCGGGAGTTTCATGACGAAACGGTCCATGCCGGTACGGCGCAGAATCTCCTCGACCTGCTCGCGGCTGACGCCGGTATCCATGACGATATTGGCCAAGAGGCTGTCCTGGAGGATGAGGACATCCTGCAGAATGACGCCGATCAGGGTGCGCAGCTGCTTGATATCCATCGCGGCAATGTCGGTGTCGTCGATGGTGATCCGGCCGGCCTGGGGGGTGTAGAACCTGAGCAGCAGGTTGACGAGGGTCGTTTTACCCGAACCGGTGGTTCCGACCAGGGCGACGGTCTGGCCGGGTCTGAGCGTCAGGGAGATGCCGCGGATGATGGGATTGTCCGGTTCGTAGCCGAAGGTGATGTCGTGAAATTCCAGTTTTCCCCGGATCTTGCCAAGCCGCACAGGCGCGGTCGGCAGCGGGATGGAGCTTTTCGTGTCGAGCAGCTGAAAGATCCGCTCGGCCGAGGCCATGGCCGACTGGACCACCGAGTACTTCTGGGAAAGCTCGCGGAGCGGCTGGAAGAACAACCGCATATAGGAAATGAAAGCCACCAGCTCGCCCAGGGTCAGCCTTTTCTGGATGACCTCGCCGCCGCCGTACCACAGGATAAGAGCCACCGCCACCGAACTGAGGAACTCGGTGAGTGGCATGAAGGTGCCGAAAAGCCTGATCTGGCTGAGGGTGCGGTCGAGATAGCCGGCGGAGAGCCGCTCGTGGGTCTTGCGGCTCGTCTGCTCACGGCCGAAGAGCTGCAGGATGGCGATGCCCGACAGCGCCTCCGACAGAAAGCTGTTCAGCTTCGCCAGCTGGCTGCGGATCTCCCGGAACTTCTCCCTCGCCAGCCGGGCAAAGAGGATGGTGATGATAAGGGCCAGCGGGACGAACACCGACATCACCGTCGCCAGCCGCGGATTCATCCAGAACAGCAGGGCGAGGATGCCCAAGAGACGCAGCATGTCGTTGAACAGGGAGACGATGACCGAGGTGAACATCTCGTTCATGTTCTGGATGTCGTTGGTCAGTCGGGTGACCAGCTGGCCGGTCCGGTGGACGTTGAAAAAAGGCAGATCGAGATGCATGAGATGCTGGAACAGCTGCTGGCGCACGCTGTGCATGACCGACTGCCCCACCCATTCGAGCACCAGGATCTGCAGGAAGGAGGTGAAAAACACCACGCCGATGATAAGACCGTAATAGATCGCATTCTTCGTCAGCCTGGCCATCCGCTCGTCCATCGGCAGATCGGTGAGGGTAATGGCATGGTCGATGGCGGTCTGGACCAGATAGGGTAGCGTCAGGGTCGCCCAGGTGATCAAAAGCGAGATGATGACCGCGGCGATCAGCCCCATCCGGTACGGCCCGGTAAAATGCAGAATCCGCCCCCAGAGATGGAGATCGCCGAGGGAGGCCTGTTTGCCCTCTTCGCTGTAGCCGAATTCCATCATGGCAGATAAACCTCCGACTCGTCCTGTTTCATCTGCTTGAGGTACATGGCCTGATAGAGGGAATTGGTGGCCAGCAGTTTGTCGTGGTCGCCTTCGCTTTCCACCACACCGTCGGCCAGGACGATGATATGGTCGGTCATCGACAGGAGTTTGATGCGGTTGGAGACGATGATCACCGTTTTGCCGAGGAAATGCTGCCTGAGCCCGGCGAACACCTCGTGTTCCGTGGCCACATCGACCGCCGAGAGCCCGTCGTCGATGATCAGCACCGGCC
>MGTI01000168.1:0-1369 GCA_001799365.1 Desulfobacterales bacterium GWB2_56_26 | reverse complement strand
GTGGGGCCTCGGCCCTGCCGAGAGCGATGTTGGCGGCGATGCTATCCGAAAAAAGTACCGGTTCCTGGCTGACATAGCCGATATGAAAACGGATGAAGGCGAGAGGCAGGCTGTTCGCCTCATGCTCGCCGAACATCAGCATGCCGTCAGCAATCGGATAGATCCTCGCCAGCAGACGGCAAAGCGTCGATTTGCCCGAGCCGGTCCGGCCGGTCACCCCATGGATGCCGGGGCCGAGGACAAGGTTGATGTTGCGCAGGGCCGGCGACCCTGAACTGGGATAGGTGAAGGTCAAGTTTTTCAGGACAAAACCGGGTCGGACCAGGGGCTGCTGGCCGGGCCTCAGGTCCGGGTCGGGCAGGACCGGCCGGCTGGTCACCAGGTCGTAGATTCGGCCGAGCGAGGTGAGTCCCCGCTGGACCAGGTTGGCCACCCAGCCGATCGCCATCATCGGCCAGATCAGCATGTAGAGATAGGTGATAAAGGCGACGAAATCGCCCAGGGTGATAATTTCTTTAATGACCAGTGTGCCGCCGAAGTAGAGGACCATCAACATTCCCATGCTGCCGAAAAGCGTGGCGATCGGGCTGATCAGGCCCTGGATGGATGCGACCTTGAGGTTGCTTTTCAGATACTGCCGGCCGAGCCGGTCGAAACGGTCGGTCTGGAAATCCTCCATGGTATAGGCCTTGATGAGACCGATGGAAATGAGGTTTGTGCGGGAGAATTCGGTCAACTCGGAAAACAGCTCCTGCACCGTGGTAAAGCGGCGGTGCAGCTTGCTGGAGAGGATCCGGGTGGCGAGAGCCAGAAGCGGCATGGGCAAAAGGGCCAGGAGCGTCAGCAGCGGGTGGATGGCGATCATGAAACCGATGGCCGCAACGCACATCACCACGGAATCGACGGCCGCCACCAGCCCCATGCCGCAGGCCATCTGCACCGCGGCGAGATCGTTGCTGGAATGGGCCATGAGATCGCCGGTGGTTCTCCGCTCGAAGAAGACGGCGTCCATCTTCAGGATGTGACTGAAGATCCGGTTGCGGATGGCCTGTTCGAGCAGCCGGGAAAAGCCGATGATCAGATAGCGCCAGGCAAAGCGCAGGACCACCACCACGGCGGCGATGCCAAGGATCATCAAACCGAGGCGAAACAGGCCGCCCGATGTGACCGTCATCTTTTCCAGGGCGTCGACCCCGTGTTTGATGAGCCGCGGGACGGTGAGCTGCAGCAGGTCGACCAGGATGAGGGCGGTAAGCCCTAAAAAGAGACGAAGACGATGCTTGCGAAAACTGGGCAGCAGCAGGTCCCGAAGCTGGGATTTCAGGTCATGGGGACTGCTGGTAGAGGTGGTCTTATTCACGGTTCGGTC
>MGTI01000167.1 GCA_001799365.1 Desulfobacterales bacterium GWB2_56_26 | reverse complement strand
GTTTTTATCTCAATAAACGCTTTTTCAGCGATCTGTTTTCGCTCTTCCGCTTCTTCTCGTGCCGCGACAAGGTCCCTCATGCGTTTTTCTATAAGACCCTCAAGACCTCTTCGGTAAACTTCCCGATCAGTCACATCGGCAATGGACAGAAAAATCAGTTGGGATGGGCTCTCTTCTCTCGATATGCATCTGGCATTCAGGTGCATTATCTTCGGACCTATGTTCTGAAAAGTATGCTCCACCTCAAAGTCATTGAAGACCGAGTTTTTGGGCAGGATATCTTCAAGCAGTTCTCTCAGCTTCGGGATGTCCCATTGCCGGTTGCCAAGATCGTATATCGTTACCCCTTCCGTCTCATTGGGACTGACTTGGAAGATCTGGTAAAAGGAATGATTGGCCCTTACTACCTTGAACGCGGAGTCGAGCACGACGATAGGTTCTCGAATCGAATCAAGAATTTCGTCAAAAACTTCAGGAAAGGATTGTACACTTCGTTGAAATGATCCTTTTTGTCTAAACTTCTCTCGCATGCTTTCCAGAGGGTTGATTGTTGTGCCAAATTTATAGTCTCTCCCTGAGAGGTTGACGCTGATTCAACAAGCAGTAAATTGCCTTTCGAGGAGCTCTTCTCAAGTCTGCACTCAACTATACCATGAGTCGATGATTCCAAGTAGCCCCTCAGCCCAAAATCCTGGCAATTACCAAGATTCTTTCGGCTACCAATAATTATGTTTTATGAAGTCTCTTGCCGTGATAACCAGGCGGAAAACAAGGGACACCAGCATATCACAGGCAAAGGTCATATATGACCATTGGTTAAATATGACCTGCTAATCCGATATCTATCGATCAAACCGCAGAGATAATTGTCATTGAAATTGGAATCTTGCCAACACCAGATGGAATAGCTGAAACAGGCACAAAGATTGCTCAACCAATGGAAGAGAATGATTTTCGCCTGTTCGTATGCGATCAAGCATTGCTATTCATGTTTTGGCAGATTTGCTGCCGATTTGACATTCTGTCGGAGGTTCTCAAATGACATTGACGAAAGATGCACTCAAGGCCGCAATTCTCGAGAAAGCGGAAACATCACCTAAGCCCCAATTGTACATCAAGGATTTCTATAGCTGCGATCCGGATACAAAGCCGCGAGACTTGAAAAACCTGGCAAACGAGCTCGTGAAAGAAGGAAGACTCATGTTCTGGTCCTCGGGATCAACAACAATGTATGCCCTGAAAAGCCGAATAAAAAATGAAGAGGGTGCCGGCGGGATTTGATAATCACAGTCTCAACCATACCAATCAGAGCAATGGGAATCATCACTTTCGTCAAGCGATTTTCATTGCTTACCCGGCCTTCCTGAAACTGCACATCCGGTATGTATAGTTTTTGCTGCATTCGCCACATTCAAGATCGGATGCCGGCCCAGCATCGACCTGGTCCCGGAGCATAAGAAATCTCGCCAGCCGTCACGACTCGGCATCAGCTCCATTTGGTACAGCTTCCTTTGCCGGTTTCCGGCGTTCCCTGGGATGATGTGGGGTATCTGCACTCTCACCCGGAGATTCGTCTGCTTGTCGGCAGAGACAAGTGATTTCGCCATACTCCTCTGCGTGATGAGATGGCCGAACACGATATATACCCAAGCGTTATTTCGTCACGCGTAACGGCAAGACGCCAGAAGGAGCACCGTCAATGCAGTTCATCCCCACGACTACCCGACGGAATGTATTTCATTCCCTCGGAAATTTTTTCAATAAAGGTCTTTCGGAAATGACCGCCACCGAAGAACAGCCGCTGCGCGCGGAGCTTTTCGGCAGCGAGCAGATGAAGCTGCATGGCCGGACTCTTGCCGAAGGCCATGGGCTGCATTCCGGCCGTCTGCCGGATCGATTGCTGTCGCGGCTTGCCGACAATGAGACGGTGCTTGTTGAAGTCTGCCGGCTGCTGACCGAAGGCATCGCCGCGAACCGGGCGATTACCCCGGCCGGGGAATGGCTGCTCGATAACTTTTATCTGATCGAAGAACAGATCCGTACGGCAAAACGGCATTTACCAAAAGGTTACAGCCGTGAACTGCCGCGTCTGCTGAGCGGGCCATCGGCCGGCCTGCCGCGGGTCTACGACATCGCTCTCGAGACGATCTCGCACGGCGACGGCCGGGTGGGCACGGAAAGCCTGAGCAGTTTTGTCTCCTCCTATCAGACTGTTACGGTGCTGAAGCTCGGAGAACTCTGGGCAATCCCGATCATGCTGCGATTGGCCCTGATCGAGAATCTCCGGCGGATAACCGCCCGGATCGCCATCGACAGAATGAATCGCAACCTTGCCGATTATTGGGCCGATCGGATGGTCAAAACCGCCGAGGAAGATCCGAGCAATCTGATCCTGGTGATCGCCGACATGGCCAGATCAAACCCGCCGATGGTCAGCTCGTTCGTTGCCGAATTGACCCGCCGCCTGAAGGGTCAAGGTCCGGCGCTGGCCCTGCCGCTTACCTGGATGGAACAACGATTGTCAGATTCCGGATTGACCATCGAACAGCTGGTGCAGGCGGAGACCCAGCAGCAGGCGGCCGACCAGGTCTCGGTGAGCAGCAGTATCGGCAGCCTCCGCTATCTCAGCGCCATGGACTGGCGCGAGTTCGTCGAGACGATGAGCACGGTAGAACAGACCTTGCGGGAAGACCCCGCCGATGTCTATGGCCGGATGGATTTTGCCACCCGCGATCGCTATCGCCATGTCGTGGAAAAAATTGCTTCCCGCAGTTCTCTTGCCGAGAGCCAGGTGGCGCGCCAGGCGATCGAACTGGCGCAGGAGGCGGCGACCGCAATGGCTGAAAAGGGCGGCGATGACCGTACTGCCCACGTCGGTTTCTACCTCATCGATGCGGGACTGACCCAGCTCGTAAAAAGGGCTGAAGTGCGCTTTTCGCCTACCGAAGCCCTCCGCAAAGTCGGCCGCCGCTTGCCTCTGCCGGTCTATGGCGGGACTATTCTGCTGCTGACTGCCATTCTTGCCGGAATCTTTGCGGCGAAAGCCGCGGCCGACGGCCTGCAATCCTGGCCTCTCGCGCTCTTTAGCCTGCTGGCCGTCCTCGGCGCCAGTCAGCCGGCGGTCGCCCTGGTGAACTGGCTGGCGACCCTGCTGGCGACGCCGCAGCCGCTGCCGCGGATGGATTTGTCGAAAGGGATTCCTGCGGAATTGCGCACCCTGGTGGTGGTGCCGACGATGCTGACCGGCCCCGCCAATATCGAGGAGCTGGTCGAGGCCCTGGAGGTGCGGTTCCTGGCCAATCGGGGCGATCATCTCCATTTTGGTCTGCTCACCGATTTTCGCGATGCCGATGAAGAAAACCTGGCGGAGGACGAGCCGCTGCTCACCCTGGCCCGCCAAAAAATAGAAGAATTGAACGAAAAATACCCGACCGCGGAGGAAGGCGATATCTTTTATCTGTTCCATCGCCCGCGCCGCTGGAATCCACGGGATAAGATGTGGATGGGGTATGAGCGTAAACGCGGCAAGCTTGCCGACTTGAATAGGCTGCTGCGCGGCGGCAGCGAACAGCCCTTTGCTTGTATCGTCGGTGACACGACCGTCCTGTCGGCGGTGAAGTACGTCATAACGCTTGATACCGATACCCTGCTGGCCCGCGATTCGGCCTGGCGGTTTATCGGCGCCATGGCCCATCCCTTGAGTCGGCCGCTCTACGATGAAGACAAGCAGCGGGTTGTGGCCGGCTACACCATTCTTCAGCCACGGGTGGCGATCAGCCTGTCCGGCGCCAACCGGTCGTCCTATGCCCGCCTGTGCGGCAGCGATCCCGGCATCGATCCGTATACCCGCGCTGTCTCCGATGTGTATCAGGATCTGTTCGGCGAAGGTTCGTTCATCGGCAAGGGCATCTATGAAGTCGATGCCTTCGAGCGGGCGCTGGCCGGCCGATTTCCCGATAACCTCATTCTCAGCCATGATCTGCTCGAAGGCTGCTACGCCAGGGCCGGACTGCAGAGCGATGTGCAGCTGTACGAGGAATATCCGTCCCGCTACGGCGCCGACGTGAACCGTCGGTATCGCTGGATTCGCGGCGACTGGCAGATTGCCCGCTGGCTGCTGCCGTGGGTGCCCGGTCCCGGCGGACAGGTACGGAAGAACCCGCTGTCTATGCTGTCGCGCTGGAAGATTCTCGACAACCTGCGGCGCAGTTTGATGTCGGCGGCTTTCGTCCTCCTCCTGCTGCTGGGCTGGACCGTGTCGCCCTCGCCCTGGTTCTGGACCATCGCGGTGATCGGCATGATCGTGATTCCTTCACTCCTGGCTTCGGCCCTGAACGTCCTGCAAAAGCCGGTCGATGTGAGGCTCGGTCAGCACCTGGCAACATCCATGCAGGCGGCCGGCCACCACTGCATGCAGGCGCTGTTCACCCTGGTTTGCCTGCCCCATGAAGCCTATTACAGTCTGGATGCCATGCTGCGCACCCTCTGGCGGATGCATATCTCGCACCGGCGACTGCTTCAGTGGAACCCGTCGAGTGACTCGAATGCTGCCCGCACCGACCTGCTCGGCGCCTGGAGGTCGATGTGGAGCGCGCCTGCCATTGCCATCGCCGCAGCCATAACGCTAACGCTGCTGCAGCCGGTTGCCCTTCTGGTGGCCGGGCCAATCCTGGCTCTCTGGTTTTTCTCACCGTTCATCACCTGGCGGATCAGTCGGCCGCTCGCCCGCCGGGCCGAGCAGTTGACGGCCGACCAAACGCTCTTTCTGCACCGACTGTCCCGGAAAACCTGGGCCTTCTTCGAAACCTTCGTCGGTCCCCAGGATAATTGGCTGCCGCCCGATAATTTCCAGGAACATCCGGTTGGCGTGGTCGCCCACCGGACCTCGCCCACCAACATGGGACTTGCCCTGCTGGCCAATCTCTCGGCCTACGATTTCGGCTACATTTCCGCTGGCAGGCTCCTCGAACGGACGGAAAACACCCTGCGCACCATGGAAACCCTGGACCGGTATCGGGGCCACTTTTACAACTGGTACGACACGCAAACCCTGACGCCGCTGATTCCCCTCTATATTTCGTCGGTTGACAGCGGCAATCTCGCCGGTCATCTTCTCACCTTGGTGCCCGGCCTGCGGGGGCTTGCCGATGAACCCATCGTGGGCAGGCGATTGTTTGCCGGGCTGCGCGACACTCTGGGAGTCATAGGCGACTTGGCCGGGAGCCTACTTGCCGAACGACTGGCTGCACTGCACAAGGATTTGGATCAAGCTGTGGCCGCTCCACCGGTTACCCTGACCGCAATGCGGCTGTGCCTGCTGCAGCTGGCAGCGTCGGCCGCCCTGATGATCTCCGAAGTGGAAGCAACCGACTCCGACCCCGACAGTCAATTGCGGTGGTGGACCCGGGCCTTTGCCGACCAGTGCCGCGATGCCCTGGATGAGCTGACCCTTCTCGCACCGTGGACGTTGTCAGCCGCTACATCCGGCGAATCTGCTCATCTCGATACGATCCCAACCCTCCGCCAAGTGGTGCAAATGGAAGCCGAGTTGCAAAGCCATTTTGTCGCCGCCACAACCCGGATGGCAATCATCGAAGATCTCGCCCTCCGAATAAGTCAGCTTGCCCAAATGGAATACGGTTTTCTTTTCGACACCTCGCAGCGTCTGCTGACCATCGGGTACAATGTCGGCGAGCATCGCCGGGATCCCAGCTGCTACGATCTCCTGGCCTCGGAAGCGCGCTTTGCCGGATTCGTTGCCATTGCCCAGGGCCAACTGCCCCAGGAAAGCTGGTTTGCCCTCGGCCGCCTGCTCACCACCACCGGCGGTGAGCCGATCCTCCTGTCGTGGAGCGGCTCGATGTTCGAATATCTGATGCCGCTGCTCGTCATGCCGACCTACGAAAACACCCTGCTGCACCAGACCTGCAAGGCGGCGGTGGCCAGCCAGATCGAATACGGCAAAAAACGCGGCGTCCCGTGGGGCATTTCCGAATGCGGCTACAATGCCATCGATGTGCATCATAACTATCAATACCGGGCCTTTGGCGTCCCCGGCCTGGGATTGAAACGCGGGCTCGCCGAAGATCTGGTGATCGCCCCCTATGCCTCGGTGATGGCGCTGATGGTGGCGCCCGAAAAGGCCTGCACAAATCTCCAACGCCTCGCCGAGGAAGGCTTTGCCGGAAAATACGGCTTCTTTGAAGCGATCGACTACACGTCCGCGCGTCTGCCGTCCGGCAAGACGAATGTCATCGTACGCTCTTTCATGGCCCACCACCAGGGCATGAGCTTTCTCTCTCTGGCCTATCTGCTCCTCGGCCGCCCGATGCAGCAACGATTCGAGTCGGAACCGCTGTTCCAGGCGACCCTCTTGCTGCTGCAGGAGAAAATTCCCAAGGCGACGACCTTCTTTGCCCACACCTCGGAGCTTGCCGAGCAGCAGATGGCCGGCGGCGCGCCGGAAACGCCGATCCGGGTTTTCAAGAGCCCCGATACGCCGCATCCGGAAGTGCATCTCCTCTCAAACAGCAGATATCATGTGATGATCACCGCCGCCGGCGGCGGTTACAGCCGCTGGCAGGATCTCGCCATCACCCGCTGGCGCGAAGACAGCACCTGCGACAACTGGGGCACTTTCTGTTATATCCGGGATGTGACCAGCGGCAGGTTCTGGTCGACGACCCATCAGCCGACCCTGAAGCGGGGGAAAAACTTTGAGGCGGTATTTTCCGAAGGCCGAGCCGAGTTTCGCAGCCGGTACGACGAGTTGGATGCCTATACCGAAATTGTGGTGTCGTCCGATGACGATGTCGAGTTGCGGCGGGTAACGATCACCAACCGCACCCGTCGGACGAGAGAAATCGATGTGACCAGTTATGCCGAGGTGGTCCTGGCAACGTCCATCGCCGACGCCCTGCATCCGGCCTTCAGCAACCTCTTCGTCCAGACCGAGATACTCCCGGAACAGCGAGCCATTCTCTGCACCCGCCGGCCTCGCTCTGAGAATGACCAGGCGCCCTGGATGCTGCATCTGATGGCCATTCATGGCAGCCGGGTCGGAGAGATTTCCTACGAAACCGACCGGCTCCAGTTCATCGGCCGCGGCAACAGTGTCGCCAACCCGCAGGCCATGGGTGGTGGTCCCGGCAGCGCCAAAGCCCTTTCCGGCAACCAGGGTTCGGTGCTCGATCCGATTGTGGCCATCCGCTCCCGGTTAGTGCTTGAGCCTGGGGACTCGGTGACGATAAAAATGGTTACCGGAATCGGTGCCAGCCGTGAGGCGGCAATGAGTCTCGTGGAAAAATATCAGGATCGCTATCTCGCCGACCGCGCGTTCGATCTGGCCTGGACCCACGGGCAGGTGCTGCTGCGCCAGATCAACGCCACCGAGGCCGACGCCCATCTCTATGGCCGCCTGGCCGGCGCTGTGCTCTATGCCAACGGTTCGCTGCGCGCCGATTCGAACATTCTTAAAAAGAACAGCCGCGGCCAATCCGGTTTGTGGGGCTATGCCATTTCCGGCGATTTACCCATTGTCCTGCTGCAGATCGAAGATCCGGCCAATATCGACCTGGTCCGGCAACTAGTGCAGGCCCACGCCTACTGGCGATTGAAAGGACTAGCGGTGGACCTGGTGATCTGGAACGAGGATCATGCCGGTTACCGGCAGCTCCTCCACGACCAGATCGTCGACCTTATCGCCGGCATCGAGGCCAATGTCACCGAACGGCCTGGCGGCATCTTCGTGCGTCCCGCCGATCAGATCGCCGAGGAAGACCGCATCCTGTTCCAGGCGGTGGCCCGGGCCATCCTTACCGACAGCCGTGGGACGCTGGCCGAGCAGATCGGCGGGCGCAGTCTGCTGGGGCTGAGTGTCCCCCAACTCACCCTCACCCGGACCCTCCGCCCCGAACTCCCGGCGGTGGCACCTCTGCCGCGCCACGATTTGCTGTTTTTCAATGGCCTCGGCGGTTTTACCCCGGATGGCCGCGAATATATCGTTACCACCACACCAGGCACAGCGGACGGTCAGACCCCGGCGCCCTGGGTGAACGTGCTGGCCAATCCGGTTTTTGGCACGGTTGTCGGCGAGAGTGGTCCGGTCACTACCTGGAGCGAGAACGCCCATGAGTTCCGGCTCACGCCCTGGTCCAACGATCCGGTGAGCGATGCGAGCGGCGAGGCCTTTTATCTCCGCGATGAAGAGCGCGGCCACTTCTGGTCGCCCACGCCTTCGCCCTGCGGTGGGGCTTCATCTTACGTCACCCGCCATGGCTTCGGCTACACCGTCTTCGAGTGTACGGAACGCGGCATCCGCTCCGAGCTGTGGCTGTACGTGGCTCTCGATGCGGCTATCAAATTTGCGGTACTGAAGGTGCGGAACGTCTCGGAACGGCCGCGCAAACTCTCGGCCACCGGCTATGTGGAATGGGTGCTGGGCGACCTGCGGCCGAAATCGGCCATGCATGTCGTAACCGCCATTGATCCGAAAAACGGCGCGCTCCTCGCCCGCAATCCCTATAATACCGAGTTCCTTGACCGGACCGCGTTCTTTGACGTGGATGACCGGAATCGCAGCGTAACCGGCGATCGAACTGAATTTTTAGGCCGTAACGGGACGCTCGCGGCGCCCGCCGCCATGAGCCGGATCCGCCTGTCCGGCAGGGTGGGAGCCGCTTTTGATCCGTGCGCCGCCATTCAGGTGAGTTTTGAGCTGGCTCCGGGGCAGGAGCGGGAGATCATTTTCAGGCTTGGTGTGGGACGCGACAGGGAGGATGCCGAAAGGCTGGTCAATCGCTTCCGCGGCGGGGCTGCCGCCCGCGCCGCTCTCGACACGGTCTGGCAGCACTGGTCCCATACGCTTGGAGCGGTCCATGTCGAAACCCCCGATCAATCCCTGAACATCCTGGCCAACGGCTGGCTTCTCTACCAGACTCTTGCCTGCAGGCTTTGGGCGCGCTGCGCCACCTACCAGTCGGGCGGGGCCTTCGGCTTTCGCGATCAGTTGCAGGACGTGATGGCTCTGCTCTACGCCAGGCCGCATCTGGTGCGCGAGCATCTGCTGCTCGCGGCGTCCCGCCAGTTCGAGGAAGGAGATGTGCAGCACTGGTGGCATCCGCCGATCGGCCGCGGGGTACGCACCCACTGCTCCGACGATTATCTCTGGCTGCCGCTGGCCGTCTGCCGCTATGTGCTCACCACCGGCGACAGGGGCGTGCTGGATGAGCAGGTTCACTTCCTCCAGGGCCGCCCGGTAAATGCCGATGAAGACTCGTACTACGATCTGCCGGTCCGCACCGATGCAAAGGCGGGTCTCTATGACCACTGTGTCCGGGCCATTCTCCATAGCCTCCGCTTCGGCGAGCATGGCCTGCCGCTGATCGGCTCCTGCGACTGGAATGACGGGATGAATCTGGTCGGCGAACACGGCAGAGGCGAAAGCGTGTGGCTGGGATTTTTCCTCTACGAAGTACTGATGCGCTTTGCCGAAGTTGCGGACCTGCGGGATGACATAGCCATGGTCGAACGCTGTCATAACGAGGCGGAAGAACTACGTCGCAATATCGAGGAGCATGGCTGGGACGGCGAGTGGTATCGCCGGGCGTATTTCGACGACGGCACCCCGCTTGGCTCGATGGAGAACTCCGAATGCCGCATCGATTCCATTGCCCAGAGCTGGTCCGTGCTGTCCGGGGCAGGCGACCCGGAACGTTCGCGCCAGGCGATGGAAGCGGTCGATACGCACCTGGTCCGCCGCGAGCACGGCCTGATCCAGCTTCTCGATCCGCCGTTTGACAAGTCGGCCTTGAATCCCGGCTACATCAAAGGCTACGTTCCCGGCGTGCGGGAAAACGGCGGGCAATACACCCACGCGGCGATCTGGACGGCCATGGCCTTTGCCAGCCAGGGCGACAACCACCGCGCCTGGGAACTCTTCTCCATGATCAATCCGGTCAATCATGGCCGAACGCCAGCCGAGACAGCCGTCTACAAAGTGGAACCCTACGTCGTTGCCGCCGATGTCTATGCCGTGGCGCCGCATACCGGCCGCGGCGGCTGGACCTGGTACACCGGCTCGGCGGCCTGGATGTATCGGCTGATCGTCGAATCACTGCTGGGCTTGCGGCTCGAGGTCGATAAGCTGCATTTCAGCCCGTGCCTGCCAGCCGACTGGCCGGGCTTTACCATGCACTATCGCTACCGGGAAACTGTCTATCATATCGCCGTCCGGCAAGAGGTCTCCGGCAGCAGGGCGATACAGGTCAAGGTCGATGGCAAGGAGTTACCTGATACGGCCATCCCCTTAGTGGACGACCATAAAGAACACTGGGTAGAGATAAAAATATCGGCGACAGGCAAATCAGGAGGGGGCATAAGTTTTTCCTCGCTTACATGATTATGGTAGCCATTACGAAAGATCGCGAGGAGATCTGTGAAAGGTTGATTAAGGCAATACCACAACGAAACTCGTCGTCAGTTTGATTCGGGTGGTAGCTTGAGTGCTTATTTTAAATGGAGGATATTATGAGAAGAATTGTTCATCAATGGAGAGATTGGCTCCTGGAATTTATTGGTGACGACAAGTACGAATTGACCCGAAAAGACAATACATCGATTTCTCATACATTTATGGCTAAGAATTCGATGGATGCAGAAACTGAAGGTCAAAAAATTATTCTAAAAAATAATGAAAATGACGTTAACAGTATTTTGCAGAAATAGAGCGCTATTCCGGCTCATTCCAGTCTTTCAATAAAGCTGTGATATTTCCCTTCGTCCAGGGCGAGATTTCTGTCTGACTGGTCGAACCGGGCCGCGAGTTCCGCTAGTTCTTCCTCTGTCAGCAAGCTGTCCAGCCAGGGGAAGAGCACTTCATCTTCCTTCTTGATATGTTCTTTCAGGAGAGTCGCATATTCCAGGAGGCTTGCGGCAACCACCTCGCTGTTTTTCGCCGCAAGGGCGCGGAGCATTTCCTGAACAAGGGCTCGTGCCCTCCGGTGATCTTCATAGATGACCTGAAAGATATCCGCAGTGTTGTCGAAATAGCCAAAGAGGATGTCTTCTTCTTTCCCATGATGCAGCCGATCGGCGTAGGAGCGAATGAGGTCGATACCATCTTCGACCACCCGGCACTCTTCCTGCGAAGCGAGGTCGAGGTTTTTCACGAGGCCGGGGATCAGCGCCAGCCAGCGCTTGATCAGTTTGTGCTCATCGACAAGCACCTGCATCGGTCTGGAATAGCCTGTTTCTTCCGAATGTGCCCGGTGACGGGTGGTGTCGACCGGGACGGCGATATTTCGTTCGGGATATATCTCGGCTTCGATGCGGCGCATCAGTTCCTCTTCCGCATCCTTGGGTAATTTGTGGATCTCGAGAATATCCTTAAGCTGACAGATGCCTACGGTGCAGGGGCCGCAGCCGATGCCGTACTCCTCGAGTATTTTTTCAATTGCGGGGAATTCCGCGATGATGCTCTT
>MGTI01000166.1 GCA_001799365.1 Desulfobacterales bacterium GWB2_56_26 | reverse complement strand
AGACATTTCCGAATATCTGCGACGGTGGTTTCCTGTTATATTTTCTTTTCCTCCAGCGGGATGAGTTCCTGGATCTGGGCCAGGGTAAGGGTCTCCTTATTGATCAACTCCTGGGCGAGCAGGTCGAGTTTTTCCCGGTTGTCCGCGAGAATAGTCCTCGCCTTTTCGTAACACCCTTCGAGAATAGCTTTGATCTCCGCATCGATCGTTTCCGCCGTCGCCTCGCCGTAATCCTTTTCTTCGGTCAACTCCCGTCCCAGGAATGGATGCGGTTCGCCTTTGCGGAAAACCATCAACCCCAGCTTGTCGCTCATGCCCCACTGGCAGACCATGCGTCTCGCCATCTGCGTGGCTTTTTTCAGGTCGTCTCCCGCGCCGGAGGTGATCTCGCCAAAGACCTCCTGTTCGGCGGCGCGGCCGCCGACCATGACCGCGATGCGGTTCATCAAGTAGGTCTTGCCGTAATTGTGCCGATCCTCCTTGGGCACCTGCTCGGTCGCGCCGAGCGACCTGCCCCGGGGAATGATGGTCACCTTGTTGAGGGGGTCCGAGCCCGGCAGCATCAGGGCGATCAGGGCATGCCCCGCCTCATGGTAGGCGACCATTTTCTTTTCTTCTTCGGAGAGCTGTTCCTCCCGCTTGACTCCCATGATGATCTTGTCCCGGCTTTCGTTGAAATCTTCGGTTTCCACCTGCTGTTTGCCCTTTCTGGCGGCAAGCAGGGCCGCTTCGTTGACCAGATTCTTCAGATCGGCCCCCGAAAAGCCTACGGTTGCGCCGGCGATCAGGTCGAACTCGACATCTTTTGCCATCGCCAGCTTTCTGGCATGCACCGCCAGGATTTCCTTGCGCGCCTTTCTCTGCGGCATGTCGAGCGTTATCTGGCGATCGAAACGGCCCGGCCGGATCAGGGCGGGATCGAGCACATCCGGGCGGTTGGTGGCCCCCAGGACGATCACCGATTCGTGGGGACTGAAGCCGTCGATCTCGGAGAGGATTTGATTGAGGGTCTGTTCCCGTTCGTCATGGCCGCCCCCGATGCCGGTCCCTCTCACCCTGCCGATGGAATCGAGCTCATCGATGAAAATCAAGGATGGCGCGGTTTCCTTGGCGATCTTGAACATGTCTCTCACCCTGGATGCCCCGACCCCGACGAACATCTCGATAAACTCCGAACCACTGATACTGTAGTAAGGGACTCCTGCTTCCCCGGCCATGGCCCGGGCCATCAGGGTTTTGCCGGTGCCCGGCGGGCCGGCCAGCAACACCCCTTTCGGCAGCTCGGCCCCGAGGATTCGATATTTTTCCGGCGATTTCAAATAGTCGACCATCTCTTCCAACTCATATTTGACGTTCTCCAGGCCGGCCACATCCTTGAAGGTCACCTTGATCTCTTCCGGTTTGACGCGCCTTGCTTTCGATTTGCCGAAGCCGAAGGGTCCGCCGGTGCCCATCTGTTCGCTCAATTTCCTGTTCATC
Organism: Desulfobacterales bacterium GWB2_56_26; assembly: GCA_001799365.1. GTDB lineage: Bacteria > Desulfobacterota > Desulfobulbia > Desulfobulbales > Desulfocapsaceae > Desulforhopalus_A. The sequence goes on along the minus strand of MGTI01000166.1, from coordinate 12,917 downwards.
ACCACGAAAAGACTGATGATGAGCAGCCAGGGGAGCAGTACGATCAGCAAAGTGAGGAACCAGGATCTTTCGCCTGATTCAGCACGTATGGCGACCTTATTTTTTTCCAGCAGCGCCATGAGTTCCGGATCATCGAAGGGAGGGAGCACCGTCTTGAAAAACCGGGCCTGGGGCTGTTCTCCATCTTTTTCCTGATCCCCGGCATTCTTTTTCTCGACCACGTACTGGCCGGAAACCTCCTGGCCCTTCATTTTAACTTCCGCCACCTCGCCGTCGATCACCTTTTCCTTGAAAATAGAATAGGGAATTTCCTCGATCGTTTTTGCCGACCAGAAATAAAGGTATCCGTAGGTTATAAGTAACCAAATAACAAAAAACAAGAGCAATCTTGTCCATACAGGATACTGCTCGAATTCAAATAATTTCTTGTTTGGCGACTTTTCTTCAGACATAAGGTCGTGTCATCCCAATTGTTTTATCCTGGCCTGTTGATAAATTAAAAAATTAGCATTGACATGTCACGAAAGACAATGGCATGGAATTCCTATAAAAAGATATAATATTTTGATTTCAATTGAATAAATGTAATAGCCTCACTTTTAATAAGTGCGTCATTGATTAATATGCAATATTGTGTATAAGGAAAATAGGTAAAGGAATGTATTCAGGTGCATTGAGGACTTTACCCGGTCAGTCGCAGGCAGCATGACTCAATTATTATTGAGCAATTTTTTCCAAAACTTATACCTATGTCCAAAAAATTCCGAATCGCGATCGTAGAGGATCATCAGCTGTTTCGGGAGGGTTTGAAGTCCATGCTCGACAGCCGCAGCGACCTGGAAGTTGTCGGCGAAGCCGAAGACGGTCTGGAGGCAGTCAGAATAATCAGGCGGGTGAAGCCGGCCATGGTGCTGCTCGATCTCTCCCTGCCCAAGATCAGCGGCATTTCGGTAATGAAGGAAATAAAACGGGATATGCCCGAAACGAAGATCCTTGCCTTAACGATACATGAATCCGATCAGTATGTCTTTGAAGCCTTCGCTGCCGGGGTGGACGGCTATTGTGTCAAGGACGTGAGCCGGCAGGAGTTGATGGTCGCCATCGACAGTGTCATGCAGGGCAAACCCTTCATCAGTTCCGGTATATCCGTGCAGGTCATCGAAGGCTACCTGAGCGGCAGGAAATCGCTGAAAGATGAAAGCGGCTGGGATACCGTCACCCAAAGAGAAAAGGAAGTCCTGAAACTCCTGGCCGAAGGCTATACCAACAAGCATATCGCCGCCTTCCTGCACATCAGCGTGAAAACCGTCGAAAAGCACCGGTCGAACCTCATCAGCAAGCTGGATTTGCACAATGTGGCCCAACTGACCACCTACGCGATTCAGAAAAGGCTGGTCGAGCCGAAAACGTAGCTTTATTTGTCCTCTTCGGAATTCGCTAACCGCCGGGCAGAATTTACGGAGTCGGGGCGGAGGTTTGAAGGGGAGCGCCGTTACCGCTCCTGACGAGAAAAACCGGTTGACCTCTCGGCGTCTGGTGTGCTATTTCTTCAGGCGATGCCGACAGGAAAGAAGAACGCAAGATAAATTACATTCCGGAGTTCAGAAGCGAAATGAATACCGATAACCGACACATCGCCTCGTTGTGGTGCAACTGGCGCAGCTGGCGCACAGGACGATTCCGGAGTCGGTAGCGTTTCAGGCTGAACCCTTATTTTAAAAGCCCCGCAGACCTTCTCCAGGTTTGCCGGGGCTTTTCGCATTTCTGCAACACTCTCTGTTCGGATCGGGCCCCTGCAAACGAGGGTCTGACTGCGGTGCACAACCACAGGAGAACCACCGATGAACAGGAAGATTGCCGCAATTCTCTCGGGAAATCACCCTTTCTGCCTGATCCAGAAGCAGGACGGCGAGGAGACCCTCGTGCTGCTGGGCGAGGCCCGGCAGTATGATTATCTGCTCGATGTTCCGAGAAAACACGGTCCAGCCGGGGATAGCCGCCGCTACGACACGATCAGCATGATCCCTTTTTGCCAGATCAAGGAACGCGGCTTTCCCGTCCATGACGAGGGCGAAAGGATCCGGACCATTCTGGTGGAAGAGCAGGCGACCATCCGCACCAGTGACCTGCTCCGGCTCTTGCCCGCCCAGCCGGTCCGCCTTGAGGGTGAGTTGCAGTATGACACCACCAGGGCCGAGTATGAAGAAATAATCCGCAGAATCGTCACCGATGAGATCGGCGAGGGCGAAGGGGCCAATTTCGTCATCCCCCGCAACGGCACCGGCCGCATCGAGGACTTTACCATCGCCTCCGCCTGCAGCCTCTTTGCCTCGTTTGTTCGGGAAGATTACGGGACCTACTGGAAGTTTCTCTTCTACGACACTTCGCGCTGTTTCGTCGGTTCGACCCCCGAACGCCATCTGCTGGTGGAAAGGGGCCGGGTCAAGATGAATCCGATCAGCGGCACTTTCCGCAAGGAGACCGAGTACGAGTGCCGACAGCACTTCAAGGACGAACTGCTGGGTTTTCTGAGCGATAGCAAGGAGATCAACGAACTCTTTATGGTGGTGGACGAAGAACTGAAGATGATGGCCCGGATGTGCCGGTCGGGCGGAGCTATCGTCGGACCGCTGTTAAAGGAGATGTCGCAGCTGATTCACTCGGAATACCTGCTCGCAGGCTTCGGCGACGGGGACATCTTCGAGCTCTTCCGGGAATCGATGTTTGCCGCCACCGTGGTCGGCAGCCCGGTGGAAAACGCCTGCCGGATCATCAAGAAATACTCGCGGTCCTCCCGGCGCTATTACGGCAGCGGCCTGATGCTGGTCGGCCGCGACCCGGATGGGTGCGACTATCTCGATTCGCCCATCACCATTCGGACCCTGGAAATCGAAAATGACGGGGTTTTTCATTTCAGCACCGGAGCGACGCTGGTCAAGGATTCGATCCCGGCCGAAGAGGTGCGGGAGACCCTGGCCAAGAGCCGGGCCATCCTGCGGCCGTTCTGTCATATTTCCAAGAAGCCGGTCCGGCCGCCGCTCTTGCCGATGCTCGCTGGTGACGACGACATCGCCGAGACTCTCAGCCGGCGTAACCAGGGTTTATCCGATTTCTGGTTCTTTCAGCAGGATCAGACAGTTGCGGGAAGAGCCGGATATGCCGGCATCTCCCTCACTCTCATCGACAACGGGGACGACTTCATCTACATGCTCCGCCACGTTCTTGCCGCGTTGGGCCTTCAAACCCGAGTCGTGTCGTCCGGCGCTTACGAGGTCGCGGGTGATGCGGCCGACATCGTCCTGCTCGGACCGGGTCCGGGCAATCCGAACAACGATTGCGATGAAAAGATTCGCCGCAATATGACGATCGCCCGGGCCTTGCTCGATTCGGGCCGGAAGTCGCTGTTTATTTGTCTCGGTCATCAGATCCTGTGCCGGTGTCTCGGCTACCCGGTGCACCGGAAGGATAAACCCCTGCAGGGTTCGCAACTGGAAGTCGATCTGTTCGGGAGACGGGAAAAGGTAGGTTTTTATAATACGTTTGCTGCAAAAATTCCGACAGATGATGGCGCCTGTGATTTCGCCACCCTTGACGATCCGGGAGAACTTGCCGGTATCAGAGGGAAAAACTTTATCGGCTATCAGTTTCACCCGGAATCGATCCTGACCAGGAACGGCTTTGCCATTCTGCGTCAGACCATCGATTATCTGGTTCTGCCAAGCTGAGCAATGAGGATTTGCGCGCGAAAAAAGACTGGCAGAAGCCTGTTGTCGGCGTTATCCTAATGTCAGGGGCAAGTGCTTTCAGTGATGGAGGGTGAAAGAAGTGAACGACATGAATGAATTCGATCATGCAACACTTTTGGCAAAACTCCGCCATACCGGCAGCGAGGAATTGGCTGCACAACTCGACAGCCTCGTGCAGCTCCTGGGCGAGCGGGAATTCTGCCGGATGACGGCCTCCCAGCTGGTGCTGTTCGCCAAACCGGAGCTGGCTATACCCACCGGCCTTCACCGTTTTGCCCCGCTTGTCCGGGACGGGATCGAGTTTTTCCTGGCCGGGATGTCCTATCCGCGGCTGCGTCGGGTCTTGCTCAGCCGGTACCTGCTGCGGGAGAACGAGGAGCCGGGCGAGCGGCTCCTGAATCTTGCCGTCTTTTTCCCCACCCTGCACAAGCTGGGGCAGATCATCGCCCGCAATCCGCATGTCGATCCGGAAGTGAAAAAATGGCTGGTCGGGCTTGAGCACGGCGATTACGGCGCCGATCCGAACGTACAAATCGCAGCCATCCGCACCGAATTGGCCAGGCTCGGCCCGCTGCCCGAAATCGAGATCGCGCAGCAGATCCTGGCCGAGGCGAGTGTCGCCGCAGTCGTGCTCTTCTGCTGTCTTACGCCCGGCGGGGACCGAGAGGACCAAGGGGTTTTCAAGATCCTGAAACCCGGAGTTCAGGACGATTTACGGGAGGAACTGGATATTCTGGCGGATACCTTCTTCTTTCTCGAAGAAAACCGTGAGCGTTACGGCCTGCAGGAGATGAAGCTGACCAGTCTCTTTCGGGAGATCTGCGGCGATATGGCGAGAGAAATCGACCTGGCCGCCGAGCAGAACCATCTGGCGGAGGCGGTAGAGATGTACGGCAAGGACGCCGGCGTCAGGATTCCGCGGCCGGCACCGTTTAGCACTCCCACCATGACCGCCATGGAATATATCGACGGCCGGAAAATCGGCGAGATCAGTTTAACCGGCAGGCAGCGGAAGGCGCTGGCCCGGCTTCTCTTTGAGACGGTGCTGTGCGTGCCGCTTTTTGCCGAACAGGAATCGGCCCTGTTTCATGGCGATCCCCATGCCGGGAATATCCTGATTGTAGCGGGCAACGACCGGCAAAGCCCCCAAGTGGCCCTGCTCGACTGGACTCTGGCGGGGCACCTGTCGAGACATCAGCGGGAACTGGTCATGGCCCTGTTGACCGGCATCACGAAAGACGACAGCCGGAGCCTGGCCAGGGTCATAGAATCCTTTGCCATCGACACCGAAACGATAGAGATTGACCGGCAGTATCTCGCCGGAAAGATAAAAGGTTTGCTTTCCTCAAAGGAATACCGTGCCGCCGACCCGCTGCGGCGATCCTTCCTGTTACTGGAAAAAATGACCCTGGACGGCATTGTTTTCCCCTCCGAACTCATCCTCTTTCGTAAAGCTTTCTTCACCCTGGAAGGGGTTCTGCATGACATCCATCCGGGATTTGCCATGGGCGAGGCAATGGAAATCTATCTTGCCCGGCTCCTTATGAAGGAGTTGCCCCTGCGTCTCGGCACCTCGATGTTTCCCGTGGCGGATCGAGCGGGCAATTATCGGTCCTTGCTCTCCAACAAGATCCTGAAGGAGCTTTCCCTGTATCAGACCATCGCTGTCTGGCAAGAGACAATGGGCCTGGCCTCCTCCTTTATCGGCACGCAACTGAAGCTGCTGAATGATTTTTTCCTCTATTTCGCCGGCAACCGCCATTGGTACTGCGGGAAGTCGCGCTAGGGTCCTAATGAGGTAATTCCGCCCGGCTAGGGTTGTCTTCATCCTGGCCATGCGTTTCGAGAATCGGCCGGCGATTACTTGCCGGCACCATTTTCATCATCCGCCGGCATCAAGGCCCGGTTGAAAAATCGGAGAATTGTGGTAGGTAGGAATGAAGGCGGCTCGGGAATCAACGGGGATGAAAAATACCAGATGGAGAAATCGTGCAAGAACATAACATTACCAAAATACTGGTGGCCGAAGACGAGATCCGGACCATCGTGCAGCGACTCGGTGCGGAAATCACCGTATATTACCAGGGCATTGACAAGCAATTGATGGTTATCGGCCTGCTGCGCGGCTCGTTTATTTTCATGGCCGATCTGGTGCGACAGATCGAAGTCCCTCTGGTGGTTGATTTCATGACCTTGTCCAGCTACGGCGACGGCACGGTGAGCAGCGGGGACATCAAGGTCGTGATGGACCTCGATTCCTCCATCGAGGGTCGGGATGTCCTCCTGGTCGAAGACATTGTCGATACCGGCCGAACCTTCAGCAAGGTCATCCGGATGCTGCGCAACAGAAATCCCCGCTCCCTGAAGACCTGCACCTTCTTGAACAAACCGGAAACACGGCAGGTGGATATTCAGATCGATTTTTGCGGGGTGGATATCCCGAACGAGTTTGCTGTCGGTTATGGCCTCGACTATGCCCAGATGTATCGTAATCTCCCGTATGTGGGTGTGCTCAACCCCGATTGATCATTTAAGCGGAATTTCCTTCGCGGTACATCCTGAGCAGGGCAACGGTTCCTTCGTGCACGAGCTTTCGGCATTCCGTCATCTGCTCCTCGCCGAATCGCTCGCGCAGGATGCCGCAGTTGCTGGTGTTGTGGCGGTCGATGAAAAGCTGCCGGATCGCAGCCCCGAATTCGGCCGGGCGGTCCCAGCTGTCGCCGCGCTGACGGCGGCCGCAAACGTGACCGATGGCAATCATGCTGCCCGACAGGACTCCGCAGGCATCGTCGAACGACTTGCCGAAGCCGCCACCGAAGGGGGTGGCATGGGCTACAGCTTCGGTGGGATCGTCGCCGAGGCTTTCGAAAAAGGCGGCCACCACCGCCTCCGCACAATGATAACCTTCCCCGAAGTAGCTGGCCGCCCGCTCGCCTGCTTCCTCTATATTGATCGTCTCCTGCCCATCCGTTTGTGTCGTCATTTCCCGTCCTCCTTTTTTTGGTTGGAAAATAAATTGATTTACAAAAACGATTAATCGAGTTTATTAATCGTTACAAACGATTTATAACGATACCAATTATCGTCCTGGACGATTGATTTTCTGTTATGGAATTCCGGCAACTTAAAACATTTCGAGTGGTCGCCGAGCTGACGAGTTTTACTCGCGCCGCCGAACAGCTCCATCTGGCTCAATCTTCGGTGTCCGCCCAGATAAGGGGGCTGGAGGAGGAACTCCAGGTCATGCTGTTTGACCGGATCGGCCGTCGCGTGCTGCTCACCGATGCCGGCCGCAAGCTGTACGACTATGCCCGCCGCATCGAAGGGATCACCGACGAGCTGCGATCGGAGGTCGCCGGCGAACGATATGCCCGGGGCAGCCTGACCATCCGTATGCCGGAGACCCTGGCAACCGTCTATATGGTGCCGGTGATCGAGGAATTCAATCGCGAATATCCGGACGTACGGCTGATCTTCATCAATTGTGCCGACCGGCAGCTGGCGAGGGAACTGAATGCGGGCCGGATCGACCTGGCATTTCTGATGACCGATGAGCTGCAGATGCAAGATGTGAAGGTGGTGATGCTGAAGAGCGAAGAGCTGGTCCTGGCGGCCGCCCCGACCCATCTCCTGGCGAGCCGGCGGAGTCTTGAGCTGCTCGATCTCACCGGCCAGACCATCCTCTACCCAAAGACCGACTGAAGCTATCGCCGGATGTTCGAGCGGTCGCTCGAAGAACAGCGGATTGAGTATCGGGCCCTGGAATTCTCCAGCGGCAATTCGTTGCGGGGGTGCCTGCAGCGGGGGATCGGCGTATCGTTTTGTCCCAGCATTTCAATACATGCGGAACTGCAGGCCGGCTCCCTGCAGGTTCTCGGCTGGCCGGAGAGTTCGACCTCGGTGATTATGATCCGCCATGCCGATAAATGGTGCTCGCCGATTCTGACCCGGTTTATGGAGATCGCCATAAATCGGGTCTGCTGAGGGTCTGCCGGGGAAGATGGCTGCCCGTTTTTAAGGAATCATTTCCCTTATTGACGGTAGGTAAAGGTATATTTGAAACTTTTTGGATCGAGCCAATCCAGGACCTTGCCGCCGACTTCGGCATAGGGGTAGCCGAAGGTATTGAGCGGTGCGCCCTCCTGGCGCGGGGTGAGGATTACATCACGGCCGACTGCCAGCTTCACCCGGTACGAGTCCCAGCCGCCCCAGAAATACTCGCGGTATTCCTTCGTTTTGGCATCATCCAGGGCAAGTTTTTCGGTCAGCATCATCTTGCGGACATCCGCCGGATCGACGGGAACCCAGCCATAACCGGGCAGGAAAAATTCCGCCCAGCAATGCTGCCAGGTAGTGATATCGACCACCGCTTCTTTGCCCTGGCGGATCCCGAAAATCTCCCTGGCCGGCACCCCGGCCGCCCGGCACAGCGCGACGAAAACCGAATGGATATCGGTACATTTACCGCCCGGCGTCACGAGCAGCAGGCAGACGTCGCCCGCGCCGCAGCCTTTGGTCGCCGGGTCGCGATACATATTTTCGCAGCTCCAGTCGTAGATCGCTTTGGCCTTGGCAAGGACCGTGTTTTTCCCGGCCGTTATCTGGTCAGCCAGTGCCTTGACCGGCCCGTCGATGGGTCCCAGACGGGTAGGTGCCAGGTACAGGGCGTAGTCCGCCGGATCCCAGGCGCCTTCCTCGGCGGGAAAGTCCTTTTTCACCACTTCCTGGCGGACGGCGTGAAAGCTCAGTTGCAGCTTGCGGCTGACAGCGCCTTTGTCCCAGCGGGCATAAAGCATGGGGGTGGAATAGGTTTGGTCGGTATAGACCGCCGATTGCGCAAAGTCGCCCTTGACGGCGATGTCGGTGATCTGCTGGTCGTTATCGGAAACCGGATAGGGTATCCACAGCTTTGCGTCCTCATCTGCCGGATGGGCCGAAAGGTCGAACTCCATGACTATGGTTCCGGCGGTCTGCGACTGGGCCAGGCCGGCGCACGGCAGGATCAGGGCCACAAGGGCTCCGATCAGTAAAGATATCGTTCTCATTGCATCTCCTGGAATGAATACTGGAAAACATTGCCACATTGTGGTGCCAATGTACGACAGTTTCGCTCTCAGGTACAATTCTTTGTCCCTATCGTTTGCCCGCGTCCAATCGGCGTTTTCAATACATGTCAGGATATCGCGAGGCGATCCAAAAGGCGGGTTATCCGAGGAACCCAATGAGGACGGTGCTGAGCCAGGGCAGGTAGGTGATGATCATCAGGGTGACGAGCAGGATAGCAAGAAATGGCAGGGTGGAATGATAGAGTTCGGTTATCGGTCGCTCGAACCGGTAGGAGGCAAGAAACAGGTTCAGACCCACCGGCGGCGTACAGTAGCCGATCTGCAGGTTGGTGAGGAAGATGATCCCCAGATGGATGGGATCGATACCGTAGCCCGTGGCAATGGGCAGGATGAGGGGGACGATCAGGACCAGCGCTGAAAAGATATCGAGCATCGCCCCGACAATGAGCAGGAAGACGTTCAACAGCAGCAGAAACGAGTACTTGTCGTGGATATACTGCTGGATGAATTCAAACAGCCTGGTCGGCACCTGCTGATCGATCAGAAAATTGGTGGAAGCCATGGAGGCGGCGAGAATAACCAGGATTCCGCCGAACAGCACCATCGACTTGCTCATCACCGCCGGCAATTGTTTCAAGGGGATATCCCGGTGAACCGCCATCTCCACGATCAGGACGTAGAAGGCCGTCACCGCCGCCGCTTCTCCGGGTACGAAGATGCCGCCGTAGATACCGCCGAGCAGGATGACCGGCAGGGGCAGTTCCCAGGCGATGACCCGCAACCCTTTCAGGATTTCGGCGGCGGTATAGGAGGGCTTGGCCTGTCGTGCCGGGCTCCTGGCCAAGGAATAGAAGATGAGCAGGAGCAGCATGAGGAGGCCGGGCAGGATCCCGGCGAGAAACAGATGGTCGATCCGCGTTTCGGCGATTACCCCGAAAAGGATAAGGGGCAGACTGGGCGGGAACAGCAAGCCGAGACTGCCGCAGGTGGTGATGAGCCCCATGGAAAACCGTTCCTGATACCCCTCTTCGAGCAGTGCCGGCAGGAGCAGGCCGCCGAGGGCGAAGATGGTGATCCCGGAAGCCCCGGTGAAGGCGGTAAACACGGCGCAGACCAGCAGGGTGATGACGGCCATTCCTCCGGGCAGCCAGCTGAGAAAGATCCTGGAAAAATGGAGCATCCGCAGCGGGGCCTTGCTTTCGGAGAGCAGAATGCCGGTAAAAATGAAAAGCGGCAGCGACACCAGCATCGGGGTGTCGGCCAGCCGCGACATTTCGATGATCACCACCGAGACATCGATATCCGCATTGTAAAAGGATACCAGCGCCAGCGCCCCGATCACCAGAAACAGCGGCGACCTGAGCAGGGCGAGCGAAAGGATGATGATTTTCAGCGCGGTCATGAGGCTCTGCAATTCGTGTGGTTATTTCCCGCGAGGAGTTTTCTGGCCTGCATGGAGAAAAGCAGGAGGTACTTCATGGTCATGAGGCCGAAGACCAGCGGGAAGATGCCGTTCCAGAACCAGAGGGGCAGCGCCAAGGGACCTGCGCCGCCGGCCTCGATTTCGCCGCGGAGAAAGAGCCCTCCCGCCCAGGTCAGCCCCGCCGAAGCAAGCAAAGAGAAAAGATGGATGAGGAGCGTGAGCCAGGGCTCGATGGCGGGCGGCAGCCGGCCGGCGGTCAGATCGAGAGCGATGTGCTTGCCCTGCGAGGTGGCGGATAAAGCGCCGACCAGCCCGCACCACAGGACCAGATAACGGAGCAGCGGATCGATCCACAACAGGCCGCCCGAGTACACGTAGCGCAGGAAAATCTGGAGACAGGCGAGGACGATCATGGCCGTCAGCATCAGGCAGAGCAGTTTTTCTTCAACCAGGTCGAGAAGACCGAGGATTCCGCCTGCCGGGAGCTGATTATCCGGTCCGGTCAATTTGGTTTTCCTCCGGCCGGTTTACTGCGGACTTCCTGGAGCAGACCGGTGGTCCGGTCATAAATTTCCTTGGACAGCGAGCCCGGAATGAGGGTTTTGACCGCTTCATCTCTTTTTTCCTGCAGCAGCTGCACCGTTTGCTTGTCGATCTTGAGGAACTCCGTACCCCTTTCCGCCATGACCCGGCGGGATTCCTCGTTGCTTTCCCGGGTTTTCTGCAGGAGCACCGGAAAATGGTGGGCCGCCGCCGCATCGATCGCCTGTCGATGGGCTTCGGGCAGGCTGGCGAACTTCTTGCGGTCGAGGGCAAAGACGCCGTAGGCATAACCGTAGGGCACATCGACCACGTAACGGGCCTTGGTGAACCATTGCAGGACGATAGAGCCGTACAGGGAATTGTACACCGTTTCGATCAGGCCGCTCTGCAGGGAGGATAAGACGTCCGGGATGGCAAGCTGGACCGGGGTGATCCCCAGGATGGTCAGATAGGATTCGGAAATCGGATCCCCGGCCGGACTCCAGTTCTTCGATTTCTGCAGTTCCGGAAGGGTGCTGATCGATGTGGTCGACATGGCGTAGATAAAGCCGACTTCGGTGAGGGCGATGAGCTCCAGATCCTTTTCCCGGAACCGTTCCTCGAAAGCGGGGAGCAGCCCTTCCTTGACAAAATCGACTTCTTCATAGGATTCCAAGAGAAAGGGGATGGCCATGACCCGAAAGTCGGGCACGACCGAGGAGATGCCGGTCATGGTGAAGCCGCCGCCGTGCAGCTGCCCGACCCGCATCTTCCTGAACATCGCCTGGTCGTCGCCCATCACGCCTCCCGGATAGACCCGGAAGCCGACTTCTCCGCCGGTCTTTTCCTCCACCTCCCTGGCAAAATTCTCGAACTGCTGGATCCAGACGGAGCCGGCCGGGGCGAGACTGGCGATCTTGAAAAGATGCTTGGGAGCGGCCTGGATGAGCGGCGCGTCGAAGAGAAAGAGGAGCAGCAGGAGGGTGATTAGCGTGGCGAGTCGTGGCATATGGTCTCCCTAGAAATCCAGGCAAATGGTGAGAAGGATTTATTCCGCGAAGTAGTTTTCCGCAAGCAGCTTTTCGGCCCGGTTTTTGGCTATCCGGTTGCTGAGGCCGAATTCCGGCGCGCTCGCAAGGGGAAAGGCCAGCACCTCGCCCAGCAGGCTGTCATGAAGGTCCCTGTTCATCGTCATCCTCGCCAGTTTCTCGGCGTAGGTAACGTGGGTCAGGAGGAATTTTCGTCCGGAGATGGCAAGGGCGCGATCGAAATGATCGGCGCTCTTCTGCATGTTGCCGCCGAACATTTCGGGCTTTGCGGCATAGTAGGCACCGAAAAAGAGATGGATGCTGCCCCCCTGGTAGGATTCGTCCAGTTCCAGGAGTCTGGCCATGATTTTTTCAATAAATACGATATCGGCGATGGCGTCCGGCGAATCCTGTTGCTGCAGGATCCAGGTCAGCCAGCCGGAGGCGCCCCAGAAAACGTAGGGGACGTCGCTTTTGGTAAGATGTGCCAGCTGCCGTTCAAAGGTGGCGAAATCGGTCCCGCGGCCCGACGGCAGCAGGGGGGACAGGAGTTTCTGCCCATTAATATTGGCCTTTTCGGCGATGGCGGTGAGCCTGGCGGCCGACCCGCCGCATTCTTCGAGGGCGGTGGCATAGGCGCTGTAGGACTGGGCGGCGATCATAAGCAGGTCGCGATTGTCGGGGGAGGAGACCAGCATGCTGTCGAGCATCAGCAGATAGGAGGGGGCGCCTTCACAGACCAGCTGGATGTCGGTCTGATGCTGGAGATTGCCGATAGTCGGTTTGATGACCGTGCCGGTGATCAGTCTGGAACAGGAAGCGAGGCTGCAACAGAGCAGGAGAAGCACCGGCAAAAAACCAGGAGGAAATTGTCGTGCAGGCATGCTGAATTCCCCGACAAAGCTGGGTTGAAAGTACGAAGGTCCTAAAAGGACGGGAATATTGGACGATTGTAATTGTCCGGCAACACTTTGGCAATCAGAACTTTAGGGACGGGAAAAGGATAGCCCATTGCCACCCATGTATTTTCGGCGGCAATGGGCAAGAGGAAAGAGTGTTATTGGTGATGTTGGTGTTCAACCGCCTTGGAAATAGCCTCGTTGGTCACTTCGACCACTTCCTTGGCGGCGGC
>MGTI01000165.1:14614-23578 GCA_001799365.1 Desulfobacterales bacterium GWB2_56_26 | reverse complement strand
GGCTGTGTTTGAGGTGTTCGGGTTTCCCTATTCCCTCATAAGGCATCCGTTGAGATTTTTTTATTGGTCTTTTGCCGATAGAGATATTCATTCCAGGGATCAGATCCTGCGAGGTTGCCATCAATCAATCGATAAACCGGTCGAAATGATACCACTCGAACGGATGCCGCCGGAGAGATTGCTCAAGGAGGTCGGCATAACGCTGGGCGGCTTGGCCAATGGCATCGGCTCTGTCCTTGCGGGAGTGGGGCGGGATGGGGATGGGATCGGAGAGGGTAACGTGATAATTATTCTTGCCGGTGCGGAAGGCGAAGAAAACGAAGAGGGGGGCGCCGGAGACCAGGCTGAAGATGAAGGGGGCTTCGGGGAGATAGGCGTTATGGCCGAGGAAGTCGACGCGGACCTTGCGCTGGTCGGCGCGCCAGACGATGTCGCCGGTCATGGAGACCAGGCCGCCTGAGCGCAGGAAGTGGATGCCTTCGACGGCGGAGAAGGGGGAGTTGTCCTCCTGGTCGACGCCGATGATGGTGACGCCTGCGCGGCGCAGGTCTTCTTTCTGCAACCGTTCCACGCCTTCCTTTTCCTTGACGCCCATGTAGAGGAGCAGTCGAAGGTTCGCCCGTTTCTTTTTCAAGAGCGTCGCGGCCATCTCCCAGTTGCCGAGGTGGGACATGAGGAGGATGCCGCCTTGCCGGTCGATAACCGCTTCCAGCTTCTCCCAGCCCTCCGTGGTGAAGGCCGTCTCGCCCATCCGGCCCTGCATGAAGCGGTCGAAATGGATGGTGGTGAAATTCTGGTATTGTTTGAAGGTGCAGGAGAGATGATAGAGTCTGCTGCGTTCTGGATAGAGGGCGGCATAGAAGCGACAGCTTTCCTCGACCTTCCTCCAGGAAAAGAGAAAGTAGCCGGTGGCAATGCTCCGGGCGATGGCCGCGAAGAACCACGACCCGCAGAGGGAGGCGATGCGGACGAGCAGTGTATACCAGAAGCCATTCATGGCTTTAAAAACGAGAAGATGCGAGCCCAGATGAGCCGGTTGAAGGTGGACGAATTGCGGAGGAAGTCCCGCCAGGGGCGGAAATGGCTGATCCGTTCTCCTCGCGGCTGATAGATGACGCCGATGGGGGCTTCCCGCACCTCGATGTCGTGCCGCCGAGCCCTCACCAGAATCTCCACCTCGAACTGGTATCTCCGGGCCTTCGTCCCCAGCTGCAGGGCCTCGGGCAGGGGATAGAGACGGAAGCCTGACTGGGAGTCTGACACCCGCGGTCCCCCTGCGGCCCAGACCCAGAAATTGGAGAAGCCGCGACCGAATGTGCTGGTCCAGGGCACGTGTCGGTTGTCCTTCATGCCCTGGCGGCTGCCGATGACGATGCAGCGCGGCCCGTTTGCCGCCGACTGCAGCAGATTCTCGGCATCCGCCGGGTCGTGCTGGCCGTCACCGTCAATCGTCACGGCACAGTCGCAGCCTATCTCCACCGCCGCGGCAAAACCGGTGAGGATTGCAGCTCCTTTGCCCTGGTTTTCACCGTGGCGGAGGACGGTGATCCCGTCCAGCCCCGCGAGCACCTCCCCGGTTGCATCGGTCGAGCCGTCGTCGACCACGAATACCGGCAAACCGAGTTGTACACTCTGCCGGACTACCTCGCCGATCCGCGAACCGTGGTTGTAGACGGGGATGACGATGGCTGGTTTCATGGGCGAGGGGCGAAGGCCAGCGACCAGGTTCCCGGCCCCATATGGACTCCGGAAGTAAGGGAGAGGGGCGCAAGCAGTATTTCCGCTTCAGGCAAGAGGCCATGCACCTCCTGCCGAACCGGGCCCGCCACCCAGTCTTCATTGTCGGAATACTGGAGCAGAATGGTCGGGGCGGCACCGCCTTGCTCCTTGAGTCTTGCCGCGGCGAAGGCCAGCTGGGCCTTCTTGCTGCGGACCACGCCCATCTTTTTCACCCCTTCGCTGGTCGGGCTGATGATGGGCTTCATGTCGAGCAGGTCGCCGAAAAAGCCGCCGGCCTTCGAGACCCGTCCGCCGGCCACCAGGTACTTCAGCTCGTTGATAAAGACGTATTCCACGCAAGTCGCGGTCATCCTGCGGGCAAAATCGATGACTTCATCCGCGCCGGCGGCAGTCCTTGCCCTGCGAGCGGTGAGCAGGGCGATGAGGGCGAGCCGCCCGGATGCCGCGCCGGTATCGATGACCGTCAGCTGCCGATCGTGGTCGCTCACCTTCTTCCAGGCAGTGGCCGTCTCGAAATTACCGGTGAAGGCCGACCCCACGCACAGATAAAGGGCCCGGCCGAACTGGCGGCAGATGTTCCGGTAATGCTCGTGCCGCTCGAAGGTCGAGGCCTGAGCGGTGGTGATCTTCTCGCCCCGGCGCATCAGGGGGTAGATCTCCGCCGGGCTGTAGAGGCTTTCGGGCCGCGACTGGTCGCCGATGACGATATAGCTGTCGAGGAGTGTGATACCGAGGTTTCTCGCCATCTCCCTGGTGAGCGAGCCGGCTGCGTCGGTGACGATATGGATCGGGGATTGGACGATATCTGTCGCAGTTGCGCCGCCCTGATCGATTGGTGTCTCGGACCAGCCGACGATATCGCCGAAATTCCCGAGCCGTCCCCGCAGTTCCTGAGGGTCCGGCGTGTGAATGTGAATCTTGAGGAGCGATTCGTCCTCGACCACCACCACGCTCTCTCCCAGCCGGGCAAGGTCGTCTCTGACCCTGGCCTGGTGCTTATCCGTATCTCCCGACTCCGTCCGACCCCTCATCTGCAGGACGATATCGACGCAATGGCTGTCGGTCGCCGTCGGCAGATAGGAACTGCTGATGGCGAGCTTGCCGGCAAAGAGGTCGAAGATGGAGCTTGCGGGGCTGGTTTCGCAGGTGAAATGCCGGAAAAAGCCGTCGAAGAACACATACATGGCCAGCGCCCCGGAGTCGACGACGCCTGCCTTCTGCAGATCGGGAAGGAGCCGGGCAGTATCGCGGACCGCCTCCTGCAGGGCAAGGCTGAGCTGCGCGTAAAGGGTTTTTGCGTCGCCGTGAGCTTCCAGAACTTCCGCCAGCCGGTCGAAGACCGAGAGCATGGTGCCCGCGCAGGGGCTGGCCACGGCCTGCCAGGCGCGGGTCTTGCCGAGCATCGCCAGCTCGGCCAGATCGGCGAAGCTCTTTGCCCGGCAGAACTCCCGAAGGAAGGCCGCGGCGATATTGCCGGAATTGCCGGTGGCGCAGCGCGCGAGCAGGTGGGCAAGCGTCTCGCCGTCCTGTTCGAGACGGCGCAAGGGGGCGAGGCTTACGCGTAGATTGGTGCCGGTATCGCCATCCGCCACCGGAAAGACATTGATCCGGTCGAGCAGATCGGCCGCCGCCGACAGGCAGTCGTAACCGGCGGCGAAACTGTGGCGGAGGTCCGTCATTCTTCGAGGAGCTGGACGATGGCCGCCCAGTCGTACTTGCCGTTTTGGGTCATGGGCAGCCGTTCGACCTTTTTCAGCCGGCGAGGCAGGGCGTAGGGTTCGAGGGTTTCGGCAAGTTTCTTCCGGATACCTTCAAGGTCGGCCGCTTCTCCCTGGATCAAGGCGCCGATCCGGTGCTCGCGGCCTCCCGTTTCGGGCAGGGCCATGACCACGCAGTCGGTCACTCCGGCTTCGCCTTTGATAAGCTGGCCGATTTCTTCCAGATCGACCCGCTTGCCGCCGACTTTCGTCACCGAATCCGCGCGTCCCTGCAGGGAGAACTGGGCACCCCGAGCTTCCACCCGGTCGCCGGCGATGAAATAGCCCTCGCCGTCCACCGGCAGATCGGGAGAAATATAGGGAGAACGGACGGCCAGGCGGTCGCCCGCGACCTTCCAGGCAATGGTCGGGAAGGGAGTAAAAAAATCCTCGCCGAGCGCCCGGTTGCGGGTGGCGATGCCGCCGGTTTCGGTGGAACCGTAGACCTCGACCACGCCGATCCCATTGGTTTTGCTGAAGGCCAAGTTGTCGTCCGCATCGAGCATCCCGGCGGAGGAAAAGGCCAGGCGCAGGGCATTCTCCTCGCTGATTTTCCGGTCCCGCAACACCCGGTAGTGGACCGGCACGCTTGCCAGGATGGTCACCTCATGCTCCTCGGCCGCCTCGACGATTTCGCCGGGGAAGGAGGGCGTCGCGGCGACTACTGTGGCCGACGAAACAAGCGGCAGGATGACCGAGAAGAGCAGGCCGTAGATATGATAGGGCGGGATGGTGGCGAGAATGCAGTCCTCGTTGGTCACTTCAAAGCACTCCGCCAGAAAAAAGCCTTCGCCAAAGAGATTTGCGGCGGTCTTCGACCAGAGCTGGGGAGTGCCGGTGGAACCGCCGGTGAAGATCTTCAGCAGCTCCGTGCCGGGAGAGGCCGCAGGGCTCACCGGCATTTGTACCGCTTCCGCCCTTTCTTCCACCTCCGGCACCTGCGGACGAATCACCAGGATATCTTCCGGGAAGTCCCTTGCCGTATCGGCAATCGCCGTCGTAAAGCCGGTTGCTTGCTGCAGCTGGGCCAGGGCACCCGCGGAAAAGGCATAGGGCAGAAGTAAAGGCGGGCCGCCGGCGAGTGCCGCAAGGAGCGCCGCCGCCATGACCGCCTTGCTGCCCGCGGCAAGGCAGACGGCCTGGCCCGGCTGCCGTTCGCCCAGGACGGCGCGCAAATGGGCCGCCATGGCATAGATCTCGCCGAAGGTGGTCCCCTGGACAAACTCCCTGTTCGGGAATTTCGGCCCCTGGAGCAGATCGTCTAGAGCCTTCTTCATGTCGATGGAATATTCAGCGCCCATCTTCCTTTGTACCCCGCATGTCTTCCCGAATAGCCTCGCGGCCGAAGGTCCGGCCGGACAGGCTCCTATCCCTCGGCTTGAAACTGTTGTCGGCCATCTCTTTCATGACTACCTGCTTGAACAGCTTGGCCATCTTGATATGCTGCGGCTCGTCCCGGTAAAAGGTGGACCAGGCGTAATCGAGCAGTTCCTGCAGCCGTTCCGGGCTCATATGCTTCGGCTGGTAAACCACCTTGTCGGCCGAATACTCGTTCCAGTCGCGGGAGAGGATGCGGTTCTCGCGGCTCAGATCGGTCCAGGCCTTGGTGTGGGGAAAGGGGGTGAGCACGGTGAATTCGGCGAGGTCGAGCTCGATTTCGAGCAAAAAGTCGATGAGCCGCTTGATGAAATCTTCGGTATGGTCGTCGAGCCCGAGCAGGATCGTCCCTTCCACGCCGATCCCGTGGTCGTGGTAGCGCCTGATCCGCTCTTTGATGTAATCCGAGGTGTCGAAAACCGCCTGATAGACGTACCAGGCCCCGGCCTGCGCGGCCAGATCGAGCACTTCCGGTTTATCCTCGATGGGGTGGGAGCACCATTTCTTTTTCAGCGGGACCATCTCCCGGAAAAGCTCCATCTCCCACTTGGTGTCCTGGGCCAGCGAATTGTCGACGATAAACAGCCGGTTGTTGTCGATTCCGGCCATCTCGGCAACTGCTTTATCAATGGGCCGCGGCCGGAAATGGCGGCCGCCCAGATAAGAGACGGCGCAGGGGTAACAGTTGAACCGGCAGCCGCGCGAGGCGTGCACCAGATCGACCATCTGTACGCCCTTGTGGTTGTAGAGCTTGCGGTTGAGGATGTCGCGCCGGGCCGGGCCGACCAGGGCTATGTCCGGCCGGTCGTCGATGAAGTCGTAGCGGGGGCGCAAGGTATTTTGTCGGAAGTCTTCCAGGACCTGCTCCATCCGCCCTTCGGCTTCGCCCAGGAAGACCGCGTCGGCGTGGGTCATGGTTTCCTCGGCATGGAGCATGGTGGCGATGCCGCCGAAGATTACCTTGACGCCTTTTTTGCGGTAGAGGTCGGCGATTTCCCAGCCCCGTTTGACCTGGATGGTGAGCATCATCGAGATGCCGACGAAATCGACGGGATCGTCGAAATCGATTTCTTCCAGGTTTTCGTCGGTGAAGTGGACGTCCACGAAGTCGGGGAGGGTGGCGGCAAAGACCACTGGACCGTGGGGCGGCAGATGGAACTCGGTCTGCCGGTCCAGCTTGGTCCATTTGGGGTAGATGAGTTTAAATTTCATGAATCCTGGTATTGCATATCAAAAATGGTGCGGGGCGCAGCTTTAAAACATGCCGCCGTTCACCGAAATCACCTGGCCGGTGACATAGGAGGCCGCGTCCGAACAGAGAAAGCCGACGACCTTGGCCACCTCTTCGGGCTTGCCGATGCGGGCCATGGGAATCATCGCCTTGATCTGTTCCTTCGGGGCGGCTTCGATCATGCCGGTGTCGATCAGGCCGGGGGCCACCACATTCATGCGGATGCCGAGCCGGGCCACTTCGGCGGCCACCGACCGGCTGGCCGCATTAAGGCCCGCCTTGGCCGCCGAATAGTTGGCCTGGCCGCGGTTGGCCATCATCGAACTGGCGGACGAGATGGAGACGATGGAACCCTTGCGCTTACGCACCATCTTCTCAATCGTCGGACGGGTCATGTTGTAGAACCCTTTCAGGCTGGTATCGATGACCGACTGCCAACTGTCCGGGGACATCATCATGAAGAGGCCGTCGGCGATGATCCCGGCGTTGTTGACCAGCACCTCGATGCCGCCGAGCCGCTCGGCGATGTCGGTGATCGCCATCTCCGCCGCTTGGCCGTCCCGGACGTCGAACTGGTAGATTTCGCCCCGGCCGCCGTCTGCGGCCACTTTGGCTAAAGTGTCTTCCGCTCCGGCTTTATCTCCCATGTAGTTGACGACCACATAATAGTTCTGCCGGGCGAGTTCCAGGCAGATCGCCCGGCCGATGCCCTTGCTGCCGCCGGTGACGATGGCGACTTGTTCGTTTTTTGCTTCGGTCATTTTCTGTTATATACTCATGAGTTATTCCTGCAAGGGCGAAAAATTTTTCGCCCCTACACCCCTCACGCCTGGAACAGTTGGAGAACGATTCTGCCGATGAGGGTGTCGTTCAAATGCTGCTCGCAGGAAACTTCCCGGAGGTTTTCGAAGTTGTTGATGTTTTCCGCTCGTGAGATGATCTTGCCGCCGAGCGGCAGATAATCGATGAAAAACTCGGCCTTTTTGATCCCCACCAGCCAGCCGGAGGGGTCCGAATCGATTCCCTTGGTGTGGATCCGGTCCCAGCCGTTGCAGACGCCGGCGGTCTGGGCGGCAAGCTCCACCAGCATCAGGGACGGTACACCCCGTTCATCGGCCATGGGCCAAAAGGTGTCCACCCGGCAGAGCGTCAGGGCATGCTTACGGTCAACCTCGAGAACCTCGGTCACGAACATCATGTTGTCACGATGCGGGAGCAGGTCTTCCAGGGTGAGGTCAGTGTGAGCTATCGTTTTCATGGCGGATAATCGAACACTGATACCTTATTCCGGCCGAAATCGCCACCAATTTAGCTGACAATTCGGATGGCAGATTCCTGTTGGTTTATGCGTGGAAATCGTCTAGATTCTATCCTGCCGTTTGAAAATAGCAAAGTGAATACACCACAATCTGGCAGGCGTCAATCGCCCCAGTCACTCCCCGCGCAAGGAGTCTTTCGGATTATAGCGATTTTTTCTCAGATCGAGGCAAACTTGAAAAAATTATCAGAGGCATATATTTAATATTCCGAGGATAATTTTTTTGAGTTTAACGAAGATATGGGGAAAAAGGGCATAATCCGACAGACTCCTAGAGAGGAGTGCGAAGTTGAGCGAGTCCCCTCCGAAACCATTTCGCCGACGCATTGTTATTCTCTAGTTTTTTCCCTCGGTCCCCAATTACAGGTTACAAAACACCGGAAAGACACCGGCCTTCAATTCAAGTTAACAAAGAACCTTATGCAACAACTCATCGCAGAGCTCAAAGTAAAGCTGATAGATATCCTTAACCTGCAGGATGTAACTCCCGATACCTTCGACGAAAATGCCCAGCTGGTCGGCGGCGAGCTCGGCATCGACTCCATCGATGTCCTGGAAATGGTGGTCATGGTGGAAAAAGACTACGGTATCGTCATCAACAATCAGGAGGTCGGCGAAAAGGTCTTTTCCTCACTGACCAGTCTGGCCGCCTATATCACGGAACATTCAGCCAGGGCCTCTGCTTGAACAGGGCTTTTTTTTACATCGGCGGTGCGGGGATAGTCAGCTCCCTGGGCGCAGGACTTGCGGCCACGGAGAAGGCGTTGCGGGAGAACCGTTCGGCGATCCGGCCGCTCACGGTCTTTGCCCTGCTGCAGGGCACCCCCTTGCCGGTCGGACAGGTCGACGGCCTGGATGATGTGGCCGGGGATCCATCGCTGCCGCGAACCCACCGGCTGGTCCTGCTCGCCGCGCAGGAGGCTATGGCCGGAGCCATGGCGCCGCCCGATGCCATCGTTATCGGCACGACCACCGGCGGTATCGCGGTCACCGAACAGCTGCTGCGGGACGGGGAACAGGATAAGCAACACTACCGCTATCATGGCCTGGGCACGGTGGCTCGGATACTGGCGGAAGAATACAACTGCACCGGCCCTGCGCTGACCGTCTCCACCGCCTGTTCTTCCGGGGTGGTGGCCATTGCGGTGGCCATGGCCATGCTGCGCCGCGGGACGGTGAAAACGGTTCTGGTCGGCGGGGTGGATTCGCTCTGCCGACTGACCTATTTCGGTTTCCACTCGCTGCAGCTGGTCGACCGCAACATCTGCAAGCCCCTCGACCAGCACCGCGCGGGCATGGCGGTGGCCGAAGGGGCGGGAATGCTGTTGCTCACCACGGAAAAACCGGCCACGCCCCTCGCTGAACTCGGAGGTGTCGGTCTTTCCTGCGACGCCTACCACCCGGCCGCGCCCCATCCTGAAGGACAGGGTGCGTTTTCGGCGATGTCGGCGGCGCTGGCCGATGCGGGTGTTACCCCAGAGGATATCGGCTACATCAATCTCCACGGCACCGGAACGCCGGACAACGACCTGGCCGAATCG
>MGTI01000165.1:14186-14399 GCA_001799365.1 Desulfobacterales bacterium GWB2_56_26 | reverse complement strand
TGTGTTTGCCTCGAAGGGTTCGCCACAGCTTGCGGCAGCCCTGGATATCCACGGTTACTCGTGTCTCACCGGGGCGGGCGACATCCTTGCCACCATGGACCGCATCAAGGCGGGCGGATCTGCGGCGGGTCCGGTCGGTCAGGAGCCGATCTCGGCAAGCCTGCCGCCCCTGTCGATCCGCCGCCTGAAACGGTTGCCGCGCCTGACGCTGTC
>MGTI01000165.1:811-14158 GCA_001799365.1 Desulfobacterales bacterium GWB2_56_26 | reverse complement strand
GGCTCGCTGCTACAGAAGAGCAGTTTCCCAGCCCCACCGATTTCGTCGGCTCCGTTCATAACGGTCCGGCCAGCCAGGTGGCGATCATGTTCGGCGCCACGGGCCCGAATATTACCGCAAGCGACGGCGATTATTCCTTCGAGCAGGCCCTGCTCGCCGCAAGCCTGATGATGGGCGACTCCGCCGAACCGGCCTTTGTGCTCGGAGCGGACGAGGGCCATGAGACCTTTTCGCCCCTCCTGGACGGATCGATTGCGCCGGGTTTGCCGCTGGCCGACGGCGGCGGGGCCCTGGTCGTTAGCCGGCAGGCGGATGGAGCAAAAAAATGTTCCATTGCCATTCCCTTCTATGGGCGCGGGGTGGATGGCGCTGTCGCGAACCTCATCGCCGCACTCGGCGCCGACTGGCAGAGCCGCTGCGGCCTGGTGATGGTTGGAATCCCTGCGGCCTATACGCAGGTGGGAGAAGCGCAGCTGGCAGAGTTCATGAAACTTGCCGGACCGATGCTGCCTGTAGTCCGCTACCGCAGGCTTACCGGCGAATTCGCCTCCGCTTCGGCGGTGGCCGCAGCCCTGGCGGCCTCGATGCTGGATGAAGGAGTCATTCCCGGGGTGCTTGCCGAAGGCAGCGATATCGTCCTCGACGCTTGCAGGAACAAGATCCTGATTCTGGGCTTCGGGCAGAACATTACCGCCATGGAGCTGTCCAGGTGAACAAATCTCAGTCGACAGAAATCCCCCTGCCGTACCCGGTGGAAGGGCTGCTGCCCCACCGTCCGCCGATGCTTCTGGTCGAGACTCTGGTGGCCCGTCAGGGCAATCGGGCAACGGTCCGGGCGGTGTTGCCCGCTGCCGGTATTGGTGTTTCTGATGGTCGGTTTCTGCCGGAGTATCTCATCGAACTCATCGCCCAGGCGGCGGCCGCCAAAAGCGGCTACGATGCCCTGTCGCTCGGCCGACCGGCCGGCGGCGGCATGCTGGCGGGCGTAGATGGTTTCGCTTTTCCCGGTCTGGCCGTTCCCGGCCGGGTTGTGCGGATCGAAACGGAAGAAACATGTGCCTTCGGCGCGATCAGGCTGATTCACGGCGAGGTATTCGACGGTGATCAACTGCTCGCGGCAGGCGATATCAAGGTATGGGAGGATGTCGATCCCGATGGAAAGCGTTAGATTTTCAACCCCGGTGCGCCGTCTTGCGGCATCGGTTCTTTTTTGTATTGTGCTGGCCCTGAGCTCGGTGCAGCCGGTCTTATCGGCGGAGTCCGAAGAGTTGCAGAGTTTTTTGAACGAGATCCAGGCCGCCTCCGATGAGGTCCGATCCTTCTCCAGCGCCTTCGTCCAGGAGAGAAAGCTGGCCCTTTTCAACGAACCGGTGATCTTTCACGGGTCGCTCACCGTGGTCCGGCCCGACCGGCTGCGCTGGGAGTTCACCTCGCCCGTGCCGTCGGTGCTGATCTTCAGCGGCGAGCGGGGCATACGCTGCAACGCCGATGCTCCACCGGTCAATTTCGATCTCGGTTCCGATCCGATCATGCGGACCGTGGCCGAGCAGCTGTGGCTGTGGCTGGGCGGTGATTATTCGCGTCTTGAGTTTCTTTACCATATGGAAAAATCGGGACCGTCATCGCTGACGATCACGCCGAAGGAAGAGGCGGTGACCAAATTCATCAGCACCATCACCATCACCTTCAACAAGACCAGCCGCCAGCCGGAAAAGGTCGAAATCGCGGAGCCGGGCGGCGATTCTACCGTCATCAGTTTTCAATCCTATGTCCTGAACAGCAATACGCCGGACGTTCTTTTCACCGTGTGTGGCACCGATGAGTAGAACGGCGGCAATTCTTCGTTGGCTTATCGTCTTTTGCGCCATTGGTGTCGGCTTTTTTTTCAGCCGCGATCTCCGGCTGAGCGACGATGCCTTCGATCTGCTGCCGGGCGAGGCGGTGCGGGGCGACCTCCGGATGCTGCAGCGGATGGGACTGGTCGACCGGCTCTATATTACCGTTTCCGCTTCCCAGGCGGAAGGCGTCCCGTCGCCGGTCGGTAAGAATGCCCTGCAGGAAAGCACCAGGAAGCTGGGCGAGTTGCTGGCGGCGAGCGGCCAATTTTCCTATGTGTTGTCGCGCCTGCCGGAGGGCTATGAGTTTTCCCTGTTCGGCAGCCTCCAGCCATCCCTGCCGCTGCTGTTCGATGACGGCGATATGGCTGCCCTTGACGCCATGATCTCGCCGGAAGGCATCAAGAACGGCCTTCAGAAATCGTTCGCCCTGCTGAACAGTCCGGCCGGAATTGCCCTGAAAAAGCAGGTGCAGTTCGATCCCTTGGGTCTCACCTCGCTCGCCCTTACTAAACTGAACCTCATGCGGTCCGAGTTCTCGGTGCAGATCGACGAAGGGTTTTTCATGAGCAAGGACGGCCTGAGCTGCCTTTTGGTTGCCCAAAGCGCAGGCTCCTTGACCGACTCGGCCAAAGCGAAGGAGATCGAGCGGATCCTGACCGATGCCTCCAGTGCGGCGCTGACGCCGGGGATCGAAGCGAGCGTCATCGGCAGCCTGCCCCATACCCTTGCCAACAGCCGATCGATCGAGGCCGATCTGCGGGTGCTGCTGCCGGTGGCGACGGTTCTTCTGATTCTCCTGTTTTTGTTCGCCTTTCGCGACATCCGGGCTCTGGTAGTGGTGGGCGTGCCCTACCTGGCGGCCCCCATGGCCATCGGCCTGACCAGCCTTTTTCACGGCAAATTGAGCGGGCTGGCCTTGGGCTTCGGTATCGTGCTGCTGGGAATCGCTGTGGATTTCTCCGTCCATCTCTATCTCGCCCTGATCGAAAGCGAAGGCGAGGGCGACCGGCGAGGCGCGTTGAAAAAGGTGGTGCGGCCGATGCTCTATGCTTTCCTGACGACCGGTTCGGTTTTTATTGTCCTGATGTTCTCGCAGGTGCCGAGCCACCAACAGATGGCCCTGCTGGCATTCTTCGGTATTTTTTTTGCAGCAGCCTGCGCCTGCCTGGTTATTCCGACGATTGCTCCCATCCGCCCGAAGAAGCGGCTCAAGGCGGCGAAGATCAAATGGGTCTCCCTGCTCACCCCGAAACGGCCAGGCCTCGTTTTGCTCGTATGGCTGGTGGTGCTGGTATTGGGTGCGATGTCCTGGCCACGGCTCCACTACAACGGCGATCTGCGGGCACTCGATGTCCCCGATGCCCAGGTGAAGGAGGACGAGCGCCATTTTACCGCCACCTGGGGGGGAGGGGACGAGCAGGCCTTCATTCTTGCCGAGGGCGACAGCCTGGACGAGGTGCTTGATCGGAACTACCGGGTGTATCGATATCTGAAGGAGCAGGGTGCGGCAAAATTCCAGTCCTTTGCCCCGCTCCTGCCGGGTCCCGCGGCGCAGGCAAAAAATCTGGAAGGCTGGCAGCAGTTTTGGGCTGCCCACCTACACGCCTTCGAGGCGCAGTTTGCCGAGGCCGCCACCGCCCGCGGCTTTACCGACAAGGCCTTTGCCCCGTTTTTTGCCTGGCTGGGCGACGAGCCGCAGCCGCTGTCGCCGGAAAATTTCCTGGGCGGGCCGCTGCAGCCGTTGTTTTCCTCGATGCTGAAAATTCCTGCCGAGGGTGATACTACAAAAAATTCATACCTCGCTATGACCACGGTCGCCATCGACGACCAGCTGCTGGCGGGACTCCTCGAATACGACGACAAGGAAACGGGAATCACGGTTCTCGCCAACAAAAAATGGCGGGCGGAGGTGGAGCGGCTGCTCCGACACGATGTCGTCACCCTGTCGCTTGCAGCAGGTCTCATCATCGCCCTGCTGGTCGTCCTGGAATTCCGCAACGGTCGGGCAGTGGCGGCGGCGCTGGCCCCGGTCATCTCGGCGCTGGCCGCCATGTCGATCTTCTGCTATCTGACCGGTCGTCAGCTGAATATGATGCACCTTATCATGGGGGTCATGGTTATCGGCCTCAGTGTCGACTACGGCATCTTCATCGTCTGCGCCAAACTTTCCGGCTCGGAAAGCGCACCCGTCCGGGGCGTGAGCCTCTGCGCCACGAGCACCCTGATCGGCTTCGGCGTGCTGGCCTTTGCCCACCATCCCGCCCTGCATGCCCTGGGCATGACGGTGCTGGTCGGGATCGGCATGTCCTGCCCGACGGCGCTTTTCGTCAGTCCTGCGCTACTGGTGTTCGGCAAAAAGGACACCCTCGGATGAGAGCGGGTGTACTTTGTTGCTGGGCCTGCCTGCTCCTCACCGCCTGCAGCCTGCCCAGGGAAGTGACTGCGCCGGATATGGCGGGGAAGGATCGTGACCGGCCGGGACGGTTGTTGAATATCCGCATCGAACGTTGGGATACCCTGAGGTTTTCCGGCCTGCTGGGGGTGCGGGAGACGGCCTCCGGCCTCGATTATGTCCTGCTCGATGCGACCGGGGTGAAACTTCTGCAGGCGGAGGTGGCGGGGGACGGCAGCTTTACCCTGAAGCAGGAGAGCGGCCCGCTGCATAAATCGGGTCTCGCCCCGTTTCTGTCCGAGGCCCTGGCCAGGATCTATCTGCAGGAACCGGTCCGGCTGCCCTGCACCGGTTCCTGGTTCTACCGGCTGTGCCGGGAAGACCAAGACGGCTCTTCGGTCAAATACGGCCAGGCGGGGCCGTTTACGGTATGGCGGATAACAGGCAAAGACCCGGAAGGCGATGCTGCCGTGATATATCATCAGCCGTGGCTCGGGGTGAAAGTTAAGCTCGAAGGGTTGGAATCGGGGAAGTAATCGAAAATCATGGAGCATCAGTCATTATATAAAGAGTTGTCGTCCTGCTGCCTTGCCTGGCGGATCGATGGACAGACAGATGATCGGCTGCAGGCCTCGGCCGACTTCGTCTTCCCGGCCGGCTACGCCGGTTTCCAGGGCCATTTCCCGGACAAGCCGATTCTGCCGGCAATCGTCCAGCTGGCGGCGGTGCGTTATCTCGCCGAATGTGCCCTCGGGCAAAAGCTCCTGCCGCGCAAGGTTAATAAAACGAAATTCAAGGGCATGATCGGCCCGGATGAGCGTGTAGCGGTTGCTATTGCCCTGTCCGCAGGCAGTGGTGGCTGGCAGGGGAAGTTCAGCCTTACAAAGCCGGACGGCGAAACGGCGGCCGGGGGTTCGGTCGAATTCATCTCTGAAGGAATATGAGCAGTGGATGCCAATAATGCAGTCGCCGGATCTCCGGCCGGGGACAAGAAATCGATACTCCTCGTCCATCCCTTAGGTTACAGCGCCAAATCGGCGCGGCACGATATCTCGCGGATCGCCAACATCATGCCGCCGCTGGGCCTCGCCTCCATCTCGGCCTATTTGACCAGCCGGGGTCTTGCCAACGATATTATCGACTGCTACGCCCATCCGGATTCCGATGAACTGATCGTCGCCTATCTGCTTCGGGAACGACCGGCCTTTATCGGCTTTTCCTGCACCACCTCCAGCTTTTTCGACGGCGAGCGGCTGGCCCGGTTGGCCAAAAGTACGTTGCCGGGCGTCAAGGTCGTGTTCGGCGGGGTCCATGTCTCCGCCATGCAGGAAAAGGTGCTGGAAGAGTATCCCGTCATCGACTACGTAGTGGTCGGCGAGGGCGAAGAGACCCTGCGCGAACTTCTGGCAACCTCCGCCGGACAGCGGGATACGGTGGCGAGTGTGGTGCTGCGGGGCGCGGACGGCAGGCCGTTTTTCACCGGCCGCCGCAAGGAACTGCTCGACCTCGATACCCTGCCCTTTCCCGACTACGCCAAGCTGGCCGGCTATCCGCAGGCCTATACCCTGCCGATCTTCAACTACCCGAAGGCCCCCAACGCCAGCTGCCTGTCCAGCCGCGGCTGCCCCTACGCCTGCAGCTACTGCGATCGGTCGGTCTTCAAGAGGAGCTTTCGCTACAATTCGGCTGACTATCTCTACCGTCACTTGAGTTTTCTGCGGAAGACCTACGACATCCGCCACGTCAATTTCTACGACGACCAGTTCACCTTCAACCGCCAGCGGGTCGCCGATTTCTGCCGGATGGTCATGGACGCCCCGCTCGGCATGACCTTCAACTGCGCAGCCCGGGCCGAACACCTTGATTTCGAACTGCTGACCCTGATGAAATCGGCCGGCTGCTGGATGATCAGCCTGGGGATAGAGACCGGCGACGAGGAGCTGCTTGCCGCCCACCGCCAGAATCCGGACCTTGTCATGATGAGGGAGAAGATCGCCCTGATCAAGAAGGCGGGGATCCGGGTGAAAGGCCTCTTGATGATGGGTTTGCCGGGCGAGACCGAGGCGAGTATCAAAAAGAGCCAGAAATACGTCTATTCCCTGCCCATCGACGACTTCAACCTGGCCAAATTCACCCCCTTTCCCGGCTCACCGGTCTACCGGCAGATCAAGGAGGGCGGGGCGAGCATGGGGACTTTTCATGAAGACTGGGAGAAGATGGACTGCATGCAGTTCCAGTTTATCCCAAAGGGCATGGAACTGGCGCGGATGGAGGAGCTGTTTGTCGATTTCTATCGGGCCCATTTTCAGCGGCCCCGCGTCATGTGGAGCTATGTGGCGATGCTCTGGAAATCCCCGGACAGCTGGCTGCGGTTTCTCCGCCATCTGCCGTCTTTCGTTCGCTTTACCTCGACCAACAAACGGATCGGCAAGGGGAAATAACAGCCTGCCGGTGACGATCCTCAGGAAAGTCTTCCTTGGCCTGGTCCACATTCCTCAAAAATGCTCGCCCTGCCAGCATTGTTGCTCTGCATGTATATCTGCTGTTGCCTGTCTCCTGTTTTCGTGATTAAATCTGGTACAGTTCCGATGAAATCCATATCTATACGCTTCATGACTTTGTTGGCACTCGCGCAAATCAAAAGGATTATCTTTTTAACTAACGAGATGTGGTATGGTCGAAATCATCGCAATTTATGGTAGCCCTAGACATGATGGAAATAGTGCTGCACTGCTGAAACAGGCGGTGGCTGGTGCTCAGCAGGAAGGGGCGCATGTGGAAGAAGTGTTCCTTCGGGATTATAAAATTTCACCTTGTTTAGAAATATACAATTGTTTTAAAAGCGGTGAATGTGCTATTCGTGATGATTTTCAGCAAATTCTAGCTAAAATCGAATCCAGTAACGGTATTATGCTCGCGTCCCCCATCTTTTTCTACACAGTGAGTGCTCACACCAAGATTTTCATGGACAGATGTCAGTCTCTGTGGGTTAGAAAATACCGAAACGGAAATCAGCATTCTGGAAATACGTCGGAAGCACGCAAAGGGTTGTTTATTTCGGTTGGGGCTACAAACGGCAAAAAGCTCTTTGATGGCGCTACGCTAACTGTCAAATATTTTTTTGATGTCTTAAACACTGAACTGTATAAAACTGTTCTTTGTAGAAATGTGGACCGCAAGGGTGATATTGAAAGACGGAATGATTGCCTGATAGAAGCACTTGAGGCAGGTAGGGCGTTGGCAAGAGTGCTACAGAAGGCAACAGAGAAGGGGAAAAACTAGAAGAGATAAACGCTCCCCGTATGTACGTAGGCCATTGCATGGCCGTCTCTAAACCGGACCAGGCTGCAACATCTACAATCTGCCACCCCTTGCTCTTTACGAGACCAAAAGGGCGAATTACAGGTCCGTTACCAATTTCTGCCGAGCAGCTCGAAGTACCCTTGCGGCCTTACACAAGCCGGGCATTTGTCGGGCGCTTCGTTGCCTCGATGGATATAGCCGCAACCGAGACATTTCCACAGCATCTCTTTATCTCGTGAAAAACAACGTCCCAATTGTAAGTTTTCCGCCAGTTCCCGGAAAACCTTCTCATGATGCCGTTCCGAGATACTTATTGCATCAAAAGTCTCGGCGGCGCGGTCAAAGCCTTCTTGGCGGGCAGTTTCAGCAAACTGCCGGTACATAGTTCCGTGCACGTAGAACTCGAGTGCTGCCGAGGACTGCAGATTCGATCGGGTGTCCTCGATGACCCCTGAGGGAAAGGTCCCGGTAATTTCCATTTCGCCGCCGTTGAAGAACTTGAAGAAGCGAAGGGCGTGCTCGTATTCCTGGTCGGCTGTCTCATCAAATATGCGAGCGATCTGGATAAGATTTTCCTCTTTGGCCCTCGCCGCAAAAAAATTGTAACGGGTACGGGCTTGGGCCTCAGCGGAAAAAGAGATAAGCAGGTTATGCGCTGTTATGCTCTCACGAAAACGCATCGTTATTCTTCGACGATGATCGCCTGTGCCCCGCATTCTCGAGCAGCACGGGAAACCATGTCTTCAAGGTGAGGGGGGATCGGATCCACTTTGACAATGGAGAGGAGTTGGTCCTCGTCATACTCGAACACTTCAGGGCAAAGTTTGTTGCAGTTTCTGTCTCCCATGCATTGCTTGGTTATTGTCACTTTCATAGATGCCTCTTGTGATGATTTGAAATGGCCGATAGTAGCACAAAAATAGCTGCTTCATTAAGTTAGTCATATCGGTATTGGAGAAACCAGTCAAACAAATAAGCCAGATAATAAAAAATTTGTCAAAAATCTCACTCCAGTTCACATACTGGAGGCTTTCGGAATCCGCTTATGAAGCCTTTGCGGCTAAGTCTTTTCCATATCCTTGAGCAACCCGAATTCCACCATCTACTGCACTGCCTTTCAGCATTAAAGGAGCACTGACCATATCCATGCCGTAGATGTTCTTCATTGTATCGTAGATACGTTCTGCCGCTTCACCACTCCAACCAAACGAACCAAATGCTCCTCCTATCTTTTTCTTGAGTTCAGCCCTCTCGGCCAGAAACAGGAGTGTCTTCATCCTGTTCATCATTTCACCATGATAGGTGGAAGAGCCGAATGCATAGATATCAAAACCCTCCAGATCAGCCTCCCGTTTGATCTCCGTAACATCCTTAATCGTCGCATTTACAGCTGAAAAGCGTAAACCCTCTGCAATAAGCTCAGCAATTTTTCTGGTCTCACCGGTACGCGTCGAATAGACGATGAGTGCTTGGGGCATCTTGAATCCTCCTCTAATGCGCATGATTGGGTTTTAGAAATAGGACTCATTATTAACTGATACTATACCTGCATCGGCTAATAATGCAAAGAATTATTTTAAAATTGAACAGTGGGTGAAAAAAAACTCACTCCAGTTTAACTTTAAATTTTCTAACCTTCGCATCAAGTTAAGGTCTTTGACCTCAGACCCGTTCCGCCCCGACCCTCTGGCCCCTGATCGACCGGATGATGTAGCGCCCCTGGCTGAGCAGCTGCGGGTTCCATGGGCATTTGAAAGAGACGTACCTGCCCACCGCAATTCTCATTACATCTCGGATCGGTACTTCGAAACCCAATCCATCCATAGAGATATCGAACAGATTTACCTCGATTTCCTTGCCGTCGTCGCAGAAGAGCAGGACCTTGCCGCTCTGCTGCTCCCGTTCCACCACCCGCCGGTTGAAGGTACAGCGCGTCGTTTCGCCGCATTTGGAACAGCGCAGGCTCCGGGTGCGAACGCCCGGGGGGATGGTGTACATCCTGGTGCTCTTGCAGGAATGGCACTTGAACAGCGTCCTGCCGTTGATCACTCGAAATGACCGTAACTTGCTCATAATGTTGTCGGGGCTCAGTTTTCCCGGAAGGCGGCGGCGATTCTCTCGATCGCCCGGCGGTTCAGGGTGCGGGCGCAGTAGGTGCCGCCTTTGATCGACTCGGCCCCGTCCTGCCATTGATCGAGCAGCGCGCCGCGTTCGTCGAGAAGCCGGTAGTTGACAATGAGCGCGGAAGGGAGCCCGCTTGCCTCGCGTTGCGGCAGGTTGGCGGCGAGCCCTGGCTCGAAGGAATCGATATGAATGATCAGGAGCGGGCCCATGGTGCTCTTGTAGCTTTTCATATCGGGCAAAAGAGCAATCTCAAAACCCCGGTCGCGCAGGCGGCGGCTGATGTCCCGGTCGAGCCAGTTCGTAACCTGCTGAAGGACTACCCCGTCGTCGGGGGAGAGTCTCTGCCGTTCCTCGTCGGCAACGGTGACGATGGCCATGCCGGCCGGCTGCGGCGGTAAAAAGGCCTTTTCCTTTTTCCCGCAGCCGCAGGACAGCCCAACGAACAGAAAAATAACAAGCCAAACTGCTGGTCGATACATGCGGATCTCCTCTCTGCATTACTGGATGCAATACCGGTCTTGTGCTATAGGTAACGTATTGAAGCCGATTTTTCAAGAAAACGACAGGTAAGCGAAAGAAATGATGAGAACAAGACACTTGATCGGCATCGTTTTTTATGCTGACCCTGGCCTTCCAGCTCACTCTCCGGCTGCGTCTTCATCTCCGTGATTGATCGTCAGGCCTTATTGCTGCCTTGAACTGGCGTCACTCATGATATTTGCCTGACAACTACTTGCGCCTGCAGTGATACATGTTATCGTATCGTTATTCCTTCTCTTCGAGGCCTGCAACTCACCATTCTCCGTTCGCGCGGCAAAAGCATGCGTTAAAATACTACGGGCCACCTGCAGGGCCTCCAACTGTTGAGGATTTATCCGGAAGACTTTCCTCCGAGAGGTGAGGCAGCCCGCTTAATCACACCAGTTCAAAAGGAGGACACGATGCAGCCATCG
Source organism: Desulfobacterales bacterium GWB2_56_26 (assembly GCA_001799365.1). Classification (GTDB taxonomy): domain Bacteria; phylum Desulfobacterota; class Desulfobulbia; order Desulfobulbales; family Desulfocapsaceae; genus Desulforhopalus_A. Next base: position 3,548 of record MGTI01000165.1, on the reverse strand, counting down.
CCACAGCAAGTCAATGAGGACAATTATGCCAAATGTATCGAGGTCTCGAAGCGGGTTCGATGGGATATCGATAAAGACGTACTGCGAGGCCGGTCCTTCGATTTTTCCCAAAAATTCCTGCCGGATGGGCTGACGAAGATCGACGAGTTCGATTTTTTGTCCGATGACGACCAGCGGTTTATCAGCCAGATTCAGGGCCGGACCTATGCCAATATGTTTGGGTTCGTGGAACGGTTCATCACGGCAAAATTGCTCGATTGCACCCGCGATCATTGGCTCGGTAGCCAAATCGCCCTTGAATCTCTCGTTCGTTTTGCCGACGAAGAACTGAAACATCAGATATTGTTTCGTCGCATCGAACCGATGTTGGCGAAGGGGATGCCGGAGGGGTATGTCTTCCTCCCCGATCCGGATGCGGTGGCGGAAGCCGTTTTAAAAAATTCCACCTGGGCGGTGATGGGACTCATTCTGGAGATCGAACTTTTCACGCAGGAGCATTACAAACAGAGCATCGCCCCCAACGAAAACCTGTCCGAATTGTTCAAGGACATCTTTTTGTTCCACTGGAAAGAGGAAACTTCTCACGCCATGATCGATGAGTTGGAATGGGAGCGGGAAACCAACAAAATGTCAAACGAGGAACGTGATCGGGCGGTGGATGAATTGATCGGCATCGTCGCGGATGTGGATGGGATCCTCCAGGGCCAAAGCGCCGTGGATGTCGAATATTTTCTCAAGGCCTCCGGTCGTTCCTTTACCGAAACCGAATCCCGGCGTCTCAAGGATGGATTCCTGAAAGCCTACCGCTGGCAGTACATCTTCTCAGGCGTCGAACATCCGCGATACCGGAAGATGCTTGAGATAGTTGCAACATCCGATCAACGGGAGCGACTGGGCAAGGCATTGGCGACGCTCAATTGATCTCGCTCTCGAAACGTGTCACTGAAACAGAGGAGGTTTGTTATGAAAAGGCGTGTGATATCCATGGCAATGGCTGTAATGGCCGCTTGTTTTTTCTTATCTCCGGCAGGATTTTCCATTGATTCCGCCAATGCCAGGGAGTACGAAGCCCTGAAAGGTGTCAAGTCGGTCAATACGGTCTTCGATTTCCGGGACGGGAAACCAGAGAATGCACTGGTCCACCTGAAGCTGGTTCACGATACATTCAAGGACCAGGCGCTGAAGGCCGTCTCACAGAAACCCGACTTTGTCGTGGTCTTCATGGGGCCGTCGGTCATGCTGCTGTCAAACAACCGGGAAAAGTTTTCCCCGGATGAGAAAAAGCAGCTCGAAGAATTCGATGGTATCATTTCTGCTATGTCCAAGGACGGCGTTCGACTCGAAGTTTGCCTTTTTGCCGTTAGCTTCTTCAAGTTAGACCCCGGATCGATCGCGCCGGAAATTAAGCAAGTCGATAACGGCTGGATTGCTTCTCTGGGATATCAGCAAAAGGACTATTCTCTGGTGCCGGTTTTTTAAGATGACTGCTCTGAAGATCGATCCTTGCGCTCGCCCATGGTACGTCATCATGGCGATCACAAAGCTGCGCATCGAGCAACCCCTTCATCTCCCCGGTTGATCGACGAGAAAATTCTTATCCTTGCCGAGCGCTGCGCCGATCGCCGAACAGAAGGAGGAGAGTGGCGCCCAGGCGAGCTGGCCGCTCTTCGTCCGGCTTTCGTTGAGGACGCCCTGGCCGCGCAGATAGACGAGACGCCGCTGCTGGTTGTAGGGCGGATAGGCGCCGGTCCCGTAGCTGCTGACCCTGCGGACGTAGGCGGAATAGCTGATCCTGGTCCACGGCTCGTCTTTTTCCTGGAGATGGCCGTCAAAGATCATGTTGAACCGGTAGGGCACGTTGTGTTCGAGTTCGACGTTATGCACCGGTGCGGCGTAAAAGGCCGGCATGTCGATGTTGACGATGATGCCGTCCAGCTGCCGGAAATAGTCGAAGAGGGTCCCGGGGCCGAAGGTTTGCATATAATTCAATCCCTGCGGCAGCTTGCCCAGGACGTCGAGCATGCTGTACATGGGATCGGGGGTTCGGGGAAAGCCGCGGTGCCGCATCTCTTCCGAAAACCTGCCGACTTCGGAGCGGGCATAGGCGACATGAAAGATCCGGATGGCCATGAAGCTGTGAACGGTAAAGACGGGGATCAACAGCAGACTCGGCTTGCAGGAGAGCAGGCCGTTCAGAACCTGATCGGCGAGCACATCGTACGCCAGACCGGTACGCTGGTGCAGGCCCCGGAGCCGGACATGGGCCAGCATGGCTTTACCTTCAGGAATCCCGGATTGATCGAAAAGTGACTGGATCATGGCAACCCCTCCTTACTTTTTGCTTCGGGTCCGGCGATTTCGGTAAAGATTTCGTCGGCGGCACCTACGATATCAACGGAAGGGTCGTAGCCGATCCGTTGGGCGGTTTTGAGGTTGATGGCGATTTTCGGCGGATTTTGAAATATCTGGCTCAGATTGCGCGGCGTTGCGCCGTTGAAGATCTTGGCGATGGTCGCCGCATAGAAATCGCCGACATAACTGAAATCGGCGAGCGAAATACTGAGCAGCACCCCATGGCTGACCTCGTCCGACGTCTGGGCGAAGGTGGGAATCTTGTTGTCGATGAGGGGGGCGAGGATCTCGGCAAGTGAGGTCAGGGTAACGCCGGGATGGCGGGCGATATAGACGGCATCCACCTTGGCGGCGAGTGTCCTGTAGCACTCCAGGACACTCGCCT
>MGTI01000165.1:0-688 GCA_001799365.1 Desulfobacterales bacterium GWB2_56_26 | reverse complement strand
TCGTGGTCCACCTTGGCATGGATATGATCCAGACCCGAGTCCCCGGCGCTCCCGACGATCTCCTCGGCGGTCGGATCGGTGGTCGAGGCGACGATGGTGGGCACGCTGTGTTCCGTGGTGGCCAGATACTGTCCGGCTTGCGTCCCCATGGCCAGCATCAGGTCGATGTCGCCGACCCCGGCAAGACGGTCGACGATTTCCTCTTTGATGTCCGCCAACCTGTCATTGTCCCAGGCGCCATCGTACCAAGCGTCCGCCACGAATCGCAGGTAGTCGCTTTCCGCCTCCGTCGAAAGCCATTGCCACAGGGCCTGGGTGTCTTTTTCCTCTTTCGGCTCGGGTAGTTCGGCGCTCTTGATCCAGCCGAGGCGCATTAATCCCTCGATCGTGGCGGCCAGGGAATACTGGTAGGTTGAGTAGCCTCCGCCCTGCAGATACCCGATTTGCCATTTCTGCCCCTCGCCTTTCAACCGGGGACTGGTGGGAAAATGATCGTCCTGTCCGGCACACAGTGCCGGCGGGCCAAGGCAATTCGTGACAAGGAGAACAATCAGCAGGCTGCACAATTTGTTTGTTCTTTTGGGGCGTTGCACGCGCATGATGATCCACTTTGGATATTACGGGTTGGTATTGTCCCGGCTGTTTTCTTCCAGGCAGAAGCCTCGCTCCCGGAGGAAGTCGAGAGAGC
>MGTI01000164.1:31335-32282 GCA_001799365.1 Desulfobacterales bacterium GWB2_56_26 | reverse complement strand
GCCCGGCCGGAAACCGGCAGCCTCTTCATCAGGCCGCCCAGTTCCTCGATATTGCCCGTTCCCGCCGCTTTGATCACCGCTCCGGCCCCGAAAAAGAGCAAGGATTTGTAGATCGAATGATTGAGCATATGGAGCAGCGCACCACCGAAACCGAAACCGGCCATGACCATGTTGTCCTTGGCGACTCCCATCATGCCGAGACCGATGCCGATGAGCATGATGCCGACATTTTCGACACTGCTGTAGGCGAGCAATCCCTTCATGTGGCTCTTGCCGAGGGCGTACAGAATGCCCAGTATCCCGGTTATCATGCCGACCGCCAGAACTATCTGGCCGACCGCGATGTCGGTGACGGCAAGGGCCATATACATTCTCAGGATACCGTAGATCCCCATCTTGATCATCACCCCGGACATGATGGCCGAGATATGGCTCGGGGCGGCCGGATGGGCATGGGGCAGCCAGATATGGACCGGAACGATACCAGCCTTGGAGCCGAAACCGAGGAAAGCCAGGAAAAAGACCAAGAATTTCACCTGTTCCGGGATGGACGAAAAGGCGGCAAAGGCCATGCCGCCGGAGTAACTGTAGCCGACGCCAAAGGCGGCGAAGATCAGCAGAGCCCCCGCCTGGGCAAAGAGAAAATAGAGGTAGCCGGCCGCCCGCGTCTGCTCTTTCTCATACTCGTACATAACCAGGAGATAGGAGGAGAGCGACATGATTTCCCAGGCCAGGGCGAAGGTCAGGATGTTTGCGGCGACGCTGACCAGCGCCATGGCGGCAATGAGGATATTGGTGCAGCAGAAACTGACGGCGGTACGCAGGGAGTGTCCGGCCTTATCGAAGTAGGCGAGACTGTAGAGGCAAGCCAGGGGACAGATCAGAAATATCGGCAACAGAAAAAAGACACTGAGCGAGTCGCAGGAAAACTCCAGGGTGAACACATG
>MGTI01000164.1:9761-31275 GCA_001799365.1 Desulfobacterales bacterium GWB2_56_26 | reverse complement strand
GGTACGTCACCAGGGGGATCAATCCACCTGCAACAAGAATGGCCAGAGACAATTGAAAGGTATTCATGGTTCTTCAGAAAGTAGTGTTTCAGGGGATGTAACCGATTATCGGCAGAACAGTTTTTACCCGAAAAATCTTGTCATGCCGGGCACTGCTTATCCTGTTGCATGAGTCTGACGAACAGATCGTCCTGATCCAGGGCGTGCTCCACTCCGGGTTCTTCGCCTGGCCGTTCCAGGTAGGCCTTCCATGGCACGAAATAGTGTTCCTCATGTCCCGCAAAAGCCGCCATATCTATATCCAGGCCGGCGAGACACAACACGTTGCCGAGGCTGGGACGATGGTCGGCAATAAAGGTCGCCATCGCCCGGGCAAATTCATGGCGGAGATGCAACTCCGCCGCCCGGAGATTCGGCGTCCGGTGGGTCACGATCTGCCCGAGGTGGGGCAGAAGAGTCGGCCAGAACCTGCTGTTGCGATCGACGGCCTGATCGATCTCGCAAAAGGAGAACAACTCCCTGCTGAGGTACCGGTCGATAGGGATGCTTCTTCCCGGCATCCAGGTAAAATTCCTGGCGTCAAGGGACTGCCGAAGGGAGTTGGCCAAGGCGAAGGAGATCGTCCCTCCGTTGGTCGCGACCGGGACAATTCGCCCGTCCTCATCCGCTTCGGCCACCTTGTCAAGCGCGACCAGCAGACGGCTGCCCCGGGTTGCTCCATGTATCTTCAGGAGATTTTCCGGAATGGTGATAAGACACCGTCCCTCCTCGGTTTTGGTCAGATAGATATGCTCTTTGGCAAAAAGGTACTGCCGGACAAAGGGAGCGATAAAGGAAGAGGGACATTGCTCGCCGCGGTCGTCATACTTTTCCCGGACCAGGAGTTGCGGCAGACCGCAGTACCCACCCCAATTCGGATTATAGGATACCCGGCACGATAAGATGACCACGGCATCATCCTTCGGATTGTTCGCCAGAATATCTGACGCATTCTCAGGGTCGCCGCACGAGGCCAGATGGCGGATATTCACCTCCCTGAAGCCCAGAGAGAGGCAAAAATTCTTCAATCGGGCAGTAAAATCCTCATACGGCATCAATCTTCCCTTGACCTTCAGGGAGGACCTGTCGGCTCGTTCCGGATCGGATAGAAATATTTTCATTACGGCCACTTCAGGTTGAATTGAGATCGGGCGGCCCTCTGTGCAGCCTTTACTGCTCTTCGAAAGTAAAGCCATACCACTTCAGATTCTTTCGCGACTGATCGGGAATGAAGGCGATTTCGCTGTTATCAATGCGGCTGCGCAGCTCTTTCATCCACAACATGGCCTGATCTTTCGAAAAAAAAGGGCCTACTTCGGTAAGGGAGGTAAAATCCAGCATTCGGCGCCTGTTGAATCTTGTTACGTCCTCTTTGTCCTGAAAAATTCCAATAACTATTCTCATGCTCGGTGTTCCAGAAAAATAATTGCCATATCGCATCCAATTACTCAGGCTTCTGGGAAATTGATCCATTCTATCAATTTTCATGCCAGTCCAAATAGTCATGCAACATAGGCCGCCCTTCGACTGCTTCCGCCCATGCCGGGGAGCGATGCGCGGCCGAGACAGATCAGGGCAATTGTAAAAGGGGAAACAACTCGGGGGACTGACTGGGGCACAATGCCCCATACGGGAATTTTTGCCTCACTCTCGAACGATGAAAAACCGGAAGGACAGGATGCGGGAGGGTGACACTTTTATTCGGCCGGCTTCTGCAGCCGGCGATAGAGGGTTTTCCGATCGATGGCCAGGATCTGCGCGGCAAGCGTCTGATTACCCTTTGTCATCTTCAACACATAGGCGATATAGCGCTCGGTCATCTCGTCAAGCGACATGAGTTCGGCCGGCTGTTCGGTTTCCCATAACTGGGTACGGCCGGTGTGCAGCTGGATCTTCTGGGGCAGGTCCTCGGGGACGATTTTCTCGAACAGCGTCATGACGACGCCGTGTTCCATGGCGTTGCGCAGCTCCCTGACGTTGCCGGGCCACTCATAGCCGAGCAGCCGCTTGATGGTGGACTCGGCAAGCCCCGTAACATTTTTGCCCAGTTTGTCGGCAAAATCGTTGATGAACTTGCGGGCCAGGAGGAGAATATCGGTTCCGCGTTTACGCAGGGGCGGGATATCCACCTTGATGACGTTCAGGCGGTAGTAGAGGTCCTCGCGAAAGCGGCCCTCGGCAACCGCTTTTTCGATATCGATATTGGTGGCCGCCAGCACCCGCGCCTCGAACGTCATCTCCTTGTTGCCGCCAACTGGCCGGACCGTGCGTTCCTCCAGGGCGCGGAGCAGCTTCGGCTGCAGGCTGAGAGGCATGTCGCCGATTTCATCGAGGAAAAGCGTGCCGCCGCTCGCTTCGAGCAACAGCCCGGTCCGGTCCTGCCAGGCATTGGTGAAGGCACCCTTGACGTGGCCGAAGAGTTCGCTCTCCAGAAGATTCTCCGGCAGCGCCGAACAGTTGATGGCGACAAAGGGGCGGTCCTTCCGACGGCTGTATTCGTGCAGGGCCCGGGCCGTAATCTCCTTGCCCGAACCGCTCTCGCCGGTGATGAGCACCGAGGTATCGGTTGCGGCGATCCGTTTCAGGCGGTCGAACAGCTCCTGCATGATCGGACTCTCCCCCAAAAGGCCTGAGAAGGAATGGATCCGCTCGATTTCCTCGCTGAGCAATTTCACCTGCTTTTTCAGATTGCGGTGGGCCACCGCCCGCGTAAGGCAAAGCGAGAGCAGGTCCATGTCGAGGGGTTTGGTGATGAAGTCGTAGGCCCCGGCCCGGATCGCCTCGATGGCGGTCTCCAGCGAACCGAAGGCAGTCATCATGATCACCGGAATCTCCGGCCACTTCTCCGCCACCTCCCTGCACACCTGAATGCCATTGAAGTCGGGCAGGTTGATGTCGGTGAGCAGGACATCCGGCTGCTCGCTTGAAATAGCCTCGAGCCCCGCCTGGCCGCTGATCAAAGACCGGCTGGTGAACCCCCGGCGAGACAGGCCGAAATCGAGCATTTCGCCCATGGCCTGATCGTCTTCGATTATCAGGATATGCCCCTTGCTCATACGGTTTCCTCGAGTCCGAGATACATTGAAAACTTCGCCCCTTTCGGCTGGCGGTTGTCGACCTCGATCCACCCGCCATGTTCTTCGAGGAGTTCCTGGGCGACGGAAAGCCCAAGGCCGGTGCCGAGGCCGATGCTCTTGGTGGTGAAAAACGGGGTGAAAATCTTGTCGAGATTTTCGGCGGCTATGCCCTGCCCTTCATCGCTGATATCGATCCGCAGGAATTCCTTCATCTGATCGTCGGTATGCAGCATCGATCGCAGATGGATATTGGAAACCTCCACCAAGACGGCGCTCTTTTCGGGCGACGCCTGAATACCATTCATAATGACGTTCATAAAAACCTGCTGAATCTGTTGTGCGTCAATAAAGCAGCTGACCTTGGCCTCGGGAACGACCTTGAGATTGAGACTGATCCCCTGTTTCGTGGCAATGGGGGTCAGCAGATGGAAAACCTGGCGCAAGAGGGTCAGCACATTTTCGCTCGCCCTCATTATCGTCCTCTTTTTTCGTGAAAAGTCAAGCAGCTGCCGGATGATGAGGGTAATTCTTTCGGCTTGGGTTTTGATGATTTTCGCACAACCGATGATCTCCTCCCGGTCCAGATCCTCGGAAATGATCATTTTAGCCCGCCCGTCGACGACGTTGAGAGGAGTGCCGATCTCGTGGGCGATACCGGCGGCGATCTGGCCGACCGTCGAGAGTTTCTCGGTATGCCGCAGCTGCTCCAGGGTCTTGAGTCGCGCCAGGTTTTCGAAATGGATCTTTTCCTGGGCAATGAGGAGGCGTGTGCACATATCGTTCATAATCCGCGCCAGATTGACCAGTTCATCGTCCCCTTTGATCTCCAGATCCGCTTCCAGATTGCCTTTGCCGATCTCGATGGCCTTGCGGGTCAGCTTCTCCAGGGGGCTCTTGATCTTCATCGTGATGAAGCAATAGAGAATGATCCCGCTGATCAGGGCCAGAAGCGAAGATATCAGCAGAAAACGGAGCAGTATCTTCTGGGTGTATTCCCGGAAATGGGCAAGGGACTCGCTGATTTGCACTGCCCCCGGGCGATCTCCGGGAACAGCTACGGGGATATAGGTGAAACGATGCTTCCTGCGGTGCTCATCCCGGCCGATAAAGGAAATGACCTGCGGTGTATCCGAATCGATGAACGACTGCAGTACCGGATTTCGCCTTTTCCGGTCCTGCGGTATCTCATCCAGCCAGACAAAACGGATGTCCAGCTGCGTGTCCGCCCGGTCGGCGTCCTCGACCAACTGGATGGCTTTCCGGGGACTCTCATTCCAGGTATGGGCAATCATCCCCGCCATGATCGTGCCGATCTGTATCGCCTTTTCTTCCATATCGAGATCAAACTGCTCGATCTGCGCTTCATAGTTCAGATTCCCGTCGACGATCAGCAAGCTGAAGATTCCCAGCAGCAGGTACGAGTATATCTTGGAAAAAAGATTCATTACGGCAAAAACAACAAAGTTGGCTGGCGCTGCCCCGTCACATTCAACCGGGGCGGTGAGTTACTCGGACTGCAACCCCATACTCTTTTCCACCCTGGGATAAATTTCCGCCAGCAGGTCTTCGCGGTGGAGATAAGGACAGGGCTCGTCGTAGGGGAAATCCCGGCACTGCTGGGGTCTTGCCTCATGGACCGAGCACCTCTTGCTCAACTTCCCGTTGCTTAAAAAGACGCAGGAGCCGTCTTCCCTCACCTTGAAGGTATTCCTGTTTTCGATGTATCGCTTGCGGACCTCGCCGTCGCCGAGTTGCAGGTGCCGGGCCAGACGGTTGATATCGGTGGCTGTGAGGAGCAGGATCGAGCCCTCCAGGCGATAGCAGCAGAAGGCGGGACAGTAGTTGCAGAAGACCCTGTTGAGCCCCATTTCCGTGGGTTGTGCGGTATCTGTCATATCAGTGTAACCGGTCAGAAGGTGAGGAGATAGGACCCCTTGCCTTCGAGGGGCCGGGCGCCGGCCACCTTGCCGACGATCTTGCCGGGCCTGGCAAAGCGCTCGGCGCTGCGGGCAAAGAAAACGCCTGCGGTCTTGCTGATGACGGGCGTTTTTTCGCCCTGCCCCGCGTTCTGCAGCGGCTGGGTGACGACGGCGACGACTTCCCCCTCTTCAACCGGATCTCCGAGTTGTTTGGTATAGGTGAGGATTCCCGCACTCCCAGCCTTGAGATAGTCGACTCCTTCAAGCGGGGTGGCCAGGGCGGCAAGTTCCGGCAATGGCAACGCCTCTCCTGCAAGATATCCCCGACGTTGCAGAAAAACATAAAGATTCTGGGCATCCAGGGCCGTATACGGGGCTTCGGTGTCGGCCACCCCGCGCAGTTCGATGGTAGCGGCAAGACAGGCCGGAGGAATCGGCACACCGGGAAATTTTCCGGCCAGATCCCACCACAACTTGCTGTTGGCCTCATCGAAGGGCATGTCGCCCGAATCCTTGGCGAGCAGAATGGCGGCGGCGCCCATCTGCGCCGCGAGATCCGCCCCATCCGGCCAGAGCGCCGTTCCCATATAGACATGCAGCAGCGCCTGGTGGTCGCAGTGCAGATCAAGCACAATATCGGCGTCGTGGGAAAGGGTGAGGAGCAGGTGCTTCAAGGCCTCGGCTTCGGTGGCCGGCCGCCGGCTCTCTAGGATCTCCCCGGCACATTGGCGGATTGCCGCAACATTTGTCCGAGCGTCGTCGCTAAGTTTGCCTTTCAGCCGTTCGGCAAGCTCGCCTGCCAGCTCGTCGTAACGACGGTTGAAGTTGATATGGTCGCTGTCATCGAAACGGCCCTGAATGGTATCGGTTCCCCACTGCGAGAGGCCGATCGGATTGGCCGCCGGCACCACAATGATCTCTCCCTGTATTTCTCCGGCCGCATCCGCCTTGTGGAGGAGTTCGATCAGCCGGCTGGCGACCAGGTAGCCCGGCGCCTCATCGGCATGGAGGCCCGCCTGGATATAGACTTTGCGGCCCGTCGCTGCCTGACCGAAATGGACGCTGATCAGTTTTCGTTCCGTGCCGACCGCGGCTTCCGGCAACAGATGTTCCCGCACGGTGCAGGTCTTCATGTGGATGCCTCCAGCTCCGTGATGCTGTCATTTAAGGGCAATAAAGGCCGATGCCAGCGTTTCTTCAGCGTTCTCACGAGAACAATGAGGGAGAGCGTCATAATCAAGTACAGGACGGCGGCAGAAAACAGGGCTTCGTAGGGGCTGTAGTACAGTGAATTAACGATTCTTCCGGCGCCGGTGATGTCGAAGATGGTTATGACGCTTGTCAGCACAAAGCCGTGCAGCATGAAGACGATTTCCTTGGAGTAGGTGGAAATCCGCCGGAAGACAACGGGCAGGACGATCCGCCTCAGCAGCCGCATGGTTGACATGCCGGCCGTCCTGGCCGCTTCGATTTCCCCCTGGGCCAGGGCGACAATTGCCCCCGTGAGAATTTCGGTGGTATACGCACAGGTATTCAGGCAAAACACGAAGAGTGCACAGAAGTAGGCTTCCTTGAACATCGGCCAGAGAAAGGTTTCCTTCATCGCTTCAATGTTTCCGAAGCAATAATAAAGGAAAAACATCTGGACAAGCAGCGGCGTTGCCCGACAGGCATGGACAAAGATCCGGATCAGCAGATGGACCACGATATGCCCCGAGGTCCTGAGAACGGCCAGGGGAACGGCCATGATCAGGCCGATTGAAAACGAGATCGAAACGAGGATGAGGGTATTTTTCAGCCCCTGCAGATAGACACCTAAATCGCCGGAAACAATCGATACATCCATAGCTTACTCCTTTCTTACCGACATTGCAGCACAGCATACTCAGCATGGTATTCCCGCTTTGCATACTAGAGAATATCTGCGATGTCAAACCGAAAGGAACGGGAGAGGCTTATTCCCTCCCCCGCGGCGCGGCTCAAACTGTGGAAATCAGGGTCTTGATGATATCCCGCTTGCCGATGATGCCGACCAGGGCTTCCCCGCGCATGACCGGCAGGGTATGGATCTTCTTTTCGGCCATGATGGTGGCGATCTCGTCGATGGTGGTCTCCTCGCTTACGGTGACCGGCTTGGGTGTATAAATGTCCTGCACGGTTACCCCGGCCATCTTCTTCATCTCCTTGCCCACCCGGTCCGGGTTCTCGAGATAGAAAACGGAATCGAGGATTGTCACCACGGTGGGAATGTGGAGCTTCTTCTTCTGATCGATCAGGTCGTTCTCGGTGACCATCCCGATCAGCCGGCCGGTCTCGTCCAGCACCGGAGCACCGCTAATCCCATGGGAAGCCAGCAACAGAGCAAGCTCCGTCACCGTTACCCTGGGGGTCACGGTAATCACATTTTTGGTCATTATATCGATTGCTTTTTGCATATACTCTCCTCTTGTCCAGGTTCTTTTGGCAACCGGATCACGAACATCGAGCCTTTGCCGGGCTCGGATACCACCTCTATCGAGCCTTTATGTTGGGTGACGATAATGTCATTGGCAATCGCCAAGCCCTGTCCGGTTCCTCTGTTGACCGCTTTGGTGGTAAAAAACGGATCGAAAATCTTATTTTGGATCTCTTCGCTCATGCCGATGCCGTTGTCGGTAAGGCTTATCTCGACCCCGGTTTCCGTCGCCCGGCTGCATATGGTAATGAGCCCCTTTTTCTCCGGATCGAGTTCGCGCCGCTCACCGATGGCATGGACACTGTTGATGATCATGATGAGGATCACCTGATTGAACTGATCGATATAACATGGCACCTGAGGCAGGTCCCGGTCAAGGTTTAGAACCACTTCGGCGACATATTTCCATTCATTGCGGGCAACCGTTACCGTCGTTTCGATGGCGGCATTCAGATCGTGTTGCTCAGCGAACTCGCCTGCCGGATGGGTGAATCGCTTCATGGCGCCGACGATGGACTGGATGCGGCGCAAACCTTCCCGGGATTGCTCCAGGGCCCCCGGGATCTCCTCGGCCAGGTACTTCCAGTCGGCTTCATCGAGCGATTCCCGCAGTTTCCCTAAAAATGGCGAGATGTCGGAAGGTTGGTTGGTGGTGCCGATCATCTTCTCGATACGCTCCATGACGCCGGCAATATCACGATAGGCTTCGGTCAAAAATTCGAGATTCGTGACCACATATTGGGTGGGGGTATTTATTTCATGGGCGATGCCGGCTGCGAGACGGCCGACCGACTCCAGTTTTTCGGCCTGGCTCAGCCGGCGCTGCATGGCGGAGATGTCGGTGATGTCGCGGAGCGAGACGATACGGCTGATATTGTCGAATTGCGGGACCTCGGCAGAGGCAAAGGCCATGCTGAGCGGGTGACCGTCGATATTCATCACATATTCGCCTTCGCCGATCCGTTGCAATTCCTGCTGCAGGCGATCGAGGAAGATCGCCTGCAGCTCCTCCACCTCACGGTTGATCGCCTCGGCCCAGCGCTCGACCATCCGTACAAAGGAACCATTCCATTCGATCGGTCGCTGTCCGCTGTCGACGGTGATCAACCCCTGTGGCACGACATCGAAGAGCTGCTCCACATATTCTTTCTGCTTTCTTAATTCTTCCAGAGCCTTGCGGAGATCGTCGACGTTGTTTTCCAACATTCTGTTGGTATCGACGATCCGGCCGTAGAGGTGGGCGATGATGAAAAACAATGCCGCCATCAAACAGGCGGTCGCGGTGATGTAAATGGTGGTATCGTGCCAGACGACTTCCACCCTGCCGATGGCTTTCTGATTTTTGGTAATTTCGTCGACCAGTTTCCTGTTGTTCACCAGGCCGATGCGGCCCAGCACCGCATCCAGTCCATTCAGCGGCGTCTTAACCTGTTCATAAAACAGCTGATCGTCAAGATTTACGATACGTATTGCCTGATACTCTTCACGGCCGATGACCGCGGCAACAAAACCTTCGATGGCTTCTTTGTCGTAATTCCACAGCGGACCGCTGAGAATCCTGGCATGCTCGGCAACCGTCCTCTTCATTTTCGACCGGATATGAAACTGGTAATAGCCGACAAAGGCGAGGAGTCCGCAGGCAAGAGTGAGGAACACTAAGAGATTTCGCAATATCCTGGGCCTGCCATGACGCTTCATTTTCCACCTGACCGCTTCACGTGACTGCACTGCCGTTTCTGGTTTCTGTATCGAGTATAGGTGAGAACCGGTTCCGGCGTCAAATTCTAATCGGACTCCAAAAACACAGGTTCTGGAATCAATATATTATACATATCGGTATGTTCACCTCAGAGAGCACTGCTTGAGTGGAGAATAACAGTAATCATCCACCGATTCCTGAAAAAGGAAGGATCGATCGCCTGGCGACGGTGCTGTCCCGGCCGCGCTGCGGTTCAAAAAAAGAGGATTTTTTTGGCTCTTTTGTGCTATATTCGAAAAGACCTTTTCTTTGCCAGCATTATACATCCGGAACGGATGATATAGTTCAGTATTTTCCAGGAGATATCGTTATGACAGCAGTTGCGGACAAGGAGCCTCCATCGTCGACCATAGGCCTCGGCCTGGCCGATATAACCATCTGTGAATCGGAGATATGTTACATCGATGGCGAGGAAGGCAGACTCATCTATCGGGGCTACGATGCCATCGAGCTCGCCAAGCAATCGACCTTCGAGGAGGTTGCCTATCTTCTGTGGTACGGCGCCCTGCCCAGGCCGACCGAATTCAAGGCCTTTCTGGCCGGCTTTACCGGTTCCATGGAACTGCCCGTGGAGACCGTCATGATCCTGCGCATGTTCCCGAAAGCTGCCACCCCGATGGAAGTTATCCGCACCGCCGTCTCCTCCCTCGGCCACTGGGACCCGGACAGCGGCAATACCGGACTCGATGCCAGCCTGCGCAAGGCCCAGCGCCTCACCCTGCGCATCCCGCTGCTCATCGCCGCCCACCAGCGGCTGCGGGAAGGCAAGGAGCCGATCAAGCCGATCCCCGGCCACGGCATCGCCTTTAACTTCCTGTACGCCCTGTTCGGCAAGGAACCGGATACCCTGGCCGAAAAGGCCTTCAACGCTGCCCTGATTCTCCATGCCGACCACGAACTGAACGCCTCGACCTTTTCCGCCCGGGTCACCGCCTCGACCATGGCCGATATCTATTCGTCGGTCACCTCGGCCATCGGCACCCTGAAAGGGCCACTGCACGGCGGCGCGAACATGGAAGTCATGCAGATGCTGAAAGAAATCGGCGACCCTGGCAAAACTCGGGCCTTTATCGAAGATAAGCTGGCCAGGAAGGAAAAAATTCCGGGCTTCGGCCATCGGGTCTACCGTTGCGAGGATCCCCGCGTGGATGTCCTGCGCAGCTATGCCCAGACTTTATCTGAAAAAGCTGGCGACACAACCTATTTCGAGATGACGAGGGAGATCCAGAAAATCGTGGAGGAACGGACCAAGGTATTCCCCAACGTTGATCTCTATACCGCCTCGCTGTACAATGCCATAGGCCTGCCGATGGAGCTGTTTACCCCCATCTTCGCCATCAGCAGGACGGTCGGCTGGACCTCGCACATCCTGGAACAATGGAGCAACAACAAGCTTATCCGTCCCCGAGCCGAATACATCGGCCCGAAATCGTATTGCTACATTCCGATAAAAGAGCGGGCCCGCGGGTAACCGGTCAACCGGTCATGCGAGTCCTCAATTCGCATAAACAACAATGCCGGCCGGATCATTCCTCCGACCGGCAGCTCAAGGTTTCGCCATGTTAACGACACTGATCATCTTGGATAGAGCTTCCGACTGGAAGCCCTATTATGAAACCGACGCTATCATTACCGCCGGCGAGTATCTGCAGAACGAGAAATTGAGCCAGGAGAACCTGCTCATCATCAATCTCTGCAGCGACCTCAGCTATAACTCGGAAGGCTATTACTGCTCGCTGCTGGCCCAGGCCAGAAAGCATAAAGTGATCCCCTCCGTCGATGCGATCAACAGCCTGGATTGCGACCGGACCATCAAGCTCCAGGGCTTGCTGAAAAAAACCTGTCATTCCTGGCTCAGCGGCAATGGCCTGCCCCAGGACAGGAGCGGCAACATGCCCCATACGCTCGACATTTTTTTCGGCGACTGCGAAGTTCCGGCCTTGAGACGACTGGCCAAATTCATCTTCGATCAGTTTCCCTTCCCGATGATGAAGGTCACCTTTGCCGACAACAAATACTCACAACTCGAGCATTTCCGCACCATGTCCCTGGACGAGCTGGACGATGCCCAGCAGACCCAGTTTGCCGATGCCATCGACCGGTTCAACAAAAGAATCTGGCGCTATCCGAAGAACAAGAAATCCTTCGGCTACGACCTGGCCATTCTCCACGACCCGAAGGAGCAGATCCCCCCGAGCAACAGCTCGGCCCTGCATCTCTTCATCTCCGAAGCAAAGAAGATGAACGTCAACGCCGAACTCATCACGGCCGACGATTCTTCCCGGCTGATGGAGTTCGATGCGCTGTTCATCCGCCAGACC
This sequence comes from Desulfobacterales bacterium GWB2_56_26, assembly GCA_001799365.1. Taxonomy (GTDB): domain Bacteria; phylum Desulfobacterota; class Desulfobulbia; order Desulfobulbales; family Desulfocapsaceae; genus Desulforhopalus_A. The sequence goes on along the minus strand of MGTI01000164.1, from coordinate 19,705 downwards.
ACCGCGGTGAATCACATCACCTACCAGCTCTCCAAAAAAGCGCAGCAGGCGGATATGGTGGTCATCGACGACCCGACCTCCATCATCCTCTGCACCAACAAGGTCTACCTGAAGGAACTGCTCGACCGGGAAAAGATCCCCTGTCCGCGGTCCCGGCTGGTCTTCAAGACCAACCCCATGCGGTACGAAGAACTGAGCGAGATTCTGGGGTCGACCATGGTGGTGAAGGTGCCCGACGGCTCCTTTTCCATCGGGGTAACCAAGGTTGCCAACGAGAAAGAGTACGAACAGACCATCGAAGAACTGTTCCCGCGGTCTTCGATTCTTCTTGTCCAGGAGTTCGTTCCCACCGATTTCGACTGGCGGATCGGCGTGCTCGGGGGCGAGTGCATCTACGGCTGCCGGTACTACATGGCCCGCGGCCACTGGCAGATCATCCAGCACCGGGCCAACCGGATCCCCAAGGCCGGCGGCTTCGACACCGTGCCCCTCAACAGCATTCCGGCGAAAGTCCGTAAACTGGCGATCAAGGCTACCTCGCTCATCGGCAAAGGGCTGTACGGGGTGGACATCAAGATGGTGGGCGACCAGCCGATAATCATCGAGATCAACGACAACCCGTCCATCGAGCACGGTGTGGAAGATGCCATCATGGGCAACGAGCTGTACCGTATCATCCTCCGGGAGTTCGTCAACAGGCTCAGCAGCAAACAGCACAAATAAATGAAGGCCGACTATCTCTTTGTTCCCGCCTGCGAGGCCGACATCGACCAGCTCGCGGCACTGGAAGTCGATCTCTTCCATACCGACCGCTGCTCAAGGAAAACTTTCCGCTACCTGATCCGTCATGCCCAGGTGGTGGTGATCAAACGTCCGGGTGACACTGAAATCTTCGGCTACGCCATCCTCCTCGGCCGTAAGAACAGCCGCAAGATGCGGATCTATTCCTTCGGCATCGCCGCAGCCGCACGAGGCAACGGTCTGGCCGGCCGGCTGCTCGAAGTTTTGGAAGACATCGTCCGGGCGAAAAAGTGTTCGATGCTCACCCTGGAGGTGAGCGACAGCAATGTGGCGGCTATCGGTTTATATAAAAAACACGGCTTTGCCCAATGCGGCTTTCGCCTCGGCTACTACGAGGACGGCGGCCATGCCATCCTCATGCGCAAGACTCTTGACGGAACAAGGAACCGACAATGATCATCGGCTGCACCGAAGTTATTTTTATTAATGAAACCAAAGGTAAGGGAGTTGTCGCCACGGCCAGAATCCCCAAGGGCACGGTGACCTGGGTCTTCGACGATCTCGACCGGGAGATTTCCATGGCAGAGCTCGCCCTGCTATCTGAACCCTGCCGGGAATCCGTCATCACCTACTCCTACCGCAACCATAAGGGCAGTCTGGTTTTCTGCTGGGACAACGAACGCTTCATCAATCACAGTTTCCACAACAACTGCTGTCTCACTCCCTACAACTTCGAAATCGCCGTGAGAGACATCGAGCCGGGCGAGGAACTCACCGACGATTACGGTTTTTTGAATATCATTGCCCCGTTTGACGTCGATTCGGAAGGAACGGACCGGTCTACGGTCTATCCGGACGACCTGCTCCGCTACAGCGATCTCTGGGACCGCCAGCTGCGGCAGGCCTTTGACCGGCTGCTTCACGTCGAACAACCCCTGCAGCCGGTCTTTAAACCGGAGGCCTGGAGGTTGGCCGAATCCATCGCCTGCGGCGAAACAACCATGGCATCCATTCGAAACTGTTATTATAATCAACACGCATAAATTACATTTATGCTGAGATTATCCGGCAGTTGCCGGAATACACTGGTATTTTCCGGTCAGCCGGCAGAGAGCCGAGACGTGTAGTCGTTTTTGCTCCGGCCGTGTTAGCAAGGCGTATGCTATGAAAGATGAACTCGCTTCCCTCGATATAGGCAATCAGGTTCGTACCCTCCGCAATCGACGCGGCCTGACGCTGCAGGATCTGGCCGACCTCACCGGATTGTCCAAACCGAACCTGTCGCAGATCGAAAACAATCTCGTCACCCCGCCCATCGCCACCTTGCTTAAGATTGCCACGGCCCTCGGCGTCTCGATCGGCTACTTTTTCCAGGCCGACAACCAGGACAGCAGCATCGTCGTGACGCGCAGAACCGACCGTTACGGCGTGGCCAAAGGCCCGCACATCTCCCATATCGGCTACCAATACGAGCCGCTCGCCTATCCGAAGGTGGATAAAAGCATGGAGCCGTTCATCGTCAATATGGAAGAGCGGGAGCCCGATGCCATCGTTTACAACAACCACCGCGGCGAGGAATTTGTCTATGTCCTGGAAGGCCGGCTGGAATTTCGCTGCGGCGACAATATCGTCCTGTTGGATGAAGGCGACAGTCTCTATTTCGATTCCGTTGTCCCGCATGGCTACAGGGGAATAGGCGGACCTGCCAAGACCCTGGTTGTCATCTTCAAGGAGAGTTGATCTCCTCTTTTTGGGACGCCCCACTCCTGTCACCGTCGAACACACCAGCTGCTTCCCCGACTGCAGTTTTATTTTAATAAACGCATTTTTGTGTAAATAAACTCCAGCATTTCCGCATCCCCCCTCTTTCCCTACGGCATCTTGGCATTATTTGGGAGTTTCCGATGATGTCGGCGCATTTTTATTTTGCCAAAATAGTTTTGCTATAATTAATTTTATTTTGTAATATAAAACAAATTTTTCAAGGAGGCACCTATGGCTGAACTGAGGGGACGAGTCCGCATTGCCGCCGACCGCTGCAAAGGCTGCGGGCTCTGTACCATTGCTTGTCCCGAGGAAGTGCTCGTCATCGACCACCGCACGGTGAACCTCAAGGGCTACAGTCCGGCCGTCGTGGCTCAGCCTTCCGGGTGTCTTGGCTGCGGCAACTGTGCCCTGATGTGCCCGGATTCGGTGATCACCGTCGAACGCTTTGGTAAACAGAGGAGGGCCGCCCATGTCTAAGACCTTGATGAAAGGCAACGAGGCTCTGGCGCTCGCCGCCATCAAGGGCGGCTGCACCCACTTCTTCGGCTACCCTATCACCCCCCAGAACGAAATCCCCGAATTTCTGGCCAGAGAGTTCCCCAAGGCGGGTGGCGTCTTCCTCCAGGCCGAAAGCGAACTGGCCGCCATCAATATGGTATACGGTGCGGCAGCCGCCGGCGGCCGGGCCATGACCTCCTCGTCTTCGCCAGGGATAGCCCTGATGCAGGAAGGGATGTCGTCGCTCGCCGCAGCCGAGTTGCCCTGCGTCATCGTCAACGCCCAGCGCGGCGGCCCCGGGCTAGGTTCTATTCAACCCTCCCAGGCCGACTACTACCAGATGACCAGGGGCGGGGGCAACGGCGACTACCGGATCCTGTCGCTCGCCCCCGCCACCGTCCAGGAAGGGGCGGAAATGATGATGATGGCCTTCGACCTGGCGGAAATCTACCGTACTCCCGTCTTTATCGTCAGCGACGGTATGCTGGGCCAGATGATGGAACCGGTAGAATTTCACGACAGGCCGCTGCGCGAACTGCCGGAGAAGGACTGGACGGTGGTAGGTCATGGCGGGGTGCGCCCGCCGAACACGGTAAAGACTTTGGCGCTTGACCCCACGGTTCTTGAGCAGAGGAATCTTACCCTTCAGGCCAAATACGCCCGGATCGCAACTTTAGAAGCTCGGCACGAGAGCTATCGAACCGAAGGGGCAGAGATTATCCTCTCTGCCTACGGCTCCACCGCCCGCATCGTCAAGAATGCAATCGACCTGCTGGCGGAGGAGGGAATCGCCGTCGGGCTTATTCGCCCTCAGACCCTGTGGCCGTTCCCGGTCGCCGCTTTCGCGGAGCTCCCAGATTCCTGCCGGATGATCCTCACCGTCGAAATGAGCTGCGGGCAGATGGTCGACGATGTACGGCTGGCGGTCAACGGCCGGCTGCCGGTGGCCTTCTACGGCCGGTCCGGCGGCATCATTCCGGTGCCGGAAGAGATCGCGATGAAGGTCAAAACTCTGCTCGGGAGGGCGTAAGCGATGACAGTTGTCCATGCCAGATCTAAGGGTCTCACCGACCGCGAGACCCACTATTGTCCGGGCTGCACCCATGGCATCGTCCACCGGCTGGTGGCCGAGGTGCTGGTGGAAGAGGGTCTCTTAAACGAGGCCATCGGCTGTGCCGCGGTGGGCTGCTCTATTCTTTCGTACAACTACCTCAATGTCGACATGGTCGAATCGGCCCACGGCCGGGCTCCGGCCGTCGCCACCGGGGTGAAAAGGGTCCATCCGAACAAGCCGGTCTTCACCTACCAGGGGGACGGCGACCTCGCCTCGATCGGTACCGCCGAGATCGTCCATGTCGCCCATCGCGGCGAAAAGATCACCACCATCTTCGTCAACAACGCCATCTACGGCATGACCGGCGGCCAGATGGCCCCAACCACCCTGCCCGGCCAGAAAGTCACCACCGCGCCCGACGGCCGCGATCCGGCACATGCGGGCTTGCCCCTGCGGGTGGCGGAAATGATCGCCCAGGTCCCCGGCGCGGCCTATGTCGAACGGGTCTCGGTGCACAATCCGGCGGCCGTCCGAAAGGCCAAAAAGGCGATCAGGAACGGCTTTCTCTGCCAGATGGCGGGCCACGGCTTTTCCCTTATCGAAGTTCTTTCCACCTGTCCGACCGGCTGGGGGCTGTCGCCAATCGAGTCCCTCAAGTGGCTGGAAGACAATATGATCCCCTACTATCCACTCGGTGTCCTGAGAGCACCGGAGGAGGCGTAAATGTGTAACGAGCGAATACTCTGCGCGGGCTTCGGCGGCCAGGGCGTGATGTCCCTGGGCCAACTCCTGGCATACGCCGGAATGATCGAAAACAAGCATGTGACCTGGCTGCCGTCCTACGGTCCGGAAATGCGCGGCGGCACCGCCTATTGCAATATTGTGGTCTCGGATTCGCCGGTGGGCTCGCCCATCGTCACCCATAATGCCACCTGCGTCATCGTCATGAATCTGCCTTCTCTGCTCAAGTTCGAGCAGAGCGTGGCCCCCGGCGGTCTCCTGCTCCTCAACAGCTCCCTGATCGACAAGGCTCCCGACCGGCAGGACATCCACAGTCATGCGATCCCGGCGAACGATCTGGCCACTGAATGCGGCAACGGTCGCGCGGCTAACATGGTCATGCTGGGGGCGTATCTGGCAATCTCGAAGGTCGTGAGTCCGGGCAGCATCGCTTTGGCCTTTGCCAAGGTATTCGGCAGCAAGGCGGAGCGGCTGCTCGATCTGAACATGGCCGCGCTGCACCGCGGGGCGGAGGCCGTCCTGCAGGCCGAACAGGCCATGGCTGCATAAAAAATTTCTAACCGCTGACGTTTTTTCGCAGGGTGCACTTTATGCCCCAACCTGATTGCACCGGTGCGCACGACGCACCCTACGAAAGACTCCATTCACCGACCAATTGAAATTGCAGAGGAGCTTCCATGAACACCTACACAGAACTCGATATGCCCGGCTACCAAGAGGTCGTCCGGTGCGACAATCCCGAAGTGGGCTTCACCGCCTGGATCGCCGTCCATAACTCCCACCGCGGCCCGGCTCTCGGCGGCTGCCGGGTGTGGTGCTACGACTCGGACGAGGCGGCTCTCACCGATGTGCTGCGGCTCAGCCGCGGCATGACCTACAAGAATGCCCTGGCCCGCCTGCCTTTAGGCGGCGGCAAAAGCGTGGTCCGCACCGATCTTCTGCGGGTCGACCGGGTAGCCCTCTTCGAAGAACTGGGCAACTTCGTCGAACACTTAGGCGGCCGTTACATCACCGCCGAGGATGTCAATTCGACGCTCTCGGACATGGTAGCGGTGAAACGGCGGACCAGCCATGTCGCGACCGTCGGCGCCAGCGGCAACCCCAGCCCCTTCACCGCCTACGGGGTCTATTGTGCGATCCGGGCCAGCGTCCGCCATAAGCTGCAGCGGGAAGGGCTGGACGGACTGACCGTCGCCATCCAGGGCGTGGGCGAGACCGGCGGCAGGCTGGCAGAATTGCTGAAAAAGGACCACTGCCGGATTATCGCCTCGGATATCAATCCGGCCCATATCGAGGCGCTTGGTAAAAAAATCGATTTGGAACTGGTCAGGCCGGAGGAGATCTACACCGTCGCCTGCGACATCTTCGCCCCCTGCGCCCTGGGCGGAATCCTCAACAGCAGGACCATTCCCGGCCTGCTCTGCCAGATCGTCGCCGGCAGTGCCAACAACCAGCTACAGACCGAAGAAGACGGAGATCTGCTCTCCCGGCGGGGCATCCTCTACGCCCCGGATTACGCCGCCAACGCCGGCGGAGTGATCAACATCAGCTGCGAAATCGACCAACCCTACGATGAGAAGCTCGCCATGCGACGAACAGCTGCAATCGAGCAGACGCTGCTGGAGATCTACCGGCTGGCGGACGAACAGAAACGGCCGACCAATCTCGTCGCTAATACAATGGCCGAAGAGCTATTCGGCGCCTCCCTGGTCTGCTGAGCAAAGGCAGCTATCAGCGTTCAGCATTCAGCTGTCAGCTCTTTCGCGGCGAAATTCTCGCGTTGAGCTGGCAGCACCTCAACCCTTGTTCTCTTTCCGCTTTATCCCTGCCTCATCATGCTTATCTTTGAAGGAAAAAAACAGGCTCTTCAATTCTCACCTTGTTCAGGTGTCAGGGATGAAAGTCATTCGTGCGCGCATACGGGGGCTGGGCGACACCATCGAAAGCTGCTGGTTCGAGCTGTCGCCTCGCCTGAATCTCTTCCACTTTCCCGATGAAAAGGGCCGAGCCTCATTCCTGCAAGCCCTTGCCGCTCTCAACCCCCTCTTCTCCTGCGAGAGCACCAGGCCGTTTGCCGATTTTCCTCTGATCAGCAGGCAGCCGTACAGTAAAAGGATTTATCCGGAAAAGCGCACCGTGGCGCTTGCCATCTTCAACACCACCCCGGATCTGGTCGGCGATCTGGCCGTAGTCAGTCCGCATCTCTTCCAAACGGATCGGATCGAGGTCGGCAGACGGCTTGATTATTCGCGCTGGATCAATTTCGTCGAGATCGCCTCGTCGACCAGATGGCGAGAGATAGCCGCCGATATGCAGCAGCTGGCAGACTGGGCAAAAGAAATCGCCCCGGAGAAAGCGGGGCGCATTGATGCCCTCGCCCAGACCTTGGACAAGTCGGACCGGATTAAGAACGGGATCGGCCTGGCCCTTGTTGAATGGCTGGAATCCCTGCCGGCCGAGATAAGGCAAAGCTCAAGGCAGCGGATCGACAACCTCGCGAGGGCCATCCGCCGCGCCGAAGACTTTGATGCCGCCCGCAAGGTCGTCGAACAACGTCTGCCGATCTTTACGGTTCTGGTCAACTCGCTGTCGCAGCCGGAGCCCCTCGCCCCGCTCCTTCACCGGATCACGGGCAGAATGGCAGAACTGAGCGAGTCGTCCGCTGCAGGAGGCCGCGATTTCCTGGAGCAGCTTAACCTTCACCTCGCCGCCATGCGGTTTTCCGCTCCCAGGCTGCACGTGTATTCCCCGGCAACCGGCACCGAGGTCGAGGTTTCCGCCACCCCGGCCCTGAAAAGCAACGCCACCCCGAGTGGCTCTCTCATGCATCTGAAGGCCGCCGTTTCCCTGGCAATAGCCTTCAGCCAGGCCACCTGCCGGACCGAACCGATTCTGCTCTTCGACAGCCCGGAACAGAATCTTTCCGGCCCTCTCCACCGGCAGCTCAGCGAGTTTATTCTGACGGTCGCCGAATTCTGTCAATGCTGCTATGGCTACGCCTCGGTCGACATCTTTTCCCGGCACCGGGGGATCCCCAGGTATACCGTCGCCGACCTGACCACGCCGGGATATTGAGATGGACGCAGGCCCGGCGACACGGTATAGTGCGCGGGCTTACGATGTACCGATCTCTCTTTTTATTCCCGTCGCAGCCATCCGATGTCGCTCTTTGTTCTCTCCCAGATCCTGGTCGGGATCGCCATCTGTACTGATATTCTGTCCTTTCAGTTCAAGGAAAAGAAGAAGATAGTGGCCTGTCTGCTTATCTCCTGCGTTCTGATCTCGATACATTTCATGCTGCTCGACCACTGGACTGCCGCCTGCCTCGGACTTCTCGCGGCCACCCGCTTCACCGTTTCGCTCTTTTCGACCTCCAAAAAGCTGATGGTTTTCTTCGTCCTGGCCACCATCGCCCTCGCCGCCGTTTCCTATGAAGGCATTCTCTCCATCCTCGCCGGCACCGGCGGGGTCTTCGGCACCATGGCCTCCTTCTGCAAGGAAGACAAGCAGCTCAGGCAACTGATGGTGATCGGCACCAGCCTATGGCTGGTCCATAACGTGCTGGCCGGTTCCCCCGGGGCGGTGCTCATGGAGGTGCTCTTTATCAGCAGCAATCTGGTCGGCTATTTCCGCTATTACATCCGTCCCCAAAAACAGCGGCTCGATCCATGACCTCGGTATGCTATACCGCCTCTTTCAAGCGAAAGGCACAGTAGCCGGAGCGTGGGCCGATCTGGGGATGATTGCGGCAGGTATCGGGACGGCGGTCATAGATGGTGCAGCGCCGGGTTTGGTGGTCGAGATAGATGCAGTCACCGCTCGCCCGTCTGGCCAGGGTAAAGGTTGCGGTCCGGGCATGAAAGTGGTCCACGAGACGGTCCTTCATGAGCTTGCGGGCGATGAATTTCGGGTCGTCCTGCAACGAGAATTCCTCGATCAGGCCCATACGGACCAGATCCAGCCCCTTCACCTCCACCGGCAGGCTGCAACAGCAGGCGGCACAGTGACGGCAGAGTTTCGCGGAATATTTCGCCCAGCTGGCGGTATTGTCGGGATCGGCTTGAGGCGGTAGCTGCTTCATGACGTACGGGGAAACTGAAAAAAAAATGACTGCGGCAACTGATCGAGTACCTTAAGAAAGAATTTCGTGAAGGTACTTATCCCCCTTACGGGGGTTGGAAGGAGAAACTATTTACCAGAAACATTTCCGAATGCCAAAGGGATTATCGCCACAGCCATGAACGGGGAACACTATTCGCTCATTTTTTGGCAACAGGGCATCCTCCCTTGCAAGCACGGATCAGATGCCCTATCGTCATAGCCACTCAGAAATATTCACAGCACATCTTTTATTCATCACGTGGTATATGGACAGATTTATTCGCACACGGAAATTATTGGGAGAAGAGCGTTTTAAACTCTTGCAGTCACGGACGGTGACGGTGGTGGGTCTTGGCGCCGTCGGCGGCTACGCCCTGGAAGGGTTGGTGCGGGCCGGGATCAGGCGGCTGCGGATCATCGATCACGATACCATCCAGCCCAGCAACATCAACCGGCAATTGCTGGCCCTGGAAACGACTCTCGGCAGGCCCAAGGCGGAGGTGGCCAAAGAGCGCATCCTCGCCATCAATTCGGAGTGTCAGGTCGAAGCCCTGCAAATCTTTGCCGGGGAGGAAACCCTGGAGCAGATCCTTTCGCCGCGGCCGGACCTCTTGATCGATGCCATCGACTCGCTCAATCCGAAAACCCAGCTTCTGCACGGCGCCTATCTCAGTAAAATTCCGGTGATCAGCTCGATGGGCGCGGCGCTCCGCACCGACCCGACCATGATCCGCACCGGCGATCTCTTCGAGACCTCCAACTGTCCGCTGGCGAAGCACTTGCGCAAGCGGCTGCGCAACCGGGGCGTGGGGGAAGGCATCGCCTGCGTCTATTCCCTGGAACAGGTTGATTTTAACTACGAGTTGCCGGCAGACGACGCTGGCGTGGTCGGTGAGGCCCCTCCTTTTGCCGACCGGGGCCGCAAGCGCAATGTGCTCGGCAGCCTGCCGACCGTCACCGGCATTTTCGGCCTGACCATCGCCAATCAGGCGATCATGCGGCTTTCCCAGCCCTGAAAAGGACAAAAGAAAGCGGGATTATT
>MGTI01000164.1:6037-9604 GCA_001799365.1 Desulfobacterales bacterium GWB2_56_26 | reverse complement strand
GACGCCCACCATCCGCCGCACCATGTGCCAGAGAAAGTGGGAGCCGACCACCCGCAGCCGGATCAGGTCGCCCTCGACCAGAAAGCGGATCTGCTGCACGTCCACCTTCGTCGATTTTTTCAACTCCTGCTTTTCGGCAAAGGCGGCAAAATCGTGCATCCCCTCCATAACGGCCGCTGCCTGGTGCATGACGGCAAGGTCGAGAGGCTCGCGCACCCACCAGCCGTAACGCTTGCCGAAGGCTGATTTCCGGGTGCGCAATTGATAGACGTAGCTTCGCGCCAGGCAACTGTACCGGGCGTGAAACCGCGGGTCGGCTTTTGTAACCGCCAGCAGTGCGATATCTTTCGGCAATTCTTCGGCAAGGCGCCTCTCCACCTCCTGCGGTGGCATTTTGCTCGCCACCTCCAGATGGGCGACATATTCCAAGGCATGAACCCCGCCGTCCGTCCGGCCGCAGCCCTGCAGATCCATGGCCACCTCGCCGACGACCCGAGCTGCGGCCTTCAGCACATCCCCCTGTACGGTTCGGGCATCCGCCTGCTTCTGCCAGCCGCTGAAGTTGGTGCCGTCGTACTCAAGGACGAGTTTGTAGCGGCGCAAAGGACTTTTTCCGGTCATTTCTCCAGCACTCCTATCTCGTCTTCCGCCACACGGTCAGCTGGCTGATCGAATGCTGGAATTTACGGTTTGTCTCACGGATGACGAACTCCACGTCGCGCGGCTCGCCCACCATGGTGAAATGGGCCTGTAGATGGTCCTTCAGACCGTCCAGGGTGGTATAGGGTTCGCCATCCTTGCGGAAGCCGCCGAGCCATTTTTCTCTCACGGTAAACTCGGTGAGCCAGGTGTATGGCGAGGCAATGACGAGCAGGCCGGTGTCGTTCAAACGCTCGTGGACGCTCGCCAGGAATGTGCCGGGATCTCGCAGCCGGTCGAGGAGGTTGGCGGCCAGGATCAGATCATAGTCAGTGAATTGCGGTTTCAAGTTCAAGGCATCGGCCTGGAAAAATTCCACCCGGCCAGCCACCTCGGCTAGCCCTAAGTCGGCCAACCGCCGTTCATGATAGGAGACGATCTCACCCTCTTCCGGCAGTTCGTAGCGCACCGCCCCCTTTTCCTGCAGCTGATAGCCGATTCTGATGAACCTGGCGGAGAAATCGAGGCCGTTGACAAACTGGAATTCCCTGGCCAGCTCAAAACTCGCCCGACCGACCGAACAGCCGAGATCAAGAGCCCGATTTTTAGGCTTATCGGCCATGAGTTCCAAGCAGATCCGGGCGCAGGTCGCCGGGAAATTGGCGACGCCGAAGTACGATTTGCCGTAATGGGCCTCGCAGTACTGGGAAACAGCGGCATCCGTCTCGTACATCGCCTGGGGGACCTCCAGGGGCTGTTCGGCCTCCACATAGCGGAAGCCGGCATGCTGGAAGAAATGGCGGCGGAAGGCGTAGCGCGAATCACGGGTGGCCTCGTTGCCGGTGGAGATCCACGATCCACCTTTGATCAGATTGTGCTGGGTGTCGAAGGTGGGAGTGGAAAAATCATCATACCAGGGATGGACTTCAAATCCCTCAAAGCCGGTGATGGGCGTCTCCGTCCACTGCCAGACGTTGCCGATGATATCGTAGAAGTCGCCGAAAGGGAAATGGTCGACCGGGCAGGACGAAGTCCAGTGCTCCAGGTTGATGTTGCCCGGCGCTTTGTCCCAGTGGGGCTGGTCGGGGATGTCGTGCAGGTCGCGCAGCCGGTACCATTCGTCTTCCGTAGGCAGACGAACCTGCTTGCCGCTTTTTTCGCCCAGCCAGTTGCAGAAGGCCTTCGCCTCCAGGTAATTGACCTCCACCGGCCAGTTCCACGGCATGTCAACGATGCGGGTGAGGGTCCGGAAGCGGTAGCCGGCGGGATCATCCAGCCAAAACAGCGGATGACGGGTGTTCGTGTACTGCACCCAGCGCCAGCCCTCCTCGGTCCAGTATTTTTCAACCTCGTAGCCTTTCGCCTCGACGAAAGTCCGGTATTCTTCGTTCGACACCAGAAACTTGGCGGCCTGGAAGTCCCACACCTGGAACTCATGGCGGCCGAATTCGTTATCCCAGCCGTAGAGGGGATGGTCCTTGCCTTTCCCCAGCACCACCTGACCGCCGGGAACCGCCAGGAGGCTGTTGGCCGGAGCGCGGCCGACGAGCGGACATTCATCCCAGCCGGGCAGGGGCCGGACCTCCTCGATCGGCAGACGGCGGATGATAACCGAGGAGGTCTCGATATGGATCCGCTGGTGCTCAATGCCCATCATGATCGCCCAGAAGGGCTCGTCCCAGGTAATCGGCAGCGTCAGCGGCAGGCTCCGGATGACCCCTTCAACCAGTTCCCGCACCTCGCGCCGGTAGGCCCGCACCTGGTCGACGGTCGGCCAGTTATAATGCTTTTCGTTCAGGTCGTCCCAGGACATCTCGTCGACCCCGATGGCAAACATCGACTCAAAGGCGGGATTGATCCGGCGGTCGATGAGCCTGGCGATATTCAACTTGTTGATGTAGAAGGACGCTGTATGCCCGAGATAAAAGATCAGCGGCTGACGCAGGGGTTCCGGCCGCAGGTAAAAAGTCGCGTCGCGCGCCAGAATATTGTAGAGCTCATCGTCCAGGGCATAGGTTTTCAGGAAGTAACCGAGTATCTCCGCACGCTTTTCTTCCTCGTTCCCCACATTTAGAATGGTTGTTCGCGTCGTCAGATCCATGGTCTCTTCCTCATCGGTTGACATTTTTTTAGAAGCTCCAGGCGCATCTCATAAAATTCTATGCAAACCAAGCAATTGTGTCAACTGTGCCGACATGACAAATCGGCGCAGTAAGGGCCGGTTGCGGTTGTCAGCAGGGGCTTTTTTGCTTATGGTTTTATCCATCGGTTCATAACCATCCCCTTCTTTTTTCCTATGATCCATGATACGAGTCTTCATTGCCATTGACATTGCCGATTCCATCCGCCGGGACATTGCCGGGCTCGGTCGGTCCCTTCCCGATACCCGGTCGGTACCCGTCGATCAGCTGCATCTCACCCTGAAATTCATCGGCGAGGTTGAAGGCAGCAGGGTGCTGGACATTCAAGAGGCACTCCTCGATATCGTTCGCCCCGCTTTTTCCCTCTGCCTGAAAGGCGTGGGAACATTTCCGCCCCGCGGGCTTCCACGCATCCTCTGGGCCGGCGTCGATCCCCACGAACAAGTGGTCGCCCTGCGTAATGCGATTGAAAGGAAACTCTTTGAGATAGACATTCCGAGGGAACGACAGAAGTTTTCGCCCCACCTGACCCTCGCAAGACTTAAGAATTGCCCGATCAAGAGGCTTCAGGAATTCCTGGCCGGCAATGCCATGCTGCGGACGGCGGAGTTTTCGGTGGAGCAGTTTCACCTCTATAAGAGCCAGCTGACCAAAAGCGGCGCCATCCATACGATTCTCCAGTCCTATCCCCTGAAAATGGCGAACGGGCAGCCGGAGAAGCGGTAAGGGCCTGTCCACTACATGCGATCCGCTGTTTCCGTCCCCTGGGCAATGGCTCGTTTGGCAT
>MGTI01000164.1:0-6014 GCA_001799365.1 Desulfobacterales bacterium GWB2_56_26 | reverse complement strand
CCGCCGATAAGATGATAGGCAATGCCCTCGGCATCGAGGTCTCTGGCAAGACTCACCTCGGAAAGCTGGCCGGCGCAGACGACCACGTCGTCGACCGCGAGCAGCCGTTCCCGACCTTCATGCCGAATATGCAGCCCCTCTTCGGAGACGGCGAGGTACTCCACCCCGGTCAGCATTTTCACCCTGTTTTTCTTGAGCAGCGACCGATGAATCCAGCCGGTGGTCTTGCCAAGGCCGGCCCCCGGTTTGGAGGTTTTGCGCTGGAGCAGATAGATCTCCCTGACCGGAGGGTGCGGACGTACCTCTCCCAGTCCTCCTTCCCCGCCATAGGCCATATCGACACCCCACTCCGCCATGAATTCCGCCACACCGATCGGCTCGGATCGCTCGTGCAACAGATAGGCGGCCATATCGAAACCGATGCCGCCGGCGCCGATGATCGCCACCCGCCGGCCTGGTCTTTTTTGGCCGGTGATAACCTCCGGGTAGGATGATACTTTATCTGCCGCCCCTTCGAGAGCTACCGGCCGCGGTTTCACCCCGGTGCCGACGACAATTTCGTCGAACTTCCGCAGTTCCGCCACGGTCGGCGAACAATTCAACCGCAGGTCGACGCCGTGCAGCTGCAGCTGGTGGTGGAAGTATCGGAGGGTCTCGGCAAATTCCTCTTTGCCTGGAATGTACCTGGCGAGGAGGAACTGACCGCCGATCGCGCCGCTCGCTTCAAAGAGGGTTACGACATGGCCTCTGGCCGCGGCGGTTGCGGCGCAGGCAAGTCCTGCGGGTCCCGCGCCGACCACAGCCACCCTTTTTGCGGTCGTCGTCTTGACAAAAGGCATGACGGTCTCCCGACAGGCCCTGGGGTTGACCAGACAGGTCGCCGTCTTGCGGGAAAAGATGTGATCGAGGCAGGCCTGATTGCAGCCGATGCAGGTGTTGATCTCCTCAGTCCGGCCCTCCTCGGCTTTTTCCACCCAGTCCGGATCGGCCAGAAAGGGCCGGGCCATACTGACCATGTCGGCGCAGCCCTTGGCCAAAACCTTCTCGGCCACCTCCGGCATATTGATGCGGTTGGTGGTGATGAGCGGGATCTTCACCTCACCCATCAGCCGTTTGGTCACCCAGGCAAAACCCGCCCGCGGCACGATGGTGGCGATAGTCGGCACCCGCGCCTCGTGCCAGCCGATGCCTGTATTGATAATGGTCGCCCCGGCCCGCTCGATCTCTTGGGCAAGCGTCACCACCTCATCCCAGGTACTGCCGCCCTTGACCAGATCGAGCATCGACAGGCGATAGATGATGATGAAATTTTCGCCCACTGCCTGCCGCACCCCCCGGAGGATCTCCAGCGCGAAGCGGATGCGGTTGGCAAAAGAGCCGCCCCATTCGTCCTGCCGGAGATTGGTCTTCCTGGCGATGAACTGGTTGATGAGATAACCCTCCGAGCCCATGATCTCGACCCCGTCGTAGCCGGCTTCCTGCGCAAGCGTTGCGCACCGCACGAAGTCGCGAATGGTCGCCCGTATCCCCCGCCCGCTCAGTTCCCGGGGCTTGAAGCGATTGATCGGAGCCTTGAGGGAGGAGGGCGCCACACACAGGGGATGGTAACCGTATCGCCCGGCATGCAGGATCTGCAGACAGATCTTGCCACCTTCCTCATGCACCGCCTGGGTGACGGCCAGGTGCTTTCGAGCCTGGGCGGGAGTCGCCAGGCGCAGCGAAAAGGGCGCAACCCAGCCGGCCCGGTTCGGCGCCACCCCGCCGGTCACGATCAGCGCCACCCCGCCCCGGGCGCGGGCGCCGTAATAGGCGGCCATTCGCGCAAAACCGTCCTTTTCCTCTTCGAGCCCGGTATGCATGGATCCCATGAGCACGCGGTTCTTGAGAGTGGTAAAGCCCAGATCGAGGGGCTGCAGTAAATGCGGGTAGACCGGATGCGGATTGTTCATATTTCGGTTCCTTTTAGTACCTTAGAAATTCTTTCTTGTTTTTAAGAAGGAATTTCGTGAAGGTACTTATCCCTCCTTGAGGGGGTATTGACAGTTCCGCGCTTTTCTGTTGCGCCGACAGGTCACGTCAATATAGATAAATGAGTGAAACTCATCCAGCAAAACATCAACAGGGATTCTGCAATGCACTACCAGGGCAACATTTTTCGACCGCCAAGCGAAGCATATTCTATTCTCCTGCAGGTTACCACCGGCTGTTCCCACAATAAGTGCACGTTCTGCGGAATGTATAAAGGCAGCCGTTTCTCCATCAAGGACGACGCAACCATCATGGCCGACATCGATTTTGCCGCTTCACACTGCAAAGACCAGGATCGACTGTTTCTTTGCGACGGCGATGCCCTCATTCTGCCTCAGGAGCGGCTGCTCGCTATCCTGACGACCATTCGCGAAAAGCTGCCCTGGGTGACCAGGATCGGCACCTACGCCAACACCAAGAGTATCAGGCTCAAGACCTCGGAACAACTCCGGGAACTGCGCGATAATGGTCTCGCCATCGCCTACATGGGCCTGGAATCGGGCGACGACGAAACGCTCACACGCATAAATAAAGGGGCCGACAGTACGCGAATGATCGAGATGGGCCAAAAGATCAGGGCCGCAGGCATCAAGTTGTCGATCACCGTCCTCCTTGGCATCGCCGGGCGGGAACGTTCCCTTGTTCATGCCAGGGAAACCGGCCGGGTGCTGACTGCCATCGATCCGGAGTATGTCGGGGCGCTCTCCCTCATGCTCACGCCGAACACTCCCCTCTTCGAGGCCTCACGGCGTCATGAATTCACCCTGCTATCGTCAAGCGGGATGCTCGAAGAGCTGGGCGTCATGTTTGCCGCAACCCATCTGACAGATGGCTATTTCCACGCCAACCATGCGTCCAACTATCTGCCGATCAAGGCCAGATTGCCGCAGGATAAAGAGGCAACCCTGCAGCTGATCGATCGGGCTCTGCAAGGCCAGGTGCGTCTTAAACCGGAGTATCTGCGCGGCCTGTAAAGGCTTACGCCACGGATTCACCATCCCAAAACATGAAACCCCCTGCCGCGTGAACGGCAAGGGGTTTTTTACTTCACGAAACGGCAGCCGTCTTAGAACCGATAGTTCAAGCCGACGGATACGAGCAGAGCGGAAGCGTCGGTGAATTCACCGTATATCCGGTCGGTGGGATTGACCTGCACCTCGCGGGTCTCTTTATAGTCATAGAGCATGGCGATACCGATATCCATCTTCTCGTTCAGCTTATACTGGGCGCCGATGGAATAGATCCACGCATCCGAATCCGGCAGCTCGAAGCCGATATTCTCTTCAGGCGCAGGGTTTTCGTCGTAGGCAAAACCGACCATAAGATCGAGGGCTTTGGTTACGCCGTAGGTTACGCCGATCCGGAACGCATTGGTATCGTCCCAATCTCTGTTCTGCGCCGGCTCGAAGGGATTGCCGGGAATGGCCGGGGAAAAATTGAAATCAAGGGTCTCATACTCGGACCAGAAGGTTACGTCCCAGGTCAATTCCACATTCAGGTTGTCGAGCACATCATAGGCGGCGGAGAGTGCGAACACGGCCGGTGCCGGAATGGAGACATCGGCATCGAGGGTTACCCTGGTGCCCAGCAGGTTGAGCTTGGCGTCATCCTCAAATTCGAGATCGACGTTGGAACGATAGGTTGCCGAAATGTTCAATTTCTCCATGGGCTTCACCGCCACTGCGGCATTCCAGCCCCATTCGACGGTATCCCCTTCCATCTCGCGGGAGAGAGGCATGCCCAAGCCACTGGCATCGCTCTTGACCGTGGCATCGGCGTAGAGCATCCGTGGGCCGGCGGCGATGGAAACCATATTGGCAAAGCTGTAGGAAACGGTGGGATTGACTTCGATAACCGCCAGCGAGAACTCTTCGGCGACCGCTCTCTGATAGGGATCTTTCCAGCGTTTGGACAGACCATAGGGCTCGACTACCGCAAGACCGATGCGAGCCCCGCCGAGCGAGGGCGAAACGACAAAGAGCTCTGGCAGGAAGAAATGCTCATCCTCGGACTCGCCGTCAAAAGCGGAAGTTCGGGCATCCTCATATTCGATGGGAGAAAGATAGATGTAGGTGGCATCGAATTCGACGTGGGTGGTATCCTCCATCCAGGCCATGTTGGCCGGGTTGAAATAGGCCGTATCGGCCCTTGTGGATGAGGCAATATTGGCACCTGCTTTCGCCGTTGAATCAACCGATTGTTCCGGAATACGCCAACCGGAAGCCATGGCCGAACCCGCAGTGAAAATGGATGCTAATGCCAGTACAGAAATCGCTTTTTTCATTCTACTCTCCCTCAGTGTTGATATTCTCCGAACCAGTCAATGCCAACGACGGTCGCCTCATTCCCCGCTATGCCATGGAATCCTCCATGGGAGCGGTACACCTCCCAACTTTCATGTAACTTTTACGTTCAGGTTAACCAATAAAATACAAAAATGTCATTTCTATTTCATCTTCGCTTCTAATACATAACCGCAATGAATGTCAACCATAAATTCCTTTGCCCTTCATACCGGCGGCTGCCGCCACCGATCATGCTGTTGACGTGAGGGAATGGCAATGAGTCATCGGGCGAAAAATATTTCACCCTACTCCACGATTGCCGGATCAGGTGGTCTCCTTCAGCTTTTCGATTTCCTTGAGCATTTCGCCGTCCATAGATACGGCCCTGCCACTTCTGTCGGAGATGACGAAGGTGATAAGGGCGTCGGCGGCCACCGCTTTGCTCTCTTTCACCAGAATCTCCTGCTTGAGCACGACACTCCGGTTGCCGATTTTCTCCAGCTTGGTGGTGACGATAATGGTTTCCCCGACCGGAACAGCCCTGCGGTAATTGACATTGATATTGACCACCAGAAAGATGAGTCCTTTTTCCGCCCACTTGCGCAGATCGATCTTCGACTCCAGCTGAGCCCATCGGTCTTCCTCGAAAAACTCGAGGTATCTGGCGTTATTCACATGGCCGTAAAAATCGGCATGGTAACCACGCACCTTGATTTCCGTCAAAATTTCCATGAGATATCGTCCCGTAATGGTTAACGATTAAGAGTCCCCGGCACGGCCCGCCCTTCGGTCAAAGGCAGACCGTGCCGGAGCGGTGAGAACCTTGTAAGTTAAGCCTCTTTGCCGAAACTCCGCAGAAAGTCCTGCAATGCTCCGGGATTGTTCGATTTGATGACACCAGTCATAAAATCCTTCATCCCCGGGCGGTAGTTGTCCTGCCAGATCCGCATGAAAAATTCCGGACTGGTTTTGCAGACACAGTCGGCGTTCTCGATTGTCTTGCCGTCGCTGACCTGACAGCCGTCGCTTGTCAGTTGCACGGTCTTTTTGATGTCTCCCAGGGAAAAATAAAAACTTTTCGGCTGCTTGAGCACACCCGGCACGAAAGACTCGGTCATCTTCGCAAATATCTCGTTTACCATAGCCTTCCTCTGCCTTACAGCGCCTGAATTTTTTCGGTCAGAACCGGAACGAACTGCTTCAGGTCGGCCACCACCAGCACATCGGCGACATCGCCGATGGGGGCGTCGCGATCGGTATTGACCGCCACGATGAATTCCGACTTTTTCATGCCGGCCAAGTGCTGGATTGCCCCGGAAATGCCGCAAGCCACGTAGAGTTTCGGCGCGACTGTCTGGCCGGTGGTGCCAACCTGGCGGTTGTGCTCGGCCCATTCGGCATCGACGACCGGCCGGCTGGCCCCGTATTCGCCGCCCAGGGCCTTGGCAAGACCCGCGATCATCGCGATATTCTCCGGTTTGCCGATACCACGGCCGGCACTAACAATGACCTGGGCCTTGCCCAGATCGACGCCGCCGGTGGCGGCCTGCTCGTAACCGGTCAACTGCACCCGGCCGGCGGCCGCGCCACTTACTTTCTCCACGGCGGGGGTGCCGCTCGGTTCCTCTGAGAGGCCAAAGGCACCGGCCTGCAGGGTCACCACGGTTTTGGCGGTCTTGGCCTTGACATCGCGACGCAGCT
>MGTI01000163.1 GCA_001799365.1 Desulfobacterales bacterium GWB2_56_26 | reverse complement strand
CGGGGCAAAATCGGTGATCGCCTTGCTGATGGTACCGGGCAGCGGCAGCCGCACCGAAAAATCGCTGCCGTTGAAGTTCTGGATGGCCGGAACCCTGACAATATCCGGGTCGGTCTCTTCCGCCATCTCCGCAAAGGTTGGGGCGATGACCCGCACCCGGTGGCCGGCGTTGCGCAGATCTTCGGCAAAGGTCGCGACCGAGCGGGCCACGCCTCCGACGTGGGGAAGATAGGTATTGGTGAACATGGCGATATTCATTCTTCTTCCTCGACAATGGCGTAGTAATCGGGCTCGTTCATTACACTTGGTTTATATCCCGGGAGACGGACGATGATCTTATCGGGCCGTCGTTCGTACCAGTCTGCCGTGAGATGAACCGCCGGCCGGGTGTGCCGGCAGTTGATTTCCACGCTGACCCTGCCGAAAGGGGTCAAGGTCGGGCCATAGGCCAGTTTCTTTTTGCGTTGCAGCCATTCGGGCAGAATGCCGCGGCCGATGATCAGAGCATCCTTTTCATCCATGACGAACATGTTGCGGATCAGCATCAGCCATTCGGCTGTTGCCCAGCCATGCTGGCCGTCGCCCATGCAGCCGCCGTCGGTGAGCGGATGAATGGCCTCCGGCCAATGGCCCGTCGGCGAGGCGAACGAGGCGGCGGCGGCCATGAGGGAGCGGAAACGGGCGTCGCCTGCCCGCAGGTAGACCTGGGCCAGTTCCAGGGTCATGTAGACGTTGATGCCGGAATGGATCATGTCCTGAAAAAAGCAACCCTTCTGCAGGCAGTTGTTCATGAGAAAGCCGGCGGTGGCGAGCATCCGCTTGTCGCCGGGCGGCAGGAGCTGCAGCGGGTAGTCGGCGACGATCGAACCGATGGCCCCGGAGTCGAGGCGGCGGTTCGGGGAAGTCGGGATCGCCAGAGTATTTTTTTCCGCGGCCACAAGAGCGATACTCTTGAACAGATCCTTTTCCATTGCAACCGCAACTTTCCGGATGTTTTCCTCTTCCTTCACCAGGCCCCGTGCGGCCATGGTATCGGCCGCGCCGTAGAGACCCGCCACCGCCCAGAAGTCGTCCCAGTAATAGTTGTCGTTGGGCCCGAAATGTTCCGCCGAAAAACCGGAGGGCAAAAGCCCCACCACCTTTTTGTTGTCCGTGTTGAATACCCTTTTCCTGGCAATCCATTCGGCGCCTCTGACGATCGGCTTCAGCCAGTCCGGATTGAAATCCCCGCCGGTCAGCAGCCGAAAGCGATTGAACAGCCAGAGCACCTGGCCGTTCGAGTCCCATTCGCCGTCCTGGGAATGGAAGTAGCCTTCGATGGTCTGGCGGCCGGCGAAGGTGTCGAGGTGGCGCCGGCAGCGGTCCTTGAGTCCGATGGCCAGCAGGACATGGAGCATGATGCAGGCATCCCGGAACCAGAAACGATTGTAGGTATAGGGTCCGGGGATGACGTCGCCGGCCGAGAGATGGATGAGAGTGCGGGTGGCGGTGTTGTAGAGGAACTGGATGTCGCTGTCCGGCACCTGCAGTTCGGCGGCTTCCATTTCCGCCTCCGGCCAGCTGACCGATCTGGTCAGGCCGGGATAGTTTTTTGCGGGCGGAAGCCGCACGGTCAGGCTGAACTCTCTCTTGCCTTCGCCCGCTTCGACCCGGTGCAGAGCAGCGGCCGTGACCATGCCGATCCGGCAGGTTTTTTCTTTCGTTTCCTGCACTTCCGTCAGGCGATAATAGACATCGCCTTCGCCGTAGTTGGAAAAAAGCAGCTTGTCGGGCGACTCCGCCAGCAAGACCCTGGTGGTGCCGTTCACCAGCCAGCCGGTCCGGCCTGCCAGCAGTTCGACCTTCTCGATAAACTGCACCCCCTCGGGATTGTAAGGCCGCAGGGCAAAAATCAGCCAGCCGCCGATGGTTCCTTCGGCCATGGCCGTCACCCGCAGGACCGGCTCGGGATTTTCTTCGTCCATGGCCGCTTCGCTGGTCATCTTCACTGCGTCGGCGGCACAGCGGGTGATGACGCGGCGGTTGGAATCGTCCTGCAGCCGCTGCTGGACATTTTTCAGCCGGGAGGGACAGAGAGTATTGCCTTCGTCGTCCATAAACCAGCAGTCGATGGACCAGCCGTCGTGAAGCGGCGTCACCAGGCCGTGCGGATCGACGATAGGATAGATCGGCAGGTCCGGCTTGCCCACCGCGGTCCAGTTGCGATGGGTGAGATTGATATGGGAAAAGGAAAAGGCCCGCGGAATAAAAGAAAGATCCTTTGGGTTGAACTGCCGCTCGACCCAGTACGGCCAGATCCAGTCGAGGTTGTGCTGGATGGCCTTGGTGTTGATCAACCCCCGGGCATGAAAGACAATACCGGCCCGGAGGAGTTCGATCGGTTCCTGCACCTCGGACGGCTGGGCAAAACCCCTGATCCGAGCCGCAACCGATAACGGATCGACCACCTCGAACCGCTTGGCCGCGAGCTGCAGCAGAAATCTCCATGGGAACAATCGTTTGAGCATAGCTGTCCGGTACCGCTTTAAAATTCGAGTATTTTCGCTTTTGCGACCTCGATGGCCTCCTCGGTACCTTGCCAGAGTTCTTCTATTTCCTTCTGCAGGGTTGGCCGTGCCTCGGGTTCGGCATCGGAAAACCTGGCAAGCCTGTCCCGCACCGCATTTTCCCTGGCGACTATCTCTTCGATAATGCGATAATATTCGTTTTGTTTATCCGGATCTGCACGTTCGGCCAGAACGCGTAAGTGCAGGAGATCGGTCTTCCGGTCGGCTATGGCTTTTTCGATATGGTTGATAACACTCTCATTCATAATCTTCTCCTTTCGTTGCAGTGACTGAACCCCGGGTAAAGCCGTCATCCGCCACGTCCGTGGTTTCACATTACCCGACGCCTCGGGCATCCCGCGCCGTTTTCTTTTTCTCCATAATAATTACCATGAAAGAAGGTAATGACAACGCCACCCATAAACACCGCAAGGACTGCCTATTATTACAGGAGGTCGTTATGCCGGAAAAATTGAGAAGCGCGAAGGAAATCAAAGGGTACGAACTGGGGGCCGAAGACGGCCGGATCGGCGAATGCTATGACTTCCTGTTCGACGATACCAACTGGGTGATCCGGTACATCGTCGCCGATACCAGGAAATGGCTGCCCGGCCGCAAGGTGCTCATTTCTCCGATCTCCATCGGCGAAGCGGATAAATCGACGCATACCCTGCAGGTCAGTCTGACTAAGGAACAGATCAAGGATTCGCCGCCGCTCGATACCGACGCGCCGGTTTCACGCCAATACGAGATCCTGTTCAACAGATATTACGCCTGGTCGCATTACTGGGACGGGGATCTCGCCTGGGGGCCCCACAACTATCCGCGCATGTTGCAGGAGCCAAACGAGCTGATGGAAGTCGGCGAATTGCCCGAAGAAAAGACCCATCTCAAATCCATCGACGAGGTCATCGGCTACCGTATTCACGCCACCGATACCGATATCGGCCATATCGAAGACTTCATCGTCGAGGAAGAAACATGGATAATCAGGTATCTGGTCATCGATACCAGCAACTGGCTGCCGGGCAGCAAATGGGTGCTCGTGCCCACTGCCTGGGTTGCGCGCGTGGATTGGGCGCGCAGTGCCATCGACATGAAGATTGCCGGCGACAAGCTGAAGAAAAGCCCGGAGTACGATCCGGATCGACTGCTTGACCGCGAGTATGAGAAGACAATCTTCGACTTCTACGGCCTGCCCTATTACTGGCAGGGCTGACGGGGTGCCGGCCGGATTTCCGTAAGGAGGTATGTCTTGCCGGAGAGGACGATGTCCTTTTCCATCGGACGGGAAACGATTCAAGAAACACCAGGCCGGTGGTATTTGGGCGTAGGGTGCGCCGTGCGCACCAACATCCGGAGAGCGGTGCGCACAGCGCACCCTACCTGAAAGCCCCTCGAAATAAGAAGAGGAAAGAGGCGCCTTACTCCATTTTGTGGCTACCGTTTAACGATTAATGATTATTCTTCCTGAAAGCCAATCCATGAAGGAGCATCGGGTTTGCAACGGTTTTCTTCTTTTTTCGACATTCGGCTTGATGTGAAATTCAATCTAATGAAGGAGAACAAACAATGAAATTGCTCGTCGTCTTTTATTCCATGTACGGACATATTTACGAAATGGCACAAAGTGTGGCGGCCGGGGCAAAGTCCCTGACTGGAGTCGAGGTGGAATTGCGTCGCGTCCCGGAAACCCTGCCGCCGGAGGTGCTGGCAAAAATGGGGGCGGTTGAAGCGCAGAACAGGCAGCGGGACGTGAAGATCTGCACGGTCGAAGAACTCGGCCAGGCCGATGCGATTATTTTCGGCACGCCGACCCGTTTCGGCCTGATGTGCGGACAGATGAAGCAATTTCTCGATGCCACCGGCAGTCTCTGGGTGAATGGCTCGCTTGTCGGCAAGCCCGGCAGCGTCTTCACCAGTTCCAACACCCAGCATGGCGGCCAGGAATCGACCATCATCAACTTCCATACCCTGCTGCTGCATCAGGGCATGGTGATCGTCGGCCTGCCGTACACCTTCCCGGGGCAGATGGAGATGGGCATGATCAGCGGTTGTTCGCCGTACGGCGCTTCGACCATCGCCGGGGCGGACGGCAGCCGCAAGCCGAATGAAAACGAACTGGCCGGGGCCTTCTTTCAGGGCGCCCACGTGGCCAAAATCGCCATGAAACTTGCCGCCTGACCATTATACCACCACCAGGGATTGGCTTTCCGCCGATCCCTGGGCTTCAGGAAAGTGCTGTTTCTCCGGAAAAGTAGAATCCAGTCCATGTCCGCAGACAATCGACGATAGGACGATCATTGTGTTGATACACTCTACAATGCGTACTGGTGGTCATTTCTGTTCAGGGGAATCCTTGCGGCCATTTTTGCCGGGTGTTATCTGGGGGCCGTCGATACCTGGCGAACCCGGTGGAACGGGGGAAAGAGAGAACTGTAGAGATTTGAGTAAGTCGTGAGCATGAGGACGAACCAGGCCTCCAACCACCCTACGTTTTCTTTTTTTCCGACCCGCCGGTTACACTTTTTCTGTTGTTTTTTCTCTCTTGAACCGGTTTGGGCGGTTGGCGGGAGAGGGACTCCTGCCTGCGCACATCGTCCAACATCTTCTCGAGCTGCTTGAAGGTGTGCTTCAAGATATCTTCCGCTTGACGTGTCGACATGTTCACTCCTTGTCCAAGATTTTTCGGAGCCCCTGCCGGGGCGATCTTCAGGGAGGTGCACAATGACTCAGTTGCCCACCTCCTCTTCAACCTGCCAGTTTTTTGAGAATTTCCCTCATGAAAGCCGGCAGATCGTCGGGGCGGCGGCTGGTTACCAGATTGCCGTCGACCACCACTTCCTCGTCGACAAAATCGGCTCCGGCATGCACCAGATCGTCTTTGATGGCGAAGAAGGCCGTAACCTTCCTGCCCCGCAGGATATCGGCGGACGCAAGCATCCAGCCGGCATGGCAGATTGCCGCTACAATCTTGCCCGCTTCATGAAAATCCCGCACCAGCTTGACCATCGGCCGGTGACGGCGCATATGATCCGGGGCGTATCCACCCGGAATGATAAGACCATGGAATTCGCCGGGGCTGATGTCGTTCATGCCCTTATCGGCCTTGACGGGGAGACCGTACTGGCCGGAATAGTGCCCGCCGGCTTCGGGTCCCACCACACAGACCTGGACTCCGGCTTCTTTCAATCGGTAATAGGGATACCAGAACTCCCGATCGTTATAGAGGGTTTCGACAAAGATGACGATTTTTTTATCCGTTAAAAACATGGCAAACCTCCGTGTGATTGAGTTGCTCCGCCGTTTTCCCGTCCGGTCGGCCTGACGAGAACGACAGGCGTCCTGCCGGGAAATACACCTTACAGTTAGCCCGGCTCCGGTTCCGGTTCCCATGCAAAATCGCCGCCACCTCGCCGCACGAGATGTGCACGATCAATAGTTCCGGTGGCATATCAATTGCTACATCTTTAACGAATGGATACGGATGCGGCATATTCAGGCTCCACCTCATCCATGTCCGCGACCACAGGAGTACGTTATGAATAAACAGCTTGAGTGGAAGACAGACTTTAAAGAAGCCGTCGAACAGGCCCGGAAAGAAAACAAGGCGGTGCTGTTCTTCTTTTTCAACCCCGCATGAATTGGCTGCCAACAGATGGATGCAGTTACGTATCCGGACCAGCAAGTAGCCGATTATATAGACGATTCGTTTGTAGCCCTGAAAATGGCCTATGACACGCAACCCTTTGCGGAAGATTTCAAGGTGAAATGGACCCCGACCATTTTCGTGCTCGACCAGTCCGGCAACATTCACCAGACAATCGTCGGTTTTTTGCCGCCGGAAGAATTCATTCCGGCCCTGGAACTGGGTCTCGCCAAAGTCGATTTCGATCTGGACTGCCTGGATGAGTGCCAGCATCATCTCAACCGTATCCTGGGCAGTCACCCTCGCAGCGCATCGGCTCCCGAGGCGGTGTATCTGCTGGGCGTCACCAGATTTAAGATGACCGAACAAGGCGGAGCGCTGAAAGAAGCCTACTATCAGCTGCAGGAGCGCTACCCCGACAGCGACTGGACCCGCAAGGCGTCCCCCTACCGGTTGCTCTGATGGGGAGAAGATTGCGGTAATCGACACGTCAAAGCAGCATCATAGCCGACCAATAGTCCAGTAGTCCAGGACACCCTATGCGCAAGATCGTAGGGCTTGCGCTGTAAGCCAGGAAAATGAGAGGGAACATGTCACAGGACAAACCGCAGGTACGGCTCCCGGACGAAATGGCCGCGAGAGTCTCTATCGAAAGAATCCGGCCGCGCATCGACTGCGGCCGCTTCCCTATCAAGCGGACGGTGGGCGAAAAGGTCGTGGTTACGGCGTATATCTTTGCCGACGGCCACGATCTCCTGCAGGCGGTGCTGCAGTATCGTCACGCCGAGGAAGAGTGGATCGAACTGCCCATGACGGCCTTCACCGACGATCTCTGGCGGGGGGAATTTGTGGTCGAGCACCTCGGTAGCTATTCCTATACGGTCAGGGCCTGGATCGATCATTTCGCCTCCTGGCAAAGGGACCTGCTGAAAAAAGCAGACGCCGGCCAGGATGTGGCCAGCGACCTGCTGGAGGGTGCGGCAATGATCGAGGCCACGGCCCGGCGGGCCCAGTCCCCCGACGATATCTGGCTTTCTTCCATCGCCGAGATGCTTGCGACCGTGGAACCCCAGGAAAAAATGGCGGCGAGAGCTACAGCTCCGGATGTTACCGCCATGATGAAACGCTACCCCGAGCGCCTCAGGGAAGCGGTTTTTACCCCGGCGCTGACGGTAACGGTGGAGCAGCGCCTTGCCGGCTTTTCCGCCTGGTACGAGCTTTTCCCCCGGTCCGTCACCCAGAACCCGGAAAAGAGCGGCACCTTCAGAGCCGTCGAGCGTATATTACCGGACATCGCCCGCATGGGCTTCGACGTGCTGTACCTGCCGCCCATCCACCCCATCGGCCGGACCAATCGCAAGGGCCGCAACAACAGCCTGATGACCGTCCCCGGCGATCCCGGCAGTCCCTGGGCCATCGGCAGCGAGGATGGCGGCCATAAAGCGGTCCATCCGGACCTGGGCACCCTGGAGGATTTCGAGCATCTGGTGGCCAGCGCCCGCCGCCAGGGTCTCGAAA
Organism: Desulfobacterales bacterium GWB2_56_26; assembly: GCA_001799365.1. GTDB lineage: Bacteria > Desulfobacterota > Desulfobulbia > Desulfobulbales > Desulfocapsaceae > Desulforhopalus_A. The sequence continues at coordinate 14,565 of MGTI01000163.1, read as the reverse complement.
TCGCCCTCGATATCGCCCTGCAATGCTCGCCCGATCACCCCTATATCCGTGAGCATCCGGAATGGTTCCGGCACCGTCCCGATGGGTCGCTCAAATTCGCCGAAAACCCGCCGAAAAAGTATGAAGACATCTATCCGATCTGCTTCGACTGCGAGGAGTGGCAACCGCTCTGGCACGAGCTGAAGTCCATCTTCCTGTTCTGGATCGAGCGGGGCGTGAAGCTCTTCCGGGTAGACAACCCGCACACCAAGCCGCTGTCCTTCTGGGAGTGGCTGATCGCCGAAGTGCGGCAGAACCACCCCGAAACCGTCTTCCTCTCGGAGGCCTTCACCCGCCCGAGGGTCATGTACGGCCTGGCCAAGGCCGGCTTCTCCCAGTCCTATACCTACTTCACCTGGCGCAACACCAAATACGAACTGACCGCCTACCTGCGGCAGCTGGTGGAGACCGAGGTGAGCGAATATTTTCGCCCCAATTTTTTTGCCAACACGCCGGATATCCTACCGGAATTCCTGCAGTTCGGCGGCCGGGCGGCGTTCATTTCCCGGCTGGTGCTGGCGGCGACGTTGTCGTCCTGCTACGGCATCTACAGCGGCTACGAACTCTTGGAAAACGAGGCGGTGCCGGGCACCGAGGAATATCTCAATTCGGAAAAATTTGAAATCAAGGTGCGGGACTGGAACCTGGCCGGCAATATCCGCCCCTTTATCGCCAGGATCAACACCATCCGCAGGAAAAATGCGGCGCTTGCCTCCAATGCCGGCCTCTCCTTTTATCCGGTGGACAACGAACAGCTTCTGTTCTACGGTAAGAGCACCGAGGATCTGACCAATATCATTCTGGTGGCTGTGAACCTCGACCCCCACCATGTCCAGGAGGGAATGCTCGAACTTCCCCTGGAGCAGTTTCGGATCGAGAAGAACGAGGTTTTTCAGGTGCATGAGCTGATCTTCGACAACCGCTTTCTCTGGCAAGGCCGGCGCAATTACGTCAGACTTGATCCGGCCGAAAGCCCGGCGCAGATTTTCCTTTTGCGGAGAAAACTCCGCACCGAGCGCGATTTCGATTATTTCATGTAGGCAAGAGGAAGACATGGCCACAGGCACAACGGACACAACGGATCCGCTCTGGTATAAGGACGCCATCATCTACGAACTGCACGTCAAGGCATTCAAGGACAGCAACGGCGACGGCACCGGCGATTTTCGGGGCCTTATCGAAAAACTCGACTATATCCAGGATCTCGGGGTGAATGTGGTCTGGCTTTTGCCGTTTTACCCATCGCCTTTCAAGGACGACGGCTACGACATCTCCGACTATCGGGGCATTCATCCAAACTACGGCAGCCTGCGGGACTTCCGGGCCTTTATCCGGGAGGCCCACCGCCGCAAGATCCGGGTCATCACCGAGCTGGTCATCAACCACACCTCGGATCAGCACCCCTGGTTCCAGACGGCCCGCCGGGCAAAACCCGGCTCCGCCCGACGCGACTACTACGTCTGGAGCGACACCGACACCAAATTCCCCGAAACGCGGATCATCTTCACCGACAGCGAGGCGTCCAACTGGGCCTGGGATAAAGTCGCCCAGGCCTACTACTGGCATCGCTTCTTCTCCCACCAGCCCGACCTCAACCACAACAACCCGCAGGTGGTCAGGGCGGTGCTCAAAGTCATGCGCTTCTGGCTCGATATGGGGGTCGACGGCCTGCGCCTCGACGCCGTGCCCTACCTCTGCGTCCGGGAGGGGACAAACAACGAGAACCTGCCGGAAACCCAGGAAGTCCTCAAGATCTTCCGCAAGCATCTCGACATGCACTATACCGGCCGGATGTTCCTGGCCGAGGCCAACCAGTGGCCGGAAGACGTGCTGCCCTATTTCGGCAGCGGCGACGAATGCCACATGGCCTTTCACTTCCCGCTCATGCCCAGGATGTTCATGGCCCTGCGCCAGGAGGACCGCCGTCCCATCACCGATATCCTCGACCGTACACCGCCCATTCCGGACAACTGCCAATGGGCACTCTTCCTGCGCAACCATGACGAACTGACCCTTGAGATGGTGACCGATGCGGAACGGGACTATATGTACCGCGAATACGCCAGGGACGCCCGGATGCGACTGAACCTCGGCATCCGGCGGCGCCTCGCCCCGCTTATCGACAACTCCAGGCGGCGCATGGAACTCCTCAATTCCCTGCTTTTTTCCATGCCCGGTTCGCCGGTTATCTACTACGGCGACGAGCTGGGCATGGGCGACAACATCTTTCTCGGCGACCGCGACGGGGTCCGCACGCCGATGCAGTGGAGCATGGACCGCAACAGCGGCTTCTCCAAAGCCGACCCGGCCCGGCTCTATCTGCCGGTAATCATGGACCCGGTCTACGGCTACCAGTCGGTGAACGTCGAGGCCCAGGAGCGCGACCCCTCCTCGATGCTGCGCTTCATGCGGCGGATGATCACCCTGCGCCGTCAGCACAAGGCCTTCGGCCGCGGCAGCCTCGATTTCATCCGGCCGGACAACCGGGCGATTTTAGCCTTCATCCGCCGCTACCGGGGCGAGATCCTCATGGTGACCGCCAATCTGTCCCGCTATGTTCAGCCGGCCGAACTGGACCTCTCCGAGTTCAAGGGCCGGATTCCGGTGGAGATGATCGGTCGCACGGAGTTTCCGCCCATCGGCGATCTCCCCTATTTCATCACCCTGGGACCCCACAGTTTCTACTGGTTCAGGCTGGAATCCCCGGCCGAGCCGATCAAGGCCGTCCGGGCAGCCCAAGAAGAACTGCGCAAGACCCCGCTGCTGGCCCTCGATGAGGGGTGGGATACCCTCTTGCAACCCGAACATCTCTTTACCCTCGGCCACGAGGTGCTGCCGCCCTATCTTGCCCTGCAACGCTGGTACCGCGGCAAGGCCCGCGAAATCACCTCCTGCCACGTCATCGACTGGTGCAAGCTGGGGGCTTCCTTCTACGTCATGTTAATCCGGTTGCAGTACGACGCAGGCAGCCCCGAAGATTATGTCATGCCGCTGAAGATCGTCCTCGGCCGGCCAGCGGAGAGTCTGGCCCAAGAGATCCCCGACAGTGTCCTTGCCCTGGTCAGAACCCGACGGGGCGAAGGGATCCTCTACGACGCCCTCATGGACCGGGCCTCCTACGACATCCTGCTTACCGCCATCGGCGACGAACGGCAGTTCACCACCCAGAATGGCGGCCTGATCAAGGCCGTGCCCGCCGGCCTCTACGAGAAACTGGTCGGGGCCGGCCATGCCGTCAGATCGGTGCGCAAGGTCGGGGCGGAACAGAGCAATACCTCGATCATCATCGAAGAGGCCCTGATCCTGAAACTCTATCGCCGGCTGGAGGCAGGCATCAATCCGGATGTGGAAATGAGCCTCTTTCTCACCGAAAAGAGCAGGCTGAATTCGATCGCGAGAGTTGCCGGCACGATGCAGTACCGGTACCCGGCAGGCGAGGAAGCGACCGTGGTCATGCTGCAGGAATTTGTGCCCAACCGCGGCGACGGCTGGTCGGCTGCCTTGTCCTGGCTGCCGGACTACTACGAGCAGGCGGAAAAACGGCTGGCTCAAGGTGAAACTGCGCCGACCATGGACCGGCCGCTGCTTTCAGCAACGGCGATGCCTGCAGAGCCGCCAGACGCTTTTATCGCCATGGCCGGACCCGCCCTCCAGGCGATCGAGACTCTCGGGCATCGCACGGCGGAATTTCATCTGGCCCTGACGGAAGAGAAGAAAAACCCGGCATTCAAGCCGGAAAAAGCGACCGCGGCCTACACCCAGCAACTCGCCGAAGCAGTGACAAGGCAGATCCAGGAGGCGCTCGCCATCCTCACCGCCAAAAGCGCCAGCCTGCCGCCCGGCCCGGGTGCCGATGCCTGCCGAATTCTGTTCGAGGCGCCATCCCTGCTGGAGAGAGTGGGCAGCATCGCCCTGATCGGGGAAAAGCTCGGCCACCGGATCCGTCACCACGGGGACTACCACCTGGGACAGGTTCTCCTGACGGAAACAAACGACTTCATCATCCTCGATTTCGAAGGCGAGCCGCTTCGGCCGCTCTCGCAACGGCGGGGCAAGGGCTCGCCGCTGAAGGATGTGGCCGGCATGATCAGGTCTTTTCATTATGCGGCTCTCACCGGTTTGGCCGATTTTGCCGGTTTGTCGATGAAAGCAGGTGAAAAAGTTGAAAAAAACGAGCTTCTCCCCTGGGCCAGGGCATGGTATGAATGGATGAGCAACGCCTTTATAGGAGCCTATTTTGCAACTACAGCCGGCGCCCCCTTCCTGCCCGCGGCGGAAACCGATTTCATTCTTGGAGTATTTCTGCTGGAAAAGGTATTCTATGAATTGAACTACGAGCTGAATAACCGTCCGGACTGGGTCCACATTCCCCTTGCCGGCATCATCGACATCACCCTGCAACAATACGACAGGCAAAAAAGGACAACATGAAACCGACCACTGAGCTCATCACCGATTACGATATCCACCTGCTTGCCGAAGGGACGCATTACAGATCCTGGGAAAAACTCGGTGCTCATGTCGTCAAGACGGCCGACCGCGAAGGCACCCATTTTTCCCTCTGGGCCCCCAATGCCAGGGAAGTGGCCGTCATCGGCGATTTCAACGGCTGGGACGAGCGGGCAACCCCCATGACCGGGATCAAGGACTCGGGGTACTGGCGCTGCTTCGTGCCGGGAGTGGGCCAGGGTGCTCTCTACAAATTTGCCATCACCTCGAATTTCAATGAGTACCGGATGCAGAAGACCGACCCCTATGCCTTTCACTGCGAAACCCGGCCGAAGACCGCGTCGGTCGTCTGGGGACTGGAAGGCCATCAGTGGCAGGACGGAGAATGGATGCAGTCCCGTGGGAGCCGGCATCATCATCAGGCGCCCATCTCCATCTACGAGGTCCATCTCGGCTCCTGGATGCGCCGCGAAGACGACGGCGGCTGGCTGACCTACCGGGAGATGGCCGACAAGCTGGCGGAATACGCCGGCCACCTGGGCTTCACCCACGTCGAACTGCTGCCGGTCAACGAACACCCCTTCGACGGCTCCTGGGGCTATCAGACCATCGGCTATTACGCCCCCACCAGCCGTTTCGGCACGCCCCAGGATTTCATGTATCTGGTGGATACCCTGCACCGCCACGGCATCGGCATCATCCTCGACTGGGTCCCCGCCCACTTTCCCCGCGACGCACACGGGCTCGGTTTTTTCGACGGCACCCATCTCTACGAGCACTCCGACCCCCGCCAGGGCCAGCACCAGGACTGGGGCACCTTCATCTTCAACTACGGGCGGACCGAGGTGGCGGCATTCCTGCTCTCCAACGCCCTGTTCTGGCTGGAGGTCTACCATATCGACGGGTTGCGGGTCGACGCCGTGGCCTCCATGCTCTACCTCGACTACTCCCGCAATGAAGGCGAATGGATTCCCAATAAGTACGGCGGCCGGGAGAACCTGGAGGCCATTGAATTTTTAAAGAGGTTCAATCACCTGGTCTATCAGGAGCATCCCGATGTCATGACCTTTGCCGAGGAATCGACCGCCTACCCGATGGTATCGCGCCCGACGTATCTCGGCGGGCTCGGTTTCGGCTTCAAATGGAACATGGGCTGGATGCACGATACCCTCGCCTACATGAGCCAGGATCCCGTGCATCGTTCCTTTCACCACCACCGCCTGACCTTCAGCCTGCTCTACGCCTATCACGAAAACTTCATTTTGCCCTTCTCCCACGACGAGGTGGTGCACGGCAAGGGCTCGATGGTCGGCAAGATGCCGGGCGACTACTGGCAGAAGTTTGCCAACCTGCGGCTGCTGTACGGCTATATGTTCACCCATCCCGGCAAGAAGCTGCTGTTCATGGGCTGTGAACTGGGCCAGTGGACCGAGTGGAATCACGATTCCGGCCTCGACTGGGCCCTGCTCCAGTTTCCGTTCCATCAGGGGATGCAGCGCTGGGTCCGCGACCTCAACACCTTTCTGCGCGGCGAACCGGCCCTGCACGAACTGGATGACGACCCGGCCGGCTTCTCCTGGATCGACTGCAACGACAGCCAGCAAAGCGTTTTGAGCTTCATCCGCCGCGGCAAAGATCCGCGCAATGCTGTCGTCTGCATCGGCAATTTTACCCCGGTGCCCCGCCACAATTACCGGCTGGGCGTCCCTGAGATGGGCTTCTGGGAGGAGGTGCTGAACAGCGACGCGCCACTGTACGGCGGCAGCGGCCAGGGCAATTTCGGCGGCAAGGAGGCGACGCCGCAGTCGGTCCATGGGGAGAGCCACTCTTTGAATGTCACCCTGCCGCCTCTCGCCATCGTGGTCTTCCGCCTGAAGCCGGACGTGTGATGCGGGACGCAGTCGACCGGGCCCTGAAAGCCCTTGGCATCAGGAACTTTCTACTCGGTGTTCATGATGCCGCTCTTCCCAGCCTGGCGGAGGAGGATCTCGGCCGCGGCTCCCCCTACTCGGCCGGCGCCGCAGGCTTTTTTAAATTTGCCAGGTCGCTTGGTTTTACCGGCATCCAGCTCGGTCCCCAGGGGATCACCACGCCTGGCAACCTCTCACCCTACGACGGCACCTGGTTTTCCAGAAATCCACTGTCGCTCGCCCCGCTGACTCTCACCCGGCCGGAATACAACCTGCTCGCGCCGCAAGAACTGGCCGCCCTGGTGGAGCGGATCGGTCCTGCCCGGAACCGGGTGGACGATCCGCTGGCACGGCGGGCGATCGACCGCATCGCAACCCTCATTTGCCTGCGATTCCGGCGGATTGTGAACGATCAGCCACCACCCTTTCTTCCGCTCTGTACGTCGTATGCAACTTTTCAAAAAACCAATTCCGATTGGCTCTACCGGGATGGGCTCTACGAGCTCCTGAAAACCTGCCATGGCGGAAGACTCTGGCGGGAATGGGGCCTGGACGAAGACCGGCATCTTTTTGCGGCACCGGGGGCCTTGCGGCAAGCCACCTTCTATCGCCGGCATTGGCAGGCAATCGGAAACTTCTCGTATATCCAGTTTCTGCTCGACGCACAGCACCTGGAACTGCATGAACACTGCAGGGGGCTCGGCCTGAAACTTTTCGGCGACTGTCAGATCGGCATGTCCGACCGCGATGCCTGGTATGCACAAGGTTTCCTGCTGCCGGGGTATGTGCTGGGCGCGCCGCCCAGCCGCACCCATCCGGAAGGGCAACCGTGGAATTATCCCCTGCTCGATCCTCGCAAGTATTTTTCCATAGCCACCGACGTGCAGCGGCAAAGGGGGTCTGCCCTCCGCTTTTTTCAGGCCCGCATGGAGAAACTCGCGAGAGAATTTGACGGCCTGCGCCTCGATCACCCTCACGGCCTGATCTGCCCCTGGGTGTACAGGGCCGGAAAGCCCGATCCGTTTGCGGCCGTCCGGCAGGGGGCCCGCCTGTTCGCCTCGCCGCACCTCGCCGATCATCCGGGCCTGGCCGAATTTGCCATTGTGCGGCCCGACCAGCTGGACGAGCGGGCGGCACGGTACGACGACAACTGGGTGACGGATCTCGATCCTGAACAGGTCAACCGGTACGCCGGGCTCTTTGCCGTGGCGATGCAGACGGCAACCATTGCGGGCGGAACCGAGATTGCCTGCGAAATTCTCAGCACCGAGCCCTATCCGGTGAAAAGAGTCATGGAGCTGTACGGACTTGGCCGTTTCCGGGTTACCCAGAAAGCCGATCTTTCAAACAAAGCCGATGTTTACCGTAGCGAAAACGCCCAGCCGGAGGACTGGCTTATGTTGTCCACCCATGACACCCAGCCGATCTGGCAGGTGGCGGAACGATGGCGGCAGGAGGGAACGAGCCTGCGGCAGGCGGAGTATCTGGCAATGCGCCTCGCCATCCCGGAATCGGAACGGGCAGCATGGCTCGAACACGTGTCCCATGATTTTGGGAGTCTGGTCCAAGCAAAATTTGCCGATCTCTTTCTCGGCCCGGCCCGCAATGTCTTCGTCTATTTCACCGATCTTCTCGGCTTTAAGGAGAGCTACAACAAACCGGGGACGGTGAGTCGCGACAACTGGACCCTGCGTATCAACCCGGAATTTCGGCAGATCTATGCGGCAAAACTGCCCGGCAAGCTCGCGCTGGACATCCCCAAAGCCCTGGCCATGGCACTGAGGGCCAAAAATGAGAACGGCCTTCACGGCACGCTGATTCGGGAATTGGAAATGTAAACACAAAAGATTTCCCCACGCCCCTTACGAATGCATTCGTAGGGCGAATCTTGTATTCGCCCTAAACAATCATCTCGTCGTTGAAAGGCGGTATTTCTTCAGAAGGTCGTACAGTCTTGACCTGGATAGCCCCGATATTTCACAGCATTTTTTAATATTGCCCTCTGTTGCCGTCATCAGCGTTTCCAGATAGCGGATTTCCTGTGCCTCGATCGCCCGATGTCGTGCCTCTTTCAGGGCCGGCATGTCGTCGAGATCGATCAGGAAGGTATTGTCCCCGGTCGGCGGATCGAGGATTTCCTGTTGTTTCTGCAGCTTTTTCCTGGTGACCTTGATCCTGATTCCGGCAGAAAGGTGCTTCGGATACAGAATATTGCTGTCATGGGCGATGGTAATCGACCGTTCGACGGCCTGAAACAACTCGCGCACATTGCCGGGCCAGTCGTATTGATTGAGAGTCATCAAATAGTCAGGCGCAAACATCTTCCGCTTGATTTTGTTCCGCTTGCAGAACGTGTCCCGGAAATAGTATGCGAGTTCGGTGATATCTCGCCGCCTGATACGCAGCGGCGGCAGGTCGAGTTGAAAGGTCTTCAGGCGGAACAGCAGATCCTCTCGAAAAGTTCCTTCCTCGCACATGGCCTGCAGGTCTTTGTTGGTGGCGGCAACGAGCCGGAAATCGCTCTTGGTCTCGGTGTTGCCACCCACCGGCAGAAAGGTCCGCTCCTGGATGACCCGCAAGAACTTTTTCTGTATTTCCAGCGGCATCTCGCTGATTTCATCGAGAAACAAGGTGCCACCGTCGGCCTGTTTGATCAGCCCCGGCTGAGCCTTGTCGGCCCCGGTAAAGGAGCCCTTGGCATGGCCGAACAGGATGCTTTCCACCAGCGTCGGCGGCAATGCGGCGCAGTCGACAATGATGAGTCTGCCCGCGGAACGCGGGCTGATATGGTGGATGGCCGAGGCGAACAGCTCTTTGCCGGTGCCCGATTCGCCGTAGATCAGGACATTGGCATCGGACTGGGCGAGCTGCACGGTGAGGTCGATACAGTTCTGCAGTTCCTTGCTGCCTCCGATGATGCCATGATGCAGCAACTGGTTGCGGATCTCCTTCTGTTGCGAATCGCCCTCCGCCGACTTGTTTTGCCGGTAGCGCAGGGCGCGGATCAAAAGATCCGGCAGGGAGGACTCCGGAGACGGATCGATGACATAATCCCAGACGCCGCACTGGAAAGCGAGTTCAGCCTGCTCCGAATCCCCGAGCGTACTGTAGACAATGATCTCGGGAGTGTTGTGCTCCACCTGGAATTCCTTGATATGGTAGCAGGCGGCGCCATCCGGCAGTTTATCCCGTATCAGGATGACATCGCAGCAGCCGGTTGCATTCTTCTGCAGACCATCCTGCAGGGTAGTGGCCTGAATGGCTCTCAATCCCAGCTCGCTTGTCCGTTTTTCAAGGATATCGAACATGTTGCTGTCATTGTCGACGACCAGGACGAGAGGTTTACCATCCGCGGATTGGGCCTGTATGGGCATTGTGCAACTCCCCTGAAAAACTGATTAAAAAGCACACGACACGGGGTGGTCGGGACGAACGTTCACATGTTCGGTCGTGTATCGCAGCTAAAGGGGCCGACAAAGGGTTTTAAGAATGATTCACGGAATATATTACGCAGGCATATTCATAAATACGTTACATAAAGCAACTTACCTAACACTTTCATGTCATTTATACTATCTTATGGTTGTATTCATATTATTCCCTATGATCGAGTAAATTGAGTTATTTGATTTTACTTCATCGCAGGAAAATAGCTAGTCTTGTCATTGATAGTTTTGCTTGATAATAATGTCAACCTGTGGCTTGCACAATTTCACCATACCAATTCAATGGATCATTTTCCTGTCGAAATAAAGTTGAATGTGTTTTTTGCATATTTTTTGCATATCTTTAAGTGGAACACATCTGAAGAAAATTCAACCGGATGCGAGGTCTATATCGATGGATAAGCTGTCAATCCTCCTCATCGAGGATACTCCCGCCGATATTTTGCTCATCAAGGAGATGCTGTCGGAAATTAAAAGGCTTTCCTGCAAACTGACCGAGGTTGCCACCCTCAAGGCGGCTATCGGTCTGCTCTCCCATGCCGATTTCGACGCGGTGCTTCTCGATCTGTACCTTCCCGACTCCCAAGGGATCGATACGGTCCGGCGTGTGATATCGCAATTCCCGGAGAGTGCGGTGGTTGTCCTGACTGGCCTGAACAACGAACGGACGGCAGTGCAGGCGATTCGTTACGGGGCACAGGATTTTCTCGGAAAAGGCGATCTGTCGCCCATGATGCTGCTGAAATCGGTTATCTATGCTATCGAGCGGAAGAAATTCCTGCAGGAAAAAGAGGATCTCCTCGATGATTTAGCCCTGGCTCTGAAGAAGATCGAGTCCCTGGAAACCATTTTGCCCATGTGTCTGTGCTGCAAGAAGATACTGAACAGCAACAAGCAGTGGTTCAGTGTCGAAGAATATCTCAATCATTATCCTGCTGCCGACACGACCAGCCGGATCTGCCCGGAATGCGCCAAAGATCTTGAAAGCAATCGGGGCGAATATAAAATTCGCCCCTACGATCCTTAAAATTGATCTCCTTGGATATTTTTCATCAGCTGGGCGATCTCAAGACCAAGGGATACACACTGTTTGCCATCCAGGCACGGTTCCGCATCGGCCAGCTCCAGATGATGCTTCAGTTCATGGTTTTCTTGTTTGAGATCGACAACCCACACTTTTTTGGACTCATCGAAGTCGACGTCGATATCGATACCACATACCCCGACGTGAGGGTACAACTCGGTTATCTTATGGCATAACTCATGCTTATCATACATAGCTCGCCTCCTTTCTTGCGCTGCTGTTCGCTTTTCGCGTTTCACTACAAAATAAGACCTAAATCCTAATCGGCAAGATATGCGAAAAGGCGCTGGCAGCCGCAGAGCCACGGATTACTTCGGCATGAAGTGGAAAACATGAGGAAAACAAACCGATTACGGGAGGGCATTACAGTTCCTGCATGACAGGACACAATCCTCTGCGGCAAGACAGGATGAAATGAAAATTTCCACAAAAAAAGGCCGCGAAGAGAGCATCTCTTCCCGGCCTTATCAAACCCGTTTTACTCGGATTAGTTGACGATCTTCTCGTAGTACTTCTTCAGGTCGTAATTGAGGAAGTTGTCGATCTTCGCCATGCTTCTGCCGTAACCGGCCCACAGATCGTTCACCGACAGTCCCAGAAGGTTTTCCCTCACCTTGCTCTCCATCTTCCGCCAAAGGTTCCGGCGGTAGTCGTTATCCAGCGTGACGAGACTTGCCCCATTAGCCAGGGCCTTGCGCCGCAGCCGGGGAAAGGCGATCTTGCTGAAGCCGAAGGATCCGGCCAGCAGGGTCAGTAGGGCAAGCACTCCGGGAACGATCAGGTTGGCCGGCTCAAGGGTGCCGTTTTTGAGTCCGGCTATGAGGGTTGTTTCCGGGAAGGAAATAAGGATATTCAGCATGATGTCGCCGAAAAGAAAGAGAGCGAGCGCAACCATAAGGGTGGTATTGGCAAATTTCCAGAACACCTTGCTCGCCCGCGAAAGGAATGAGCTCACGGCCTGGGCTACGATTTGCACCTCGTTGACTTGGCGATCTATATCTTCGAGGATGTGGTTCACGCGGAAACCGGGAGCCTTCATGATCTTCTGGATAAGATCGTCCCGTTCCTGGGGCCAGCCTTCGGCCACCGCACTCGCCGACACGGCGGTGGGTGAATAGGTCAGATAGATATGCGGAATGTCTTTACGTCCGGTCATCTGCGACATATTCCAGCAGAGCGTCCCGTAGGACCGAGTGAAGTCGCTGAGATTGTCGCATTCGTCGATACGGCTCAAGACGAAGACAATGCGGTGTTCTCCGGATTTCTCCGGCAGGGTGTTGCGGATGGCTTCGTAGGATTCCTTGATGGTCCCGGCCTTGTGCGGATCGAACATCAGCACGATGAGGTCGGCCATCTTGGCGAACTCACCGAGGACCTTCATGTAATCGTAGCCCCGATTGTACTCGGTGGTGGCATCGATCATCCCCGGACTGTCGATGATCGCCATGTTTTCGAGCTTGGGGCTGTTAATCTGCTTCATGCAGATGTGGGAAATGAGTTTTTCGCCGAATCGCTTGAAGTGCCCGAAGGGCAGATTTTCGTCGTTGACCAGGGTCGAGCCGGGAGTTTCGAGGTTGTCCACTCCGGGATCGCTGGTGATGACGGTGAAGGAATCGTCGGTCGGCGCCTGGCCGGTCCGCTGGATATGCTGGCCCACCAGCTCGTTGATCAGAGTCGATTTGCCTGAAGAATAATTGCCGATGATCAGAACGATCGGCTTCCATTTGAGGGCGGCGTCGATGCCGCCGAAATCCATCTTGTATTTGGCGAACAGCGGTTCGAGTTTTTTCTTCACCTTGATCTGTAATTGCTTTTGCAGTTCCCTGTCATTCATAATATGACCCACCAATATTGTTTTATCTGAGGTTCATTTTTTGGAAAAGAGTGATTTATTCTACCCGAACTCAAATAAACTCTCGAACAATAAATGGCGTCCCTGCACTAGAAAATGCTAGGATTTTTCCAGACCAATTTTTATCTATTGCAATTTCAGCAGCATATCGAATTTAGCTATCCCGAATTTACGACACCGGGGTAATGCGATCGACTGTGACATTGCTGGCCCACAGCATATCGATGAGCTCTTCGTGGTCGTCACCGCTAATCTGGACCGAAACCATCTGCTGATCCTTGCTGTAATTATAAAACTGGGAAATCGCCACAATCTCCTTTTGCTGTTTCTGAAAGGCCTTGATCATTTTATAGAACGACTCCGGCGCGTGATCGATCTTCAGATCGAAACGGGTTCCCGCCCGGTCGAGGACCATGATTTCGAGAAAGGCATCCAGGATGTCGCTGACACTGAGAATGCCTACCAGCTTTCGGTTCTCCACCACCGGCAGGCCGTCTATCTTGTGGCGGCGCATCTTCCGGGCCGCTTCGAAGAGAGTATCCTCCGGGCCGATGGTGATCGGCGACGCGGTCATGACCGTACGGATCTCGGTATGGTCGGCGATAAATTCCTCTTCATTGCCCCCTTGCGCGTCGAGAATCGACGGCATGACCTTTTCCAGATCGTTCGGGCTGACCACTCCGACCAGGGCACTACCCTCCACCACCGGCAGCCGCCTGATCTTATGGGCCTGCAGCAGTTTTTTCGCCTCTGCGATGGTCTGATTCGGCGCGATGGAAATAACGTCAGTCCCCATCCACTGTTTGACAAACATTCAATGCTCCTTTTCCTGCTTCTATTTCTTTTCCTTTTCTGCCGTAGGCAGGCTGTTGGATTATAGCAATTTTTCCCGAAGATAATTTTTTCGAGTTTAACGAAGATATGGGAAAAAGGGCATAATCCGACAGGCTCCTAGATCACTTCGATGATCTCCCCGAGCGGTCCGCGCTTCTTGGCATGAAACTCGATCTGTCCCGTGTCGCTGTTCAAAGCAAAAACACCTTCCTTGTATAACTTCTGCAGGGTCGCCTCGGTATTGCCGATGCGGATGACGGCGCCGGCCTGAATCGCGCCGCCCACTGTGATCTTCTGCCGGCAGGCATAGCGCACACCGCCCGCTTTATCGCGTTCGCCCGCACCGGGAACGAGGTTGTACGTATTCAGCGACTTCTTGGCCTCGTCCAGCTCCTCCTGCAATTCGTTGAAGTTGTCGCTGTCAATTGTCGCGCCGAATCGGCGCAGCCAGTTGTCGACGGCAGTCTGGGCCACCATGACATCTTTCAGCAACTTCTGGTAACGGCTGTATCTCTCCGGCACCGTCGCCACGGCCAGCATGGAATTGGGGCTGGTTTCGGTATCCACGTCCGTGACAGTGATGCTGCCGCCGGCGAAGAGAGTCGATCCCACCACCTTGGTCGGGCCGGCGAAAGTGATATCGTGAAGGGATTTAATCTCGGCGTAATAGGCCTCCCGGGCGATAGTTACGCCGCCCTGGCAGGAGATGCGGCCGTTGCCGATGACCGGCACCTCCACATCGCCATCGGCCTCGACCAAGGCTTCTTTCCCAGTTATCCCACCCTGGATGACGACATTGCCATGGCTGACGACATGGGCCGATTCGACGCTGCCGCCAATCAGCACATCGCCGCCGCCAATGACCGTGAACCCGGGATTGACCGAACCGCCGATCTCGACCGCAGCTCGCGAGTCGATATTACCGGTATGAAAATCGATGTCGCCGGAGAT
>MGTI01000162.1 GCA_001799365.1 Desulfobacterales bacterium GWB2_56_26 | reverse complement strand
ATTAAAAAAATAACGGTGAATGGGGCAACCGACAAGGTCATCGAGTTTGCCGGCCCGACCGTAGCAGCATTCGGCATGGCGGCCAGAATGACCCTTTGCAACATGGCCGTGGAGGCGGGGGCGACCTGCGGCATCTGTATGCCGGACCGGGTGACGGCTGAGTATCTCTGGCCCTTTATCAAAGACGAGTATTCGAGCATCGAGGCCGCGGTGGATGATTACCTGAAATGGCATTCCGATGCAGATGCTGAGTACGCCCAGGTGCTGGAGATGGATGTCAGCACGCTCGCACCGCAGGTGACGTTCGGCTTTAAGCCCGACCAGGTGAAGGATATGACCGAGCTGGCGGGCACTCCCGTCGACCAGATCTATATCGGTTCCTGCACCAACGGCAGGATCGAAGATCTGCGCGATGCCGCGGAAATCCTGAGAGGAAAGAAGCTTGCCAAGGGAGTACGCGGAATCGTGACCCCGGCCACGCCGAAAATATTCAGTATGGCCCTGGACGAGGGCATCATCAAGATTTTCATGGATGCCGGCTTCTGCGTGCTCAATCCGACCTGCGGGGCATGTCTTGGCATGAGTTCGGGAGTTCTTGCCCCGGGCGAGGTCTGTGCCTCTACTACCAATCGGAACTTCAACGGGCGCATGGGCAAGGGCGGCATGGTGCATCTACTCAGCCCGTTCTCGGCAGCGGCTGCCGCGGTAACCGGCGTCCTCACGGACCCGCGTGACGTATAAGAATTTTTCATTTACAGGAAAAGTTGCTATGAAAACATTTGGCGGTCCGGCTGTCCTGCTGGACAGAAGCGACATCAATACGGATGAGATCATTCCGGCAAAATATTTGACCGAAATCTCGAAAATCGCCTTAAAACCCCATCTGCTGGAGGATCTGCTGCTTGACGGCAAGCAGTTCGATTCGCAGTCGGCGGCGATGCAGGCAGCACGGGTGGTCATCACCAGGGCCAATTTCGGCTGCGGCTCGTCCCGCGAACATGCCGTCTGGGCATTTGAGGTCAACAATATCAATGTGATTGTTGCCGAAAGCTTTGCCAGAATCTTCCGGCAGAACATGTTCAACTGCGGCATTCTGGCGATTGAACTCGGCGGCGGTCAGATTGCCGAGCTGTTCGCCATGCGGGGCAATATCGCGGTCGCCGTCGATCTCGTCAAAGACCGGCTGACAGCTTCATCGGATGATCCGACGCAGGCGGCTGTAGTCTGTTCTTTTACGCTGAATTCTTTTGATAAGGAATTGGTCTCGGCGGGAGGCTGGTTGACGTACGCCGATCAAAAATACTGATTCTCTGCAATTACTCGTCAAGGGCCACCGTTATCCGGTGCCTTGACGGGTACAACTTCCGAACCGGGCAGTACTCAGAGGCCGCAGGCACGCAACTGCTCGATTACCCTGCCCTGCTCTTCCGTCAATTCTTTCGGGACCTTGACCCCGATCTTCACATAGAGATCTCCACGTTCGCCCAGAGGGCCGACCGGCAGGCCGAAGCCCTTCAGCCGCAAACGCGAATCGTGAGTTGTACCCGGGGCGACTTTTACCATGAATTTCTTGCCTTCCAGGGTTTCCACCTCGATAGTGGTGCCGAAACACGCCTCACTGAACGAGATAAGTTTATTGATGATGAGGTCATCGCCATCCCGGGTGAAGGTATCGTTTGAGGCGATATCGACTTTCAGATAGAGATCGCCGGGTGGTCCGCCATTGCGTGAAACCCCGCCCTGCCCCTGCAGTCGCAGTTTTTTTCCTGCCTCTATCCCTTTAGGGATTTTCACCGAGACGTTCTGCGAATTGCCGTTTTTTCTGAGCGTAATCGTCCGTTCCGCACCGTTTAGAACTTCTTCCAGGGTGACGGTAATCTGGTAGGTCATGTCCTGGCCTTTTTCCGCGGCCGGATGACATCCGCCGCCGCAGCCGCCGGGATTGCCCTGATTGAAAAACGAGCCGAAAGAATTGCCTCCCCCCATGTTGGACCGAAAGTGAGCGGATTGTCCCCCTGCGCCAAAACCGAACTGGCGCAGGATGTCATTGAGGTCGAAGCCCCGGAAAATATCCTCCTGGGAATAACGTTGGTGAAAGTTCGCGGAACCATACAGATCGTACTGCTTTTTTTTATCAGGATCGGACAGTACGGCGTAGGCTTCATTGATTTCTTTGAACTTGGCTTCGGCTTCCTTGCCACCGTTGTTTTTATCAGGGTGATATTTAAGCGCAAGTTTTCTGTACGCTTTTTTTATCTCCGACGGGGAAGAATCCTTTTTTACCCCCAAGATTTCATAGTAATCCATGGTAACGATCCAGCGAATAATGACCTTATCAAAAAAACTTAAGCATTTGGTGCCAAAACAATATGAATGGTTAGATATTCAGTCAACTTGTTTTAACGGGCGAAGGGTATCGACAAACAAAAAAGGAGTTGGTTTTCCAGGGAAAACCATACTCCTTCTGCTGTTCTGCGAACCGACTATCTAAAAAGGGACATCCTCGCCCGTGCTGCCACCACCCGTCATGCCGCCGAATGGTTCGGGCGGCAAAGGCGGCTGATCGTAACCACCGCCGGCGGCGCCCTCACTTGCCCGCGGGGTGAGACTCTGGACTGTTAAGGCGACGATTTCGGTGGTATACCGATCGATGTTATTCTGATCTTTCCATTTGCGGGTCTGCAGCCGGCCTTCGACATAGACCTTATTGCCCTTGGAAAGATAGTTGCTGCAGAATTCGGCCTGTTGGGCCCAGACGATAACTCGATGCCATTCGGTTTCATCCTGCACATTGCCGTCTCGATCCTTAAATTTGCGGTTTGTGGCGAGATTGAGAGTTGCCACCGCAGTTCCGCTCTGGGTGTAACGGATCTCTGGATCGGCGCCTAAGTTTCCGATTAAAATAACTTTATTTACCATGAGTTCATCCTCTGGAGTTGAAAAGCCAAATGGGACTGATGTCAGATGCAGTCAATATACGATAGAATAGAGAAAGGACAAGATCAATTTTACCGACAAAGCGAACAGATTTGCAGCGCGTATCACGCGCTCTCGCGGACCGTTCGGTCGAGCATGATCGGCAGGCCGCCTTTTTCTCCCGGCGTAAAACCCATCACCTCACGCCAGATCTCATCGCTTTCCATGCAGAAATAGATGCAGGTTGTCTCGCTTGCCCGTTGTTTCAACCGTTCGTAAATGAATGTGTAGAGCGATACCCGGTGTGGACGAAAATACCTGGATTTGGCATCCAGCCCCTGGACAAACTCGTGGAAATAGATCCTGGTTCCCGGAAAACGGCGGATCCCGATTTCTTTTAAAGTGGGAATGAAGCGGAGTGCCCCGAGGCTGATCCAGGCAATGGCTTCGGCGGGCACGGCCGCAAAAAGCCTGTCGATGGTTTCTTGGTAGCCGGACTGCCATCCGGGATGATCGATGATCGGATCGAAATGAAAGGCCAACCGATAGCCCCAGGCCGCGCATTGCTTTGCCGCCTCGAGACGTTCTGTGAGTGTTGCCGAGCGGAGTTCGTGTTTCATGATCGCCGGACTGTTCAGGGACCAGGCGACGATGGTTTTCCCCCGATGATCGAGGCCTTGCAGATGGTCTATGACCGCACTTTTGGTTTTCAGTTCGAGAACGGCGTTGCTCATCCTGCCGATCAGCGGGACGAGCGTCCGGCTGAGACAGGTCAACCGGTCGATGGCCAGGGAGTCGGTAAATTCGCCGGTACCGATCCGGAACAGGCGTTGCGGATTTGCCGCGAGCTTTTCTTCGAGTTCGGCACAGAGATCCTCGGTGTTGACATAAAACGTCAGCCAGGGCGTGTTCAGGTAGGCCTGGAGGATACAGTAGACACAGTCGATCGGGCAGTTGGTGCCGGTATTGAGAACCTGATACTCACAACATTGATACTCCCGCGTTCCCGGACAGGGTTTGAAAAACACGCCGCGATTGCGGCAGAGAAACAGCTGCCGTTTGCCGGCCGTCAGGTTCTCGACAAAGTCCTCATCGAGGTCGTTCGGCTTCTGCCGTTCCGGGACAACCGACCAGGGCAAACCGGCTCGTGCCAGAATAGCCCTGGTGGAGGCGAGGTCCAGGCACGATTCTTCAATATAAATCCGGTCGATAAAACGGGATGGATCTTTCCACGTCATGACAATGTCTTAATATTGTTAGAGTTGCCTTTTCACTGCAGGACTCACAGCCATTATTTCCGGGCCAGTTCTCAATGATACATTATCTCTGCCTCACACGTTTCCGGCAAGAGTTTCAGCCGCCTGGGTATTGCCATGGATCGCAGGTAAATGATATAAAATGTATTACATATGGCGTTATGTGTTATCTATACTGTATACTACAAAATTTTTAAAATTACTCCTTCCCGAGCGGAAGATTACTGTTTTTATAACAATGGTTTGAGAATGGCCACTGAAATATTGATTAATGCGACAAGCTATGAGGTTCGACTTGCGCTTGTCGAAGATGGAAATCTCAGTGAATTCCATATGCAGAGGCCGACGGAAAAAGGTCTGATGGGCAATGTCTACAAAGGCAAGATTGTCAGGGTGTTGCCGGGGATGCAGGCTGCCTTTGTCGATATCGGGCTAGAGCGTACCGGATTTTTGTATGTGGACGATGTCTGCGTTTCTTCGGAAAACCCGGAATACAGCCCCTGCATAACCGACTGCGCCCAGACCTCCATCCGCGCTCAGGGACTGCATATTGAAGATATTCTGAAGGAAGGCCAGGACATCCTGGTGCAGGTCAGCAAGGATCCTATAGGAACCAAGGGGGCAAGGCTCACCTGTCATATCACCCTGCCCTGCCGAAATCTCGTGTTTATCCCGATGACCGACCATATCGGTGTCTCCAGGAAGATCGAAGACGAAGAGAAAAGACAGCAACTGAAGACGCTGATCGAAGAGATCCGCCCCCAGGGGACCGGTTTTATCATGCGGACCGTCGCCGAGCATGCCACGCGGGAAGAGTTGGAAGCCGACATGGAATTTCTCCTGGTGCTCTGGGACGATATTCTCGATAAGTCGCTCCACATGGAAGCCCCTTGTCTCGTGCACGAGGATCTTGACATCACTCTTCGCTCCATACGCGATTTCTTCACCACAGATGTCGATTCGCTAGTCATAGATGATTCGGTTGCCTATGAAAAACTCCTGGCCCATGTGAAGACCTTTGCGCCGTTTCTGGTGGATAAGATCAGCCTGTACCAAGAGAGCACCCCGCTCTTTGAAGCACACAATATTGAGGTGGAGATCTCGCGGGCCATCGAGAAAAAGGTCTGGCTGCGTTCCGGCGGGTATATCATAATCGAAAGCACGGAGGCCTTGTCGGTCATCGATGTCAATACCGGCCGCTACGTCGGCAAGAGCGATCTCAACGACACCATCTTCAAGACCAATATGGAGGCGGCGGTCGAGATCGCCTACCAACTGAGACTGCGCAATATAGGTGGAATTATTATCATCGATTTCATCGATATGGAAGACGATAAACACCGGGAGGAACTCTATTCGACCTTCAAGGAAGCCGTCAAAAAGGATAAGAGCAGAATCAATATCCTGAAACTCTCGGAGTTCGGCCTGGTCCAGATGACCAGGAAACGCAACAGCGAAAACCTCCACCAGCTTATGTGTGAACCCTGCCATTACTGTTCCGGCGAAGGGATGGTCAAATCCCGAAGGACGATCTGTTATGACATCTTCCGGAAAATCAGCAGGAATTCCAAAAAACACAAAGGCAGTACTATAACTCTTCGGGTCCATCCCCGGTTGGCCGACTTGCTGAACAACGAGGAGGAGCAGACCAAGACCCGAGTTGAAAAGGAAATCGGGAAAAGAATAATCATCGCTCCCACCAAAGATCTGCATATTGAGAAATATGAAATAATATGGCAGAGATAGGAGAAACCTACTTTTCCCATAATACTTAAGGATGTGATTCAAATATGGCATTTTCAACCAGGAGAGGGCCTACGGGCTCGCGGTTTTTCTATGGTCTTTTGTTTGTCGTACTGGCGATAGTCGGGACAACCGTTTTCGTTCTCTTTTTTGAGATGGGCAAACCGGTAGTCAACGTTGAAAAAGTCAGCGACCACATCGGCAGAAAGGGCATCATCAACTATTCCGTTCGTGATACGAAAAGCGGCCTGCGGAGCGTTACGGTCTCAAGCTCCCAGGGCGAGGTCAAAAAAGTTCTCCATGCCGTTACCTTTCCCAGAACGTCCTCTACCGGCGCAGTCGGCCCCCACGAGGATGCGAGCCAAGTAACCTTTGACACGAAGACCGAAGGCTTTAAGGACGGCCCGATGACCATTACCGTCGAAGCGAGGGATTTTTCCATGTGGGGATGGTTCTCCGGCAATAAGACCGTGGTGACAAAAGAAGTCAAGGTGGATACGGAGCCCCCGCGGGTGGAACTTTTGCATAATGAAAAGTATATTTCGCCGGGCGGAACTGGTATTGCCATCTATCGGCTGAATGACCAGGAGATCGTCCACGGGGTATCGATAAACGGACGGCTTAATCCGGGCTTTGTTCTTGATGAAGGAAATAATGAGGTATACATCAGTTATTTTGCCCTGCCGTACGATGCGGAAAAAATCGAGGCGCTGGCCGTAAAGGCCGTCGATAAGGCCGGAAATGAAACGAGCGTGACTTTTTCTTCGATTTTTCAAAAAGTGGCGCAAAAGAAAGACTCGATCTCCGTCAGCGATAGTTTTCTGCAGGAAAAATTGCCGGAATTTCAGCAACATTATCCTGAAATGAAAGGCGACTCGGTAGCAATGTATCTCTTTACCAATAACGAGGTTCGGGACAGGAATAATGCCAAAATTAGCGAACTCTGCCGGACTCCGCTGCCAAAGCGGATGTGGCGGGGAAGCTTCTCCCGTATGGCGGGAAGCTCTCGTGCCGGTTTTGCCGACCACCGAACCTACTACTATCAGGATAAAGCAATCGATAACCAGGTTCACCTCGGCATGGACATCGCCTCAACCCAAAGGGCCGAGGTCCGCGCCGCCAATTCAGGCCAGGTGGCATTTGCCGGATATCTGGGAATCTACGGCAATCTGATTCTTGTCGACCACGGGCAGGGGATATTCAGTCTGTATTCCCACCTGAGTCAGATGAATGTTGCGCCGGGCGACACAGTCGATCAGAAAACGGTTATCGGCCTCACCGGCATCACCGGGATGGCAGGAGGTGATCATCTCCATTTCGGCATGCTGGTTAACGGCGTGTTTGTTACACCGAAAGAGTGGTGGGACCAGCACTGGGTGGATGTAACTATTGAAGAGCCGATCAAGGATTTAAAAAATCTCAAGCCTTGATCGGCTTGGCTTTACAGCGGGGAAAAGTCAAGAACGGGACCGATGATGGATAGAAACGCAGGACCGATATCAGTCGTCGATGTCATAATCGGGATGGCCACAGAGGGAACAGCGAATGGTCTGATCGTTCCGATCAAAAATCCATTCCCATTTTTTGGCCGTGATCATCTCTTCCTGTTCAACGCCGCAGGTTATGCAAACCCACTTATCCCCTTCTTCTGTTTCAAATAAATGCATGATGGTTTTCCAGTTATTGAATGAATGGCTGCATAGCGGCCTGTAGGAGCGAAAAATATCTCGCCCTTTTGCAAGATTAACATGAATTTCTGCCAGGGTTGTTGGACTTTGCCTCGGCAGCCTTTGCAACAATGAACAGCCTATTCAAAACACCCCGACTTCTCTACAGTTACCTGGCGACGGAAATGCTTGCCCCTTTTTTCGCAAGCTTCGTCATTATGAACTGTGTCTTTTTTTTGGTCAAGCTTATTCCGTTTCTGAACTTTGTATTGGAGCTCAATATAGGACCTGCCGATTTTATTCGACTTTTCTCCTATCTCTTTCCCAATATCTTCCTCTATTCCATTCCCATGGCGGCAATGATGGGGGTGACCATCGGCTTTGCCCGGTTGTCGAGCGATTCTGAAATTCTGGCCCTTAAAGCGAGCGGCATCAGCATATATCAGATTCTGCCGCCGGTAATTATCGTTGCCGCTCTTATTGCCATGCTGACCAGCTATTTTTCGATAAAATTGATACCGCTCAGCGAAATATCGATGAAACAGCTCACCTACCAGCTGCTGAAGGAGAAAATCAACGAGGGAATCAAGGAACATGTTTTTACCGAGGCCCTGGGGGATGTCGTTGTCTATATCGATAAAATAGACAAGACCACGGGAGAATGGCAGGACGTCTGGGTCTCCGATATGCGTGGGGTTGAAAATCCTGTCATTACCATGGCTTCCACCGGTTCGATGACCAGCAATATCTCGAACATGATGGTTTCCATCATTCTCAGGAATGGCAGCCTCCACCGTCCGAGCAATGAAAGCGCCCAGATCATCCAATTCGAGCAGTACCAGATCAACATTCCGCTTCAGCCGCCTTCCGGAAAAGCGACCAATATCAAGAGGACGGCTCTCACCATGCGTGAATTATTGGAAGAAGCGCGGGAAATATCGGAGAATACCGTCGAAAAGCGCAAGGTGCTCATAGAGTTCCATAAACGGCTCGTCCTGCCCGCCGGCTGTCTCATCATCAGTCTCATCGGTCTGCCTCTTGGGCTGCAGGCAAGACCGGGGAAGAAGGCGATCGGCATTCAGGCGGGGCTTGCCATCTTCGTTCTCTATTACATCTTCTTCACTTTTGGCAAAACCATGGCGGAGGAAGGCCTGTTGCCAATTGTTCCGGCGATGTGGCTCCCGAACGGTCTGTTCTTCTGCCTGACGATTTTCTGGATATTCAGAATCAGCAACGAGCAGGCACTGATTCCCGAACCGGTGACAATGTTGCTGAAAGCTTTGGGGCAAAAGATGTCGGCGCCGCTGGCCCTCGTCTTCAACCGACTGATGAAGATGAAAATCTTTGCCCGACGAACGACGGCCGACGGTAACGAATTCAAGAACCAAGCGGCGAGAACTGTCGTAAAGGGCAACCCGAAGAGCAAGGTTTTTCATGTTCCCGCTTGCGAATATTACAATTGCAAAAATTGTACGTTGGATTTCCATGACGTCGAAGTTGCCCTTGAGTCAGGCTTTGAGCCATGCCAGTTTTGTGCAGATCTCATCGATGACTACCGGGAATCGGTGAATCGGCATGATCCGGGCGATAACTCATAACATTTTGCAGGGAGACTTATGAAACTGCCCACCGCTCTTGAAATGCAGAAACTTGATCGTTCGGCCACGGAAGATTACGGGATTCCCAGCATCGTGCTCATGGAGAATGCCGGGCTCGGCACCGTGCGCATGATGGAGCGGGAACTGGGCCCCTGCGACAACACGTTCGCTCTGATTTTTATCGGGCCGGGCAATAACGGCGGCGATGGTCTGGTAATCGGCCGGCACCTCCATCAGCGCGGCTGTCAGCCCGTTTTCTTTTTTTTGATCAATCCCGATAAGTTGCACGGCGATGCCGCGGTCAATCTGCAGATCATCAAAAAACTTAAACTCCCCTTCCATGTTATCGACAATCCCAAGCGAGTCGAAACCATTCCCATTCTTCTGAAACAGTTCGAGACCAGGGGACTGCCCTGCTACGCCGTCGTCGACGCCATCTTCGGCATAGGTCTCAACCGTGAAGTTACCGGCCATTTCGCCGATACCATCAATCTTATCAACACTTCCGGGTTTGCTCATAAAGCGCCGATCATTGCCGTCGATACGCCTTCCGGCATCGATTCGGACACTGGGAAGGTTCTCGGGACCTGCGTCCGGGCCGATCATACCGCGACTTACTGCTGCGCTAAGCCGGGCCACTTTGTCCATGGCAGTTCCGAATGGACGGGGAAACTCGAAATAATCGACATCGGCATTCCTCCCGAGGCCATTCAGCGGGCCGGTCTCACCACTGAGCTGGCGACGGTCGAAAGGTTCAGGAGAATTTCCCGTTCACTGCAGCGAGCCAAACCGTCCCACAAAGGAACCCATGGGCATCTCCTGATCCTGGCGGGGTCGACCGGCAAAACGGGAGCGGCCATCTTGGCCGGTCGGGGCGCCTTGCGAAGCGGGGCTGGGCTGGTCAGTCTGTGTGTTCCCAACAACCTCAACAGCATTTTTGAAAGCAGCCTGATCGAGGCGATGACCATTCCTCTGCCGAACAGTACGAATTTTTTATCCGTCTCCGATTGGGAGACAATCGCTCACTCGATTCAGGGAAAACAGGCGGTAATCCTCGGCCCGGGGATGGGTAGAGATCAGCGGACCGCGGAGCTTGTCATGCGCATCTATAAGACAGTCAGCTGTCCTGTCGTCATCGATGCCGATGGCTTGAATATCCTGGCGGAAAACCGGGAGGGCCTCCACCAGCCTGGCGGGCCCAGGATCTTTACTCCCCATCCGGGCGAGCTGTCCAGATTACTGGATAAATCGAGCGAGGATATCCAGGCCAACCGCATCGACGCCGCAGTACTGGGAGCCAATCTGTTCCGAAACGACGAGCATGATACGGTTTTGGTTCTGAAAGGGGCAGGAACGATCGTTGCGGGCAGCGACGGCACAACCATCATCAACACTACCGGCAATCCGGGCATGGCGACCGGAGGCATGGGAGACGTACTGAGCGGGATTATCGGAGCTCTGCTCTGCCAGGGTTTGTCATCGCTTGACGCGGCAGTTGCCGGGGTTTTCCTGCATGGGTCGGCTGCGGATATTCTCTACGGCCAAACAGGAATCGGCTTCACCGCTGCGGAGGTTGCCGATATGATTCCGCTTGCCGCAATGAGACATTCGATCACCAGTCGATCGGCCGCAAGCCGTGGAGCGTGAGGTATTCATTGCATTTCCTGAATACACCCGAACCGAGGAAGCCCCTATGCGCCGACAAGGGCGAAGGATGACTGGTTGCCAGGATGAGGTGTTTCGCCGGGTCGATCAGACAGGCTTTCTTCTGGGCAAACGAGCCCCAGAGCATGAAAACGACGTGCTCTTTTTGCCGGGCTATGGTCTCGATGATATTGTCGGTCAATCGATGCCAGCCCAGATTGGCATGGGAGTTGGGACACTTGGCGATAACCGTGAGGCTGGCATTGAGCAGGAGTACCCCCTGGCAGGCCCATCTGGTCAGGTCGCTGTCGATGCTTACCTGCCTGCCGTTGTAGATGCTGTCATTGATTTCCTGCAGGATGTTGCGCAGGCTGGGCGGCACAGGTATGCCCTTTTTCACCGAAAAGCATAACCCGTGAGCTTCCGGGCCTTTCCCGGGATGTTCATTGAAATAGGGATCCTGCCCGATGATAACTACCCGCGTGGCCTCGAGATTGGTTTGTCGCAACGCGGCAAACACGTTTTCACGGGCCGGAAAAACCTTACGGTTCCCGACATTGCCGTAGGCGAGCCGGATAAGTTCTTTATGCAGCCCCTGTCGCATGAGAGGGACACATTCCTCCCACAGGAGCGATTTGATCGCAGTCTGTTCTTCCATCTTTTTTCTGTCTGCTGTACGCCCAACCGTTCAAAAATAGCTTTTACAGGTTCTGCCGCAATGTCAAGGTTACGGTCTCAGCCGGCTTTGGTGCCGTCCTTGGCTTGATAATGAAGTTTTCTGATTATCTCAACAATTTTTTCGGTTTCGTATGTTTTGGGAATTGCACAGGTATTCCTGATATGTTGACCCATACCTTTACAGAAACACTCCCTGCCGTCAAGAACCACAGGGATTCCGCCGTTTTTGATGAGAATGGCAATCCCCTTGTCCCCGTCTTGGACCTCTCCTGATACGATGATTCCTGATGCCCGTTTTTTAAAGATCGTGCTGACCGAGGCCATCAGAATATCAAGGGGCCCTCCGTTGACCGCAGTTTTCTGCAATCTCTGGAGTGTGAGCTGGGTACTGAAGGGCTTGAGCCGCATATATTCATGGCCGGAAACGATGTAACATGCTCCTCCTTCTATGTTCACCCCTTCCCTCGCCCGGACCACCTTCATTGCCGATATGGCACCCAGATATTCCGCAAAACTGTTCACGTGCTCTGAGTCTTGATGAATGAC
>MGTI01000161.1 GCA_001799365.1 Desulfobacterales bacterium GWB2_56_26 | reverse complement strand
TTCCCCGCAATCCGTTCATCAATGCCGGGGCGCTGGTGATCACCGATATCATTCTCAGCCACCGGCCGGATGCGCGGCAGGCTATTGTCGAATTTGTCAGGCTTCTGGCCGGCAACGGCGGGATCGACTTTGATCCGGCGGTGGCCGAATCGGAAGCGGCAACCGGTTTCCGCAATCGGGCGCTTGCCAATT
The DNA here is from genome assembly GCA_001799365.1 of Desulfobacterales bacterium GWB2_56_26. GTDB lineage: Bacteria > Desulfobacterota > Desulfobulbia > Desulfobulbales > Desulfocapsaceae > Desulforhopalus_A. The sequence continues at coordinate 10,835 of MGTI01000161.1, read as the reverse complement.
TCCTGAGAAGTTTCGGCAACCTCGATAATCCCCCGGAGACGGTGCTGGATGCCTACTTCCACCACTGTTCCTTGGCGATGAGCTGTGCGGATGTGGCTCGGGCCGGGGTGTATCTGGCCAACGGGGGCAGGCTTCTGCAGGACCGGGAGCCGGTCATTTCGAGCAGTGAGGCGAAGTACATTAATTCACTTATGCTGACCTGCGGCACCTACGATGCGGTCGGCGATTTCGCCTATCGGGTGGGCTTGCCGGGAAAAAGCGGGGTGGGCGGGGGAATCCTGGCGGTTATGCCGGGCTGTTTCTCCGTTTGCGTCTGGTCGCCGGGCTTGAACGAAAGCGGCAATTCCTTGGCCGGTACCAAGGCGCTGGAGTTGTTCACTACCCTGTCGGGGTTGTCGATTTTTTGAATCAGTTGGGCGAAAGATTTTTCGCCCCTACCGGGATCGGCCGACAGCTGTTGCCTTTACTGAGCCCGCAACCGTTTTTTGCCGGAATCTGCTCTGTCTGCCAGCCATTGATTGAGAGTTGCTGCCAGGATGGCGGGCACCACCGGCTTGGCCAGGAAGTCGTCCATCCCGGCTTCAAGGCACTTTTGCCGGTCATCGATCAGGGCATGCGCGGTCAGGGCGATGATCGGGATCCGTCGCTGCGGAGGCTTGCCGGCCGTCGTCTTTCCGCCGTCCGCTGACTTACGCCGGGATTCCCATTCCCGTATGGCCTGGGTCGCTTCCAGGCCGTCCATGTCGGGCATCTGAAGATCCATGAGGATCAGATCGAATTCCCCCGTCTGTATTTCATCCAAGGCCTGCCTGCCGTTTTCCACGGCAACCACCTGGCAACCGAGATTTTTGAGAATATGCAGGGCCACCGTCTGGTTGATGAAGTTGTCTTCGGCCAGCAGGATGCGAATCGGTTTATCTCCCAGGGATCTGGACAGGGCCGACGGCACTGGGTCCGAAGTTGCCGGAGCTTGCACCTGTTTTTCCAGGACTACATCGAACCAGAAGGTTGAGCCGTGGTGCTCGCGGCTGGTCACGCCGATCTTCCCGCCCATCATGGTCACCAGTTTCTTGCAGATTGCCAGCCCCAGCCCGGTCCCGCCGTATTTGCGCGACAGGGAACCGTCAAGCTGGGAAAAAGACTGGAAAAGGCGATGGGAATGCTCGGTGGGGATGCCGATTCCGGTATCGCTCACCCGAAAATGGATGGTGGCGAGCTCGGCCGTCCCGCCCTTCAGGCTGACGTCAACAGTCACCTTGCCCGATTCGGTGAATTTCACGGCATTGGTGGCGAGATTCATGAGCACCTGGCCGAGACGGGTCGGATCGCCTTTCAGCAGCGTGGGAACATCGGGGGCGATGGTGACCTGGAACAGCAATCCCTTCAGGGCGGCCTGGAAAATGATGATTTTCTGGAGTTCCGTCAGGACCTGGTGAAGATCGAAATCGATCCGGTCGACCGGCAGTTTTCCGGCCTCGATCTTGGAGAAGTCGAGGATGTCGTTGATGACCGCGAGCAGGGCCTTGCCGCAGGTAACGACCGTTTCGGCATATTGATATTGTTCGGGATCGAGGTCGGTATCGCGCAATAGTCCGGACATGCCGATAATACCGTTCAGCGGGGTGCGGATTTCGTGACTCATGTTGGCGAGGAATTCGCTTTTGGCCTCATTGGCCACCTCCGCTGCCTTGCGCGCCTCTTCAAGCTCGGTGATGTCGGTGATGATACCGAGAATGCCGACCACTTTGCCGTCGCCGTCGAGGATTGTGGCCTTGTCGAAGATGACGTCGCGCAGGGCCCCGTCGGCTCTCGGGATCTTCCAGGTGTAGTTCTGGGTCCCCGGGTGATCGAAAAGCTTTTGATCCTCTTCGTGGTAGCGGGCGGCGATGTCCTGCGGCGCCATGTCAAAGACGGTCTTGCCGATAATATCGCTGCGCGGTCTGCCCAGGTAGCGCTCGAAAGCGACATTGCAGCCGACATAACGTCCTTCGCTGTCCTTGTAGAAGAGCGGGTTGGGAATGGTCTCCACCAGCGTATGAAAAAAATCGTGCTGCAGGCGGAAGGCCTTGACCGCCTCTTCGGCCTTTTCTTTGGCCAGTGCCAGTTCGGTAGTCCGCTCCTGGACCAGATCTTCCAGGTGGTCCCGGTGCCTCAGGAGCTCTTCCTCGTTTCTTTTCGCTTCGGAGATATCGAGGAGGATCCCTTCGTAGCGAATGATTTTGCCACTGATATCGCGGATGATCCGGGTGCGGTCGTCGATCCAGATGATCTTGCCGTCGGCGGCGACAATGCGATAGCTCCGGGTAAAGCTCATCGCCAGGGGATTGCGACTGTAATGGATGACCTGCTCGGTAACTGCCCGCAAGTCGTCGGGGTGGATGATGTCGGTGAACTTGACTTTGCCGGTGTAGAAATCCTGCGGGGTGTAGCCGAACCGCCGGACATTGTCGGTGACGAAGGTGACCATCAGGCCGTTTTTAGTCTGCCAGGAGAAGACGACGCCGTGACTGTGGTTGACGATCCGTTCCAGGGCTTCGCTACGGTTGCGGATCTCCTGCAGGATGGCCTCGGAGGTCTTGCGTCTGCCCATCTCCTCGCTCAACTGCTTCTCGACCCGGGCGAGGGCCTTTTCGAGATGATGCAGACGCGTAATCGATGCTCTGAATTCAGCTTCGCTGATGCCTGTAGCCTGCGGATGGCCTGGTGCAGAGAATTTTTGCATGTACCCCCGGTCCCGATTCCAATTTAAAAATCATCACCCTGTTCCGCATTTTACCTTGACTTCTGCCGGAATCATAGCCTCTTTTTGGCGTCAAAACAAGAGCTGCGGTGGCTGGTCGTTATCCTCCCCGCATTTTTTACGCCCCAGCCATTTGTTACCGCCGGTAACTTTTCGTTCATTGCTTAATGTGCAGCCCCGCTTGATAATTTCGAAGCCGCCGCTTCTTCCGGTTACCGTTTTTCCGTTGGTCAAGTGAACTAGTCGACTCTCTTACGGATATCCGCTTATTCGACGATCGTTGGCCGGTCAATTGTAACTCACTCTATTGTCGAAATTATTTCGTATTGAATGGCGGTTTTAATATTTTTTTTATCCGCCTGAGACAATTGCAAGGTCCTGGCAAAATCCTTGCAATCCATTTCATTATAGGGTCCGGCAATTCAAAACTCATGCCGGGAAGCTGGTCGTCAATCATTTCAATAAGGAGAACGCACATGATCGTGGGAGTCTTGAAAGAGATCAAATCGGAAGAGAATCGGGTCGCCATGACACCGGCCGGTGTGGAAGTCATGAGGCAGCACGGCCATGTCGTGGCGGTGGAAAAATGTGCCGGCTGCGGCAGTGGTTTCGAGGATCAGGCATATATGAGTGCCGGTGCCGAGATTGTCGGGACCGCGGCGGAAATATATAAATTTGCCGACATGGTCATGCATGTCAAGGAACCTCAGCCCGTCGAATACGACCATATTCGCGCGGATCAGATAATTTTTACCTATCTCCATCTGGCTGCGGCCGAAGAATTGACCTATGCCCTGATGAAACGGGGCTCCATCAATATCGCCTATGAGACCATCCAGAAAAAGGACGGCTCACTGCCCCTGTTGACCCCAATGAGCGAGGTTGCCGGCCGGATGGCCACCCAGCAGGGCGCCAAATACCTGGAAATGGCCCAGGGCGGCCATGGCGTGCTGCTTGGCGGAGTGCCGGGCGTCGATCCGGGGACGGTGGTGGTGATCGGCGGCGGCGTGGTCGGCACCCATGCCGCCAAGATGGCCTGCGGCCTTGGGGCCAAGGTCTACATCCTCGACATGAATCTTGAACGGCTGCGGTATCTCAGCGAAATCATGCCGTCAAACTGCATTCCGTTGATGGCAAGTCCTGCAACCACCAGAAAGCTGGTCCAGGAGGCCGATGTGGTCATCGGCGCGGTGCTGGTAGCCGGGACCAAGGCGCCCAAGCTGGTCACCCGCGACATGCTGAAGACCATGAAGAAGGGCGCGGTCATGGTGGATGTGGCCATCGATCAGGGCGGATGCTTCGAGACCTCGAAGGCTACGACCCACACTGATCCGGTCTATGTTATAGATGGAGTGGTTCATTACTGTGTTGCCAATATGCCCGGTGCCGTTGCCAAAACCTCGACCCTGGCCCTGACCAATGCGACTCTGCCCTATGCCCTGCAGCTCGCCAACAAGGGCTGGAAGCAGGCGATGGTCGACAACCCGGAGATCAGGCTGGGCGCAAATGTCATTCGCGGTAAGGTCACCTATCGGGGCGTTGCCGATGCCTTCGGCCTCGAATGCACCGATATCGGTGAGTTCTTAGGTTGACAGGGAGTCTGTAAGCGTTCAGCCGTCAGCGTTCAGCAGAAAGCAGCTGAACGCTGACAGCTGATGACTGACCTTAAAAATGTGAATCGATTTTGACATTCAACCGATATGCAAAGTGAAAATGACCCGGCTGGAAATATAACAAAGGCAACATAGAAAAAACGGCGACCAGGAGATATTCCCTGGCCGCCGTTTTTTTTCGGTCTGCTATTTGTTCACTATCCGTTCACTACCGGTTCACCCTCTTTCTCCGCGACCTTTGGCGTCTCACTGTTCTGCGCCTTGCCGTGTCGGGCCTGGTTGACGGCGTTGATATACGGCTGGAGGATGGGCACCATGCCCTTCAGCACCTGGAGGGGCAGGGCGGAGGTGAACCTGAAGGCGTTCGCCGACCGGCCGTTGACGAAGGCGGTGAGCGTGCCGAAATGATTGTCGCCCAGGTAGAAGACGAAGGTGGCGGTCCGGTTGAGGGCTCGGGAGCCGGCCGAGGCCACGATCCGGTTGTCGCCGGTTCCGGTCTTGCCGCCGATCACGAAGGCGCTGCCGTCTTCCTGCTGGTAGGTGTTGAGCAGCCGCCTGGCCGTGCCTTCGCTCACTACCTTGCTCATCGTCTCTTTGAGCATCCTGGCCACTTCCGGATTCAGGACCTGGGTAGATGTAGCCTCCGGCCGCTCGACGATGGTCTCGTAGGGCGTGCCCACGGCAAATTCGGCGCGGGTGAAGCGATAGGTCGGTTGTCGCTTGCCGTCGTTTAAGATGATGCCGACGAGTTCGGACAACGCCGCCGGCCGGTCCCCGGAACTGCCCAGCGCGGTGGCGAGAGACGGCACCAGGTGATCGAAGGGATAGCCCATGTTTTTCCAGCGCCGGTGGATGTCGGAAAAGGCGTCTATTTCCAGCACGGTTCTGATCCGGGAATCCCGGGCGTTTTTCGCCTTGGTTTTCAACAGCCAGCCGTAGACGAAGCGGCGGATCTCCTGGCTTTTCTCGCCCGCATCCTTGAGGGATTTTTTGCCCGGCTGCTGGAGATAGTCGAGCAGCCACAGTTCCAGGGGATGGAGCGAGGCGAGATAGCCCAGGTCTTGAAGGTTGTAGGCCCCGGGTGTGTACCGCTCGTACATCGCCGAGAGCTGCTTGTCGGTCAGTTTGCCCTCCGGCATCTCGCTGCGGATAAACCGGGTAAAGGTGGCTTCGTCGGCCTGCGGATAGAGCTGGCGATGGACAATGGTCAGCCTGATGGCGGTGGGTTTCCTCCCGGTGAGCAGCGTTTCCAACCGCTCTTCCGTGGTGTTCTGGTTCTGATATTTGTTCCAGAACCGTGACAGGAACACCATGGACTCCCGGTCGATGAATTTGTCCAGAACCTCCTTGCGGCGGGGATCATTATCGTCGGCCATGATCTGTTTGTTGTTCTCCCACTGCCGGGCCCGGGTGTATTTGACGACATCGTTCATGATCCGGACGAACGGCAGGTTGATCGAGTTCTGCAGCGCCTCGGTGACGGTGACGATGCGGCCATTGTCCTCTTTCTTGAAGTTGCCGAAGACATGGAGGCCCCCGCCGGTGAAGAAGCGTTCGCCGGGATTGGCCGAATAGGGGCGTTCCATCGCCGCGGCCAGCATGGAGCGCAGGTCGATTTTCGGATCGATCAGGAATTTGTTGCATGCCCACAGTGTCAGGTTGTCGGTACGCTGCTCGGCGAGGCGAACGAGGTCGCGCTCCCGCAGTTTGCTCAGTTCGGCATGCAGTTCGGCAATGATCTCAAGATAGGTGGCGAGAGTACGCAGTTTGGCCGTAGATCCCAACTCAAGCTTGCTGCCTTCGTTGATGTCCAGCGAGAGCTCGGTGGTATCGGTCTGGATGCGCACCATGTTGCCGGCATCGGTACGCTCGAACAGGGTGAAACTGTAGCTGAGGTCGTCGGCCTGGTCGTCTTTCAGCAGGTATGGACCTATGAGCCCAATTTTTTCCGCAACATCATGTTCTTCCAGGCTTTTGAGGTAGCTGCTGACTTGCTCCTGCAGCCCGCTGTCGAGAGTGGTGCCCACTGTGACATCCATCCGGTCGAGGTCGTAGAGCGAGGTGTCGAGCAGGGAACTCAACCGGTTCCTGACCACATTGATCCCTTTGTTGTTGGCGATCTGCGGGGCGGCCGAATTTTCCCGGAAATTCCGGAAAAACAGCGGCTGGGTCTGGGCTGCATCGCCCAGTTCCTCGGAGATGACTCCGTTCTGGGCCAGGAGTCTCACGTAACTGTTGCTCAGCACAGCGAGGTCGGTATGGCCGCGGACCAGATAGTAGGAGGGCCGCCGATGGGCGATCATCAGACTGATCACCTGCTTGAGCGCCTGGGCCTGCAATTCCAGATCGACGGCGTTTGCATCCTTTTGCTTCAGCAACCGGTTCATCTCGTCGAAATCCGTGCCGTACCAGACGAACATGCCGTCGCCGACGCCGTTTACTTCACCGGCTCCCGGGGCGGCCGACAAGGGCACGGAGTTGACATAGTCGAGAACCAGCTGTTTCCGGTGCTCCGAGGTGTCTTCGCCGTAGCGATAGGCCCTGACGCTGGCCGAGGCCATCTGGATAAGCTTGTCCTGGATCGACGAGGTGATGCCGTTGTCGGAATGGCGGAACTTTTCGGTCTGGGTTGCCAGGGTGCTGCCGCCCATGGAGGGCAGAGTGATGTTCACGGCCTCGCCGGCCTTGATCAGCACCGCCTTGGAGAATCGGCCCCAGTCCACGGCCGGGTTGACTTTCGGAAACCGCTCGGACAACAGATCGCGGTTTTCGATGAACAGCAGGGCCTGCACCACCGCAGGCGGGATTTCGTCAAACGTGTTGTATACCCGCCGCGGGTTGATCATCCGGTACATGGTCTGCTGGTTGCAGTCGAGGATATGCAGTCCGGCCTGGCTCTTTTCGTCGAACGGAATATAAAAACCATGGGAGGCATACTCGGCGAGGTCCGGGCTGAAACGGGCCTGGCGGGTGATCACCATGTTTTTTCCCTTGAGCTTGCTCAGGATGGTCGGCAGCTGGACGTATCCCAGGCGGAAGTCGTAGGGGCCCTTCTTGGGAAAAGCGATGGCGGGACTTTCTCCATTCCCGACCCGATACTGCAGCTTGGATGCATACCGGCTGATGTATTGGGCCTGCAGGTGCGAGGTCTGCGATTCGTAGTATCCGGCAGTCAGGCAGGCGGCCACGGCCACAACACATAAAAAGAGCAGGTATGGCCACAGCCGGCGGCGCTTTTTCCGCACGGTTTCCGGCGGCGAAGCTGTCTGGGGAATCGGGGTTACCCCGCTCTTTAAGCCGGGGGCTTCGGGAGCGGCAATGGCGATGTCGCCAAGTTGTCGCGGCGGGGTTTTGGCCGGTTTGGCCTTGCGCCCTTCGCTGATGTCATAGATGGGGGGCCGTTTCTTGGCAGAAGATTTACTCACAACAGGATGTCTTATAAATGCTAAATGTTTACTGATGTATTGCACAAACCAAGGCGATCTGCTCGCACTTGGGATTGGCAACGGACCTGCGAAAAGCTGGGAATAATTTTTCTGGTAGTCTTGTTTTCCATCATACCTGACTGAAGTACATCAAGACGCCGGCTGGAAGTTGGGTTTCATCGACAACGCATCGCGGGGATACCCGGGGTGCAGGAGGGAATCGCTTCCCCGGTCCATGTATTGGACCGGCAGCTCACGGCTTTTGATACAGGTATCCTACCTCATTTGGACTCGTCGAGTCAAGGCATCGCAGAAATTCTCTTTACAACTTTAGTATGATAGGAATGTTGCCTGGAAAGCAGGCGCTGTCGACCGGGCAGCAGGCGATATCCTCGGACGCCTTCGCCCGTCCGTCCTCGATTGGTTCCGGCAGGTTATGCCAAGCGAGGCATGGTGTCGCGGTACACCGGGAGTGTGGGAGGCTTTGTGCTGCTTCGTTCATTTTCCACGGGTGTCATGCATTTTCCGGCTTGACAATGACGATACGATCTTTCATATTAACTACCATGGTAGACAATATGATCGCATATCTTCGAGAGCTGGGACTGAGCGAGTATGAGGCCCGAACCTATCGGGCGTTGTCCCAGGCAAGTCCCTTGACGCCGTACGAGACCGCCCAGCAGGCCGGACTGCCCACCTCCAAGATCTATCAAGTCCTGAACCGGCTTGAAGAAAAAGGGTTGGTGCTCTGCCTGCAGGAGCAGAACCGGAAACGCTATATCCCGAAGGAGGTGGAGGAGTTTGCCGCCGCCTGCCGCTTTCGGATGGAGAAGACCCTCGCCGGTCTGGAGGAAGAGGGCCGGAAACTGAAACAGGAGAGCCAGGTTTCCTATATCTGGAACCTCAAGGGCTACGGGGAGGTCATCGACAAGGCCCGGCAGATCGTCACCGAGGCCAGGCGGGAAATCCTGATCTCCCTCTGGCACGACGAACTGGTTCATCTTGCGCCGGCATTGCGGGCCAAGAGCGCGGAACGGGTCCGCATCGGCCTTATCCATTTCGGTACGCTCGATCCGGCTCTTGCGGTCGGGACCTGCTTTTCCCATCCGATCGCCGATACCCTCTTTCAGGAAAAGGGCGGGCGTGGCTTGACCCTGGTGGTCGATTCCAGCGAGGCGATGATGGTCACGGTCTCCGACAGCGGTGGGGCGGAAGGGGCGTGGAGCCGAAACCGCGGCTATGTCGACCTGGCCGAAGACTATGTGAAACACGATATCTATATAATGAAGATCGTCGATCGCTTCGATACCCTTTTGATCGATCGATTCGGGCCGGGTTACCGGAAACTGCGGGATGTATTCAGCAACGAAGAAGAACACAAGGAGAACGGAACATGACATTTTATCTTAACGGCCGGTTTGTGGCGAGGGAAGAGGCGGTGGTTTCCGTATACGATCACGGCCTGCTGTATGGCGACGGAATTTTCGAAGGAATCCGGATCTATGCCGGAAAGATCTTCCGGCTTGCCGAGCATATCCGCCGGTTTTACGACAGTGCCAAATCGATCCTGCTTGAACTGCCGATTGAGCCCGAGGCGCTGGAAGAAGCGCTGCAGGAAGGAGTGAAACGGTACGGCAAGGATGAAGGCTACATCAGGCTGGTCGCCACCAGGGGGCCGGGCGATCTCGGGCTCGATCCGGCGAAATGCGCCGCCCCGACGCTCTTTTTTATCGTCGACACCATTAGCCTTTATCCGGAAAAGTTTTACCGGGAAGGGATTCCGGTGGTCACCGCCTCATCCCGGCGGTTGCCGGCCGACGGGCTCGACCCCAGAGTGAAGACCCTGAATTATTTAAACAATATCATGGCCAAGGTGGAAGCGAAACAGGCAGGCTGCATTGAGGCGGTGATGCTCAATAACCGGGGCGAGGTGGCAGAATGCACCGCCGACAACATTTTTATAGTCCGCGATGGGATCCTGGCGACGCCTGCCCCGCACTGCGGCATCCTGCAGGGCATCACCCGGCAGACCGTTCTCGAACTCGCGGTGGCAGAGGGCATTGCCGCCCGGGAAACCGTCCTCACCCGTTTCGATCTCTATACCGCCGATGAATGCTTCATGACCGGCTCGGGGGCGGAAATCGTCCCGGTAGTACGAGTCGACGGGCGGACGATCGGTTCCGGCCTGCCCGGCGAGGTGACGGAAAAGCTCCGGCTGGCCTTCAAAAAGCTGGTGGGCAGCCGCTGAGATCTGTGGCTCGATGAAATCCTTGCTCCCGGCAATAAAAGTGAGTACGATGACTGGTTCAAAAAAGAGACCGAGGCAACCTTTCGGTCCTGTCACATGTCCGGGCGGCGCAACCCGCCCGAACTGCGATTCTTTCGAGGAGCGGTATGGGAACCTTGCGCCGGTCGATGTGGTATGTACTCCCCATCTTGGTAATTGTGGCCGCCGTCATGGCCCACTGGCCGGGCCGGCAGGTTCCCGAAGTCTGGCATTCTCTCTGGCTGATCTCGACCTTACTAGTGATTGCGTGCTGTTTTGTTGGTTTCCATGTGGTTGTTCGGGCTATGCGTCTGCAGGTGGCGGACAAGACTCGGACGCTCGCGGAAAATGAACGCTTCCTGGCCACCCTGATGGGCAATCTGCCGGGGATGGCCTATCGCCGTGCGGACGACCGGGACGGCAGCATGAAAATCGTCAGTGAGGGTGGTTTCGCCCTTACCGGATACCGGCCGGAAGAAATGGTTCGCTTCAGGGATCTCGTTCATCCGGACGATGTGGCCTTGGTTTTTCCGGCAATCGGCGAAGAAACCGCGGCCGGAAAAAGTTTTCGCCGGAAGTACCGCCTGCGCACCAAAGCCGGCGATGAAAAATGGGTGCTCGAACAGGGCGTCGGCGTTCCGGAAGTCGACGGCAAGGGCATGTTTGTCGAAGGATTTTTGCTCGACATAACCGATTGTGTAGCGACCCATGAAGCCCTGCAGCAAAGCAGGGAAAAGTATCGGGCTATCTTCGACAACGCCACGGAAGGTATCTTCCAGCTGGCGACCGAC
>MGTI01000160.1:3515-11050 GCA_001799365.1 Desulfobacterales bacterium GWB2_56_26 | reverse complement strand
CCCTTGTTTTTCGTTGTGGTGATTCGCGTGTTCACCAGGCGCCGCAATCGACAGGAGACCGCCGTGGCGGTGGAGGAGGGAACACGTGCGAATTAAAAAATTACAGAAACTCACGGTCGGGCTGCTTTTGTTTGCCCTGCAGGGATGTTCCTTGGCACCGCAGTACCTGCAGCCGGAGATGCCGCCGGTCGTTGGCCTGCCCGAGTCTTCGATAGGTAGACAGCAGGCGCAGGGTCAAGTTGAACCTGGCTGGCACGACTTTTTCATCGATTCTTCCTTGCGGCAGTTGATCGAGGAGGCCCTGGTCAATAACCGCGACCTGCGCCAGACGGCGTTGAACGTGGAGTCTTTCCAGGCCCAGTACCGCATTCAACGGGCGGCTCTCTTTCCTTCAGTTGGGGCCGGCGGTTCGGCGGGGAAACAGCGGGCATATTCCGCCGGCCGTTATGTGACCGCCGAAAACTATGCAGTCTCGGTGGGGGTTACGGCCTATGAGCTCGATTTCTTCGGCCGGGTGAAGAACCTGCAGGAGGATGCCCTGGAGCAGTATCTTTCGCTGGAGGAGACGTACCGGAGCGCCCGGATCAGCCTGATCTCCGAGGTCGCGAGAGCTTATCTCACCTATCTTGCCGACCGAGAGCTGCTGGCGATCACCGAGGATACCTTCCTCAACCAGGAAGAGTCCTACCGGCTGGTCGAGCTGCGCACCAGGGAGGGCATAGCCAACCAGCTTGCTCTGGCCCAGTCACGCACTGCTCTCGAAACGGCGCGGGCAAATCGCGCTCTGTACCGTCGTCAGATCGCCCAGGACCTGCACAATCTGGCGCTGCTCACCGGCGGGCCGGTGCCGGATTTATCCGCCGACACCATGCCGCTCTCCGAACGGCAGCCGTTCCCGGTCTTTCTGCAACCTGTTTCCTCCGAAGTGCTGCTGCAGCGGCCGGACATCCTGGCCGCAGAGCATGCGCTGAAGGGCGCGAATGCCAATATCGGCTCGGCGCGGGCGGCCTTCTTCCCCACCATCAGCCTGACCGCGAATGCTGGCCTTGCGAGCGGGGAGTTGACCGATCTCTTCGATGGCAGCGCCGGCACCTGGCTCTTCTCGCCGTCAGTCACCTTGCCGATTTTTACCGCGGGACGGCTGGAAGCTCAACTCGATGTAGCTGAAATCAGAAAGGATTCAGCAATTGCCAGATATGAAAAAGCCATACAGACCGCCTTCCGGGAGGCGGCGGATGCTCTTGTAGCCGAGGACACCTACCGGGAGCAGCTGGCTGCCCAGAAGGCCAACCTGCAGGCCAATCAGGAGTACTACACCACTGCCAGTCAGCGCTACCAGGAAGGCCTAGACAGCCATTTAACCCTGCTCGACGCGCAACGTTCGCTCTATGCCGCCCAGCAAGGCTATATCGGGCTGCAGCTGGCCCAGCTGGTCAATCAGGTCAATTTGTATAAGGTCTTCGGCGGCGGTATCGCCGAATAGGGAATTGGGGCCGGCGGTATGCCGGCCCCAATTCCAATCAGCTCCCTCACCGGTATACCCGCACCCGGCCACTTTCCATCTCAGCAGTTTCACCAGTTCGAGGATATTTCAGATAGGGAATGATGATGTCGTTTTTCCTGCCGCCCGTGCCGTCGTAGGTGATCGACACCACCGGCACGCCGGTGTTTTTCTCGATCATCGCCCGCATCGCATCGGTGATGAGGGAGGCGCAGCAGAGGGCCGGATTGGCCTGGACGAACAGCGAGATATCGGGGTAGTGCTTTTTCAGGTAATGGATTTTCAAGATATTGTCCATGGATTCCCCGGTGTTTTCGATCGAGACATTGTACCTTGCCAGCACCTCCGCCGGATCGTCGTTGTAGCTGTGCTGCGGCCCGAGAATCCTCGAAAGGATTCTCAGATAGCTCTTCTCCATGGCCGTCATTGCGAGCAGCAAAGTCCGGCTGGTCAGGACATCGACATACTTCCCTTCGTTGAACCACTTGCGGATGTAGCTGCCGGCGATCATCTTGGCGTATTCGCTGTAGGGTGTGGTAATCACCTCCCCGCCGTTTGCCTCGATGAAGCGGATCAGATCCTGATTCATCACCTCGTTGTCGCGGGAATAGATATCGCCGAAGATTGCCACTTTGGGCCGCGGTGCGCCACTCGTTTCGATCCTCTCGAACCGGGAGACGATTTCGTCAAGGGTTGTGTCGATAGATCGCTTGCCGGTGAAGGCATCGGCGAGGGCCTTGACGCTCTGGTCGAGCACCCTGTCGGTCCGGCCGCTTTCCACCTCGTAGGGCCTTATCTTGCAGGCGATCCGGCGCAGCATGCCGCCCAGCATGAGGGCGAAATAGGCGTACACGGAGGCCATGAGCGAGATGTTGACAAACGAGATCTCGCCCTGATAGACCGCGGTGTGCTCCATCCCCTGGCCGTGTTCGATGAGAATCTGCCGAATATAATTGGGATACATCCGGATATTGCATCCCAGATAGGCCCGGTTGAGCCACAGCACGCACTTCGCCGGATCGAGCTGGTACTTCCTGATGTACTCGATGGCGCTCTGGGCCACGAGATTCAAGGGAATGCACTGCCCGGAATTGTGCCGGAGGCTTGCCCGGAGGATCTGATCCGACTCTTCCAGCAGATGGGCATCGTAGCCTTCGCGTTTCAGGGTGGCGACCATGAGCGAGCAGGTGAGGTGGTCCCAGTTGGGGAACAGCACATGCTTGCCGGCCATGGTCTCGGCGTAGGTCTGATTGAGGTCGGCGTAGTCGACCGGCAGGAAGACCGGCTGCTTCTTTTCCCGATGGTTCCTGAAGGCGCGGATCGCCGCCTCGATCCGGGTCTCGTAGCCGACGCTCGAATCGTGGCCGTCGAGGGCCAGGATCAGGTACGGCTTGTTGTGGCGGTCCATGATTTTCTTGAAGTATTCCACCGCAAAGGAGTCGGGCGAGCACTTGAAGGAGGTCACGAAAACCGGATAGATGCCTTCAGTTGCCGCAATCGCCTCGGTCGTTTCGATGATCTTCGCGGCATATTCCCAGTGGATCTCCTGGAGGAAGGTCTTGAGCGCGGCGATATCCTTCGGCTCATAGTCGATCATGTCCTGAAAGTAGCTGTCGACGCCCATGTTTCGGAAAATCCCGGGGATATTCGAATTAAGCGTCGGCGAGAGCAGGGTGTAGGGCCTGCCGACAAAGACCACGCCGATCTCGTCCGGGCCGAGTTTTACCTTCCTTGCGGAATAGCACTCTTTCAGGTTCTGGCGGTAGTCCCGGTCGAATTCCATCGCCCGCTCGTAGGCCGAGGCGACCTCGAAAAAATTCCACCGGCCTGGTCGAACCTGCTGCAGCATCCGGTAGAGCTGCATCTTGGTGTGCCAGCTGGTGTAGAGGTATTTTATTACCGGCCGCAGGACCCGCCCTTCGTCCTCCCCGGCCATCCCGGTGATGAGACCCGGCAGAAACTGGGTGTAGTAACAGTATTGCCGCCGGGCGTCCTTCACCTTGTTTTCCAGGTAGAGGGGCATGAAGAGATAGTTGGTGCGGTCGAGGAGCCAGCGGGCATGGCCGTGCATGGCAGTCATGGGGGCGCAGAACTCCGCCTGGCTGAGCTTTTTGCCCTCCTTCAAGGCCTCGTCGCATTGTTCGCTGGTCAGCGTCGCGATGCCAAGCGAGTCAAAAAATTTCTGCCACAGATGCAGGTCGTCGACCAGATGGACGGCGGCGGGCAGGCCGATGGTCAGATCGCTACCCTTCGTATGCAAGGTGAACCGGCTTAGTCGCTTTCTCTCCCGCAGCAGGTCGAAGGCCGAAGAATTCCGCGCCACATAGCGCTGAGTGTCGTAGTCGCGGCCGCAGAGAAAGCCGTAGGCAACCTTCTGCCCGTCGATGGTTGCGACCGTGATCTTGCAGTGGTTGGTGCACAGCTCGCAGGTTTCGCCGGCGATGGGGATCGTCTTCTGGTAGAGATCAAGGCCCGCGAAAGTGGTGGCGGCGCGACGTTCCTCTTTGAGGATGAGGGCGGTGCCCAGGGCGCCGGTCAGATGGCAGTAACGGGAGACGTGGATGGGTTTGCCCAGGTGCTGCTCGAAGGCGGCGACCAGGGCCTTGTTTTTGGCGGTGGCGCCCTGGAAAAGGATGGTCTTGCCGATGTTTTTTTCGGTCGCCACCTTGAGCAGGTAGTTTTCCCGAACCGAGTGAAGGGCGGCGGCCAAAACCTCGTCGATATCATAGCCTTCGCTGAGGAAATAGTTCATGTCCCGTTCCATGAAGACGGTGCACCGATCGCTGATCATTGGCGCCCGGAGGTTCTCCACCCGGTCCGAATATTCTTCCACCGGACAGCCGAACTTGGCCGCCTGTTCCTCGATAAACGAGCCGGTGCCGGCGGCGCAGACGTTATTCATGGTCGAAAAGGTCACCCGGCCGTCTTTCAGGGTGGTGAACTTGGCATCCTGACCGCCGATCTCGATGATTGTGTCAACCTCCGGGATCAGCTGACAGGCGGCGCGGGCGTGGGCGGTGATCTCATCGATCACGGCGTCGGCGCCGATGATCTTGCCGATGAATTTGCGGCCCGAGCCGGTGGTGCCGCTCTGGAGAATGGCAAAGTCGACCCCGTGTTGCTGCTGCAGTTCGTCGATAGCAAAAAAAATGTTCTGCACCGCCGTGAGCGGACTGCCCGCGGTGCGGGTATAGAATCCGGCGACCACCTCGGCCGCTTCGTTCATGAGCACCGCCTTGGTGCTGGTCGAGCCGATATCGATGCCGAGATACGCGTGGGTCTTCTCACCTCGCCGGAGGGGCAGATAGAGATCGACCTCGACTTCCACTCCTTGAGCATCCGGAAGGAGTCGAGCCGTGCGGTAGTGGGTGTGGCCTGTAAAATCAGGATAGGTCGAGAGCTGCAGCTTGAGCGGCGGATTATGGTACTGCCGGGCAGGCAGATCGCCGGTCCGGAGCAACTGATCTGCCCGTTTGAGCGGCTGAACGGCGATTTCCTTACCGGCCTCTAACTCCTGCAGTATCAAAATACAGGCACCAATGGCACCGTAAAGATGGCCGTCTTTTGGTCTCACGAGCGTGAGGCCGGTCAGCTCTGTGATATGGCCCGCCACCGCCTGATTCTTGGCAACGCCGCCGCAGAAGATTATTTTGCCCTGTGGCGGTTTCTGGCCGCTGAAGAGCGTGTCGACAATATTTCTGGCCAGACCCCGGCACAACCCGTCGCTGATCTCGTCCAGCTGATAGCCTTCCTGCTGTGCATGAATGAGGTCGGTCTTGGCAAAGACGGCACACCGCGAGGCGATCTGCGGGCATTTTCCGGTGCAGCTGCAGGCGATTTTGCTCAAACTTTCGATGCCGTCTATCTTCAGCCGGCCCGCCTGCTGATCGAGAAAACTGCCGGTACCTGCCGCGCAGGAGGTGTTGGTGGTCGAGCCCAGGTAATGGCCGGTGGCGTCGAATGTTGAGAAACTGAACTTTTCTCCGCCCACCACTAACAAACCGCGCAGGTCCGGATAGTATTTCTTGGCGGCGGCGATGGTAGCCATCTGATTATTGAACCGGTGCTCGGCAAGGATTGACGAGGGGGTCGAGGCGGTGGCCGCGACTTGGCCGATCTTCGTCAGATCCTGATCTTTCAGCAAAGCCTTCAGGGTGCCGGCAACGTCTCCTTTATGGAAAGCATAGCCGGAAAAGAGAATCTGCCGACGGTTGTCGAGCACTGCGACACCCGCGGCTACCGAGCCTATATCAATCCCCAAGACAGCAGAGTAAGAAGTCATGGTGTTTCTTCCCCCGACGTTACAATTTTTCCCGAATTTCTTCCCAGAACTGCTCGACTCCCTGCTTCCAGCCGTTCAGATAGCTGAGGGCGTATTTGGGGTCGCAATACGTATTACTCTGGAGAAGACGGCTCAGCGAGGCATTGGTGGTGAAATAGTGGCCGAGGATCGAATCTTTGGCGGCATTCTCCAGGTCGGACCAGTGCAGGGCATACTGTAAATCGTCGTAATGGGCCGTTTTAGCCCAGCGGATCCCGTCATTTTTGCCTGCTTCCAGCGAGTTCGTTTCCGACTGCATCTTCTCGGAACGCAACCGTTCGATGATCTGACCGAGGTCGAGATCTTCCCTGATCCGCTTCTGGAATTCCTCCTTCCGCTGGATGGCTTCCACGACGGCGTCCTGGAACATTTTGGAGAGATTGAAGGATTCCCGCCATGTCTCCAGCTTTTCGTGGAGCATATCGGGGATGCTGATCGTCACTTTCTTGGCCATGGGCGTCCTCCTTGTAATATACGTATTATTATTTCAATACGTACTGCACATTTGAGTGCGTGTCAAGGAGTGTCAGTGATATCGAAAGGATGGAGGGAGGAGGGAAGGAGACGAGGTATCCCGGCAGCCGCCGGGCACAAAAAAGAAAGGGCCGGTGTGACGCGCGTCAACCGGCCCTTCTGGTGATCGAATGAGTTGGGGCTCAGTACGGCTCGTCTAAGTCAATACTGGTGTAATCGACCGTTTGCATGGCCAGTTCCAGCGGGCTCTTCGAACGAAGCACATACTCAGTGCCGCAACCGGTGCAGGTAATCGAGTCACCCGGCGTGAAATAATATTCTATCGGCATCTCCCTCAGACATACTTCACACTTGTAGTGTTTGACCCTGTCGTTTTTGTTAATTTTCCCCATAGTCATACCCTTCATAAAGCGATAGTAATTCACAAAATGATCGATATACCATACGTGATAATACTTCAGCCCGGCGATGTCAACGGCTTCTCGCTCTCCGATGCAACGCCCTGGGCCAGGGCATCCGTACGTCTTTTTCACATTAAAGCACTTCTTTGCCGACTGCTCAAATGAAAGTTGCATCGGACGTGCCAATTTTCTGACTTGTGAAAAAATAACGTGGAAGTGCCATGAGTTGCGCCTGCTTGCGCCGTTTTTGGGAATCTTTAATGGTAGTTGACTGAAAACTGCAGGCGTACTGCGGCCCCGCCCGGTGCGCAAATCGGTGCCTCGGCAGAGGAAAGAATGCCGAAATTTGCGCAGTCCCTCACTCGGCTGGTTGCGGCCCGTTTTCCAGTTCGGCCCCTTTCTGTTGAAAGTAATTGACGATCTCCGTCGCCAGTGCCTCGCCGATACCTTCCACTTCCATGAGATCGGTCTGGGAAGCCGACATGATCCGCTTCAGGCTGCCCATGTGCCGCAGCAGCTTCTTTTTCTTTTCGCTGCCGATGCCGGGGATTCTGGTGAGTTCAGAGGCCAGAGTCTCCTTGTTGCGGAGTTTTCGGTGAAAGGTGACGCCGAACCGGTGGGATTCGTCGCGGATGCGCATGAGGTAGAGCAGTACCGGATTGTGGGCGGGCAGCACGATGGGATTTTTTCGGTCCGGCTTGTAGAGCTTTTCCCCCTCGTCCTGCCGCTCCTTGGCGATGCCGAACCAGTCGATCTCGTCGGTGATGCCGAGTTCCTTGGCAACCGCCAGCGCCATGCCCAGCTGCCCCTTGCCGCCGTCAACGAGAAAGAGGTCGGG
>MGTI01000160.1:373-3436 GCA_001799365.1 Desulfobacterales bacterium GWB2_56_26 | reverse complement strand
ACGGTCCTGATCCGGTAATGACGGAAGTTGTTCTTGTCGGGTTCCCCCAGATAATAACTGACGAGGGACCCGACCGCCAGCTTGCCGCTGATATTGGAGATGTCGAGGCACTCGATCCGGCTTGGCGGTCGGTCCAGGTGCAATGCCTTCTGCATGGTCTGGCAGAGGTGGTCCCAGGACTGGCTCTTTTTTTCCTTTTCTTCAAAAGTCTGCAGGGCATTAGTGGTGGCGAGCGCGACCAGTTGCCGGCTGTCTCCCTGCTGGGGAATCTTGATGATGACTCGGCCGGTGCTCAAGTCGTCCAGATGCTGCTCGAACAGGTCGAGATCGAGCGGCTCGAAGGGGAGAAGGATCTCCTTCGGGATGACGGCATCGACGTCGTATAACTGCAGGAGGACCTGGGAGAGGATCGAGGCGTCCTCGCCGAAGGGCTCGCTGAGGAAGAAGCTCCGGCTGCCGTTGATCAGCCCGTGGCGGATAAAGAGCACGGCAATCGCCACCGCGGTCCCCTTCCTGGCAAAGCCGATGACGTCCTGATCCTTGCTGTGGCTCGCGGCGATGACCTGCTTTTCGAGCGTCCGGGAGAGCGCACCAATCTGGTCCCGGATGATCGCCGCCCGCTCGAAATCGAGCTGCTCCGAGGCCGCGAGCATTTGGCCCTGCAGGGTGTTCACCAGCTCTCGGTTCCGCCCCTCCAGAAGCATCACCACTTTGCCCACATGCTCCATATAAAGAGTGCGGTCGGCATTGCCGGCACAGGGCGCGAGACACTTGCCGATCTGCCGGTTGAGACAGGGACGGTCCCTCTTCTTCAGCTCGGCGCTCTTGCAGTTTCGCAATGGAAACAGCGAGGAAATCAGCCTGAGCGTCGCCCACATCGACCCCGCAGACGAATACGGCCCGAAATACCGCGCCTTATCCCGCGACTTCCGCCGCGCCATCATGACCCGCGGCCACTCCTCCTGTACGGTCACCTTGATGTAAGGATAATTCTTATCATCCCGCAGGATGATATTGTACTTCGGCTTATATTTCTTGATCAGCGACGCCTCAAGGATCAGCGCCTCCTTCTCCGTATTGGTAATGATGGTCTCAACCGTCTTGACCTTATCGAGCAACACCGCGGTCTTGTTGTATTCCGCCCCGGAAAAGTGGGCGTAGGAGGACAGCCGCTTGAACAGATCCTTGGCCTTGCCGACATAGAGGACCGCTAATTTGGCGTCCTGCATGAGGTAGACGCCTGGGGCATGGGGGGCGGAGGAGAGGACTGAGCTGGGGAACATAGAGGAGTTTTTCGTATTGATAAAAAATGATCGATTGTCCAGAGTGGATGCCGGTGCAGGTACTGCTCGAATCAGGCAATATGTGCATTACGTCCACCTGTGACGGATAGTCACCCCGAAGAGATTTGTCGAGCTTTAAGCTAAAATTCCAACGGAGTCTTCACCTTCGCTCTGGTAAAGCTCTCGATCCATAAGTGTATCCTTGATTTTCAGTCTGCAACACGAGGTCGAAATATCAGGATGAGGTGAACACCGGGCATTGAATGTCTAGAAATCGAGAACCGATCTTACAGGTTTTCCAGGCCGGTTTCAATCACGCCCTTACCACCGAGAAGGATCAGTGTTTGATCTAGTAAGGCTAAATTGGTTAGTAAAAATTATCAGGAAGAACCTTAACCTCAGAAAATGATCTTCAGGTTAACACTTCCAATAGACATCTAAGCTCTGTCTTTCCACGATATCCTTGGGATATTTTCACCGAGAAGGCGCAGAAACGTATGTTACTCATTCGCTTGTTCGGATGCCGCTGAACGAGCTGTAGTAATCGGCTGAGTAACGTTTTTCTACCTTGCGAAGCTCAAGCGAAATTGTTCGGATAACTACATAGAAACCGGTTAAATTAAAGTTTTGCCCGCCATTTCCTCAATTTTTCCTTGTAAGGTTACTTTAAAATATTCTGTTGTTCCTATTTGCTCATCGTTTCCAATTTTCTTAAAACCCATCTTCGAATATAGTCGATTTGCTGCAACTTCTTTTGGGTGAGTACTTGTCCAAAGCTTTACATACTCGCTACCGTTTGCTTTTGATTCAGAAATAACCATCCTTAATAATTTTTCGCCTAGACCAAACCCTCGTTCAATCTCATCCACAGCTGTCCAACCTACCCAAGAAACTTTTTCCTTATCCGTGGTCATCTCGTATCTTCCTGTTACGGCAATAATTTGTTTTGATTCTTTGTTTGTTGCAGTCCAATATTCTAGAAAAGAAATGTTTTCTTCCAATAAAGAATCTTTATGATTATTCAAGTTCAAACTAGCTGATAAATAATAACCAGGTCGTTTTGTAACTTCAACATATTCAAACACTTTGTTTAAAAAATTGGTCGCCGCATCTAAATTTTCAGTAGATAACGGTCTAATGATGAACGAATCACGCATATCTTTAATTTTATTTGCGCAATATTTATAAAAATATTTTGGGTAAACATCTCTTGTTACTTTTTGGTGAAAAATCCTTCTTGCTTCAGAGCTATAATAGAAGAACTGATTAATGTATTTATCAAAAGCCACCCATATTTCGTTGTCATCTTTATCTCGGCGAATCCTTAAACCAAAATATTTTGAGGGCCTCGAGTGATAATCGTAAACCATCAAGAATGAATTTAAATGAAGAAATATAAAAGCACGAATTTTTAATATATCTGGCTTGATTCTCGCATGTTCGTAACCAACTCGGTCAAAAATGCCCCATAGATCAGGATCTTTCATTAACTCCCTGTCAAAATCCAGTAATAATTTGATATGGTTTTCTCTAATAGACCTTTGTGTATTACGTCTATAAAAAGATATGTGTAAGTAAAGCATGGTCAGAGATATTGCAGCAGTAACAACGATGCATGCCAACTTTAACATATCTATATAATCCATAATCCCTCCTTGAAAAATATGTACTTAGTGAGTTGGGGAAATTAATCTAATGCATTCTTTGAGTGAATTCTCAATTTGTTAGAATATGTCTTTGCAAAACTCAGTAATTTTTCTACAAAATTGGCTGGTTAGCA
>MGTI01000160.1:169-291 GCA_001799365.1 Desulfobacterales bacterium GWB2_56_26 | reverse complement strand
GAAACGACGTATTGCAGATCTCAACGAAGTAGGCCTTTCTTTAAATAAAGCAAAACTAGAGGCTCGATCTGTAATATTTGATAAGAGAGTTCTTGGATCGAGAAGGCTAATGCCTATATCCC
>MGTI01000160.1:0-147 GCA_001799365.1 Desulfobacterales bacterium GWB2_56_26 | reverse complement strand
TTCGAGCTGGGTTGACGCTGAGTTCTCAGATTTAATGTCTCTCCCTTTTAGAACAGATATACCAAAGAATCTTCTCAAATGTCCTTCAAGGATATCAGCGGCTATAGAATTACTATGAGTGCCAAGAACAGAATATGTTAGCGTGTC
>MGTI01000159.1 GCA_001799365.1 Desulfobacterales bacterium GWB2_56_26 | reverse complement strand
GACCGGCCATTCGAATTTGCGTAATTTTTCGGGGATGCTTTTGATCCCTGCTTGACATCCTTCTCAATACACAGTATTTTTCTTCTCTTTTTAAATCAGTCCCAGTGGTTCACTGTTTTTGTTTTCTAAGGCCGACCGAGAAGGGGTGATATCCCTGCAAGGCTGCTAAATGATAGAGAGTCGCAACTGCATAAATCATGTTTGAGAATTTAACCGATAGGCTTGAAGGGGTTTTCAAAAAGCTCCGCGGCCATGGCAAGCTTTCTGAAGAAAACATCAGCGAGGCACTCCGCGAAGTTCGCGGTGCTCTGCTCGAGGCTGATGTCAACTTCAAAGTCGCCAAGGATTTTATTGCCGGCATCACCGCAAAGGCCATCGGTCGGGAAGTTTCCAAGAGTCTCTCTCCCGGGCAGCAGATTATCAAGATCGTTCACGAAGAGCTGGTTGAACTTCTTGGCGGCACCGCTCAGCAGATCAAGCTTGACGGACGGCAGCCTGTCGTAATCATGATGGCCGGTCTTCAAGGATCCGGCAAGACCACTACATCCGGTAAGCTGGCGAAACAACTCAAAGAGAAAGGTCGCAGGCCGTATCTGGTCCCGGCCGATATCTATCGACCCGCCGCCATCGAACAGCTGCAGGTGCTCGGCTCGCGTCTGGAGGTTCCGGTCCATCCCTCCACCGCCGCCACCCGGCCCGTCGATATCTGCCGCCAGGCCATGAGCGAGGCGGCGCTTAAAAATTACGATACGCTGATCATCGACACCGCCGGACGGCTTCATGTCGACGAGATGCTGATGAATGAGTTGAAGGAGATCCAGGCGGCTATCCCGCTTACGGAAATCCTCTTTGTCGCCGATGCCATGACCGGCCAGGATGCGGTGACGGTTGCCGACAAGTTCAACAGTGATCTGGAGATCACCGGCATCATCCTAACCAAGATGGAAGGTGACGCCCGCGGCGGTGCGGCCCTTTCGATCAAGAACATCACCGGCAAACCCATCAAGTTCGTCGGTGTCGGTGAAGGCCTGGATGCCCTGGAGATCTTTCATCCGGAGCGAGTCGCCTCGCGCATTCTCGGCATGGGGGACATTCTTACCCTCATTGAAAAGGCCGAAGCGGTCGTCGACAAGAATGAAGCGGAAAGGATTGCCAAAAAGCTTAAACGGAATCAATTTACTCTTGAGGACTTTCTTGACCAGATCCAGCAGATCAAAAAGATGGGGTCACTGGAAAAAATCCTCGATATGGTTCCCGGCATCAACAAGCTGAGGCAACTGAAGGATGTCCCTAAACCGGACGAAAGGGAGCTGATCAAAACGGAAGCGATCATTCGCTCCATGACCGGTAAGGAAAGAAAGAATCATCTGATCATCAATCCTTCGCGAAGGATGCGCATCGCCGCCGGCTCGGGAACGACGGTAGGCGACGTCAACCGGGTTCTGAAAAGTTATTCTGAAATGCTGAAGATGATGAAAAAGATCAGCGGCAAACCGGGTGCGATGTCCGGAATCAAGCGAAGGAAATTGCCCAAGGGCATGAAAAGGAACTAAGGGCGAAAGATTTTTCGCCACTACACCTCGAAATTAGAGGATCATTGGCATAAACCATATACATCAACCGGAGGACTTACCGGAATGGCAGTACGTATCAGATTGACCCGACTTGGCAGGAAGAAGAAACCGTTCTATCGAATCATCGTGGCCGACAGCGAAAACAAACGCGACGGCAAATTTCTCGATGTGGTAGGGACGTATGATCCGCTGCAGAATCCGGCGGCAATTTCTATCGACAACGTCAAGCTTCAGGAATGGCTGGGCAAGGGGGCGCTTCCTACCACCACCGTCAAGAGCCTGATCAAGAAAGCCGCCGCGTCCGTTCAGTAGAAATGGAAGAACTCATAGCGGTTATAGCCCGATCGCTGGTCGACCAACCGGAAGCTGTGAAGGTCACCAGAACCGATGACGAGGACAGCGTGACTATAGAGCTGGCCGTGGCTGCAGAAGATCTGGGCAAGGTTATCGGCAAACAGGGGCGAACTGCCAGAGCATTGCGCTCCTTACTCGCCGCCTCGGCCACCAAGGCTGAGAAACGCACCAGGCTCGAAATAGTCGAATAGCCGCGGTAGTGGTAGCCGCTTGGTTTTGGGCGATATGGCCGAAGATTTTCATTATTCCGCTGACGAGTACCTGCTGCTCGGCAAGATCACCAAGGCCCACGGCATGCGGGGCGAGGTGAAGGTTTTTCTTTATTCAGGCCAGCCGGAGAACATCCGGAGCTATAAAGAGCTGTTCCTAATTGATCGCCAGGGGGAATTATTCGGACCTCTTGCCGTTCTCCGCAGCAGGGACCAGGCTAAATTAGCCATTGTCCAGTTTGCCTCCGTCACCGACCGCAACCAGGCTGAGGAGATAGAGGGCCGGGGCGTGCTGTTGGCGAAGACGGATTTACCTGAAATTCCCGAGGACGAGTACTACTGGCATCAGTATATCGGCAAAGCGGTGGTCGATGTGACGGGGAAGAATCTCGGCAGGGTGGCACAAATCTTCCGAACCGGCTTGCAGGATGTTCTGGTGATCAAAGGAATCGATGCCGATGAGGAAATCCTCATCCCGGTTACCCGAGAAATAATTGTGGGAGAAACTGCCGGAGAGTTGACTGTCGATCCGCCTCCGGGGCTGCTGGAACTCAACTCCGGCTCATGAGTTGATACGGCTACCGGAATGATTTTTGACATATTGACGATCTTCCCCGATCTCTTCGAATCGCCGCTCAAAGAGGGTATTCTTAGAAGAGCAGGCGCAAAGGGTTTGATCGAGACCCATATTGTCAACATCAGGGATTTTGCGGACGGCCCGCAGGCCATGACCGACGATCGGCCGTTCGGCGGCGGAGAAGGCATGGTGATGAAGCCCGAGCCTTTGGCGCTGGCAGTGGAAGCGAGAAAGGCTACCGCCCCATCGGCCAAGGTCGTTCTCCTCACGCCTCAGGGACGCCAGTACACCCAAGGTATAGCCGAGGAGTTGGCGAGGGAAGAGCACCTCATTCTGGTGTGCGGGCGCTACGAAGGAGTTGACGAACGGTTCAGGGCCGGGTATGTGGATGATGAAATTTCTATCGGCGATTTCATCCTGACCGGCGGTGAACTGGCGGCCATGATTATTATCGATTCGGTGACGAGACTCCTGCCCGGCGTTCTCGGGTGTGCCGATTCGGCCGCGAAGGATACCTTCAGCAGAAACCTGTTGAAGCATCCCCAGTACACGAGGCCGAGGGTGTTCAATAATCTTCAGGTTCCGGACGAACTGCTGTCCGGAAATCATGAAAAGATTGAGGAGTACCGGTTCATCGCCTCGGTTATCCGGACGCTCGAAAGACGGCCGGAACTGTTGAAGGATGAAATTTTCACCGCTGGGGAAATGAAGCTGCTGCGTCGGCACAAGCTGGGTGAGCGGGTAAAAGCTGTTCAGGAAAATCGACGGAAAAATGACGTATCAGGGTGAAACCACGCTCTCTCTTGCCCTCATACATCATCCTGTGGTGAACAAGAGAGCGGAGATTATCGGATCGGCTGTAACCAATCTGGATATTCACGATATCGCCAGAACAGCCAGAACCTATGGCGTTGCGCAATACTTTATCGCGACCCCGTATGCAGACCAGCGGCAACTCGTCCAGGAACTGCTGGCGCACTGGGAGACCGGCCACGGTGCGGTCTACAATCCCGCTCGACGCGAGGCTCTCAGTATTGTCCGGCTGGTGGATGGGCTTGAAGCGGCCATGACCGCTCTCAAGGAACAATACGGGAAGCGGCCGCTGCTCGTTGCGACCAGTGCGATTTTTCGCGAGAAAACGTTAAATTACAAAGAGTTAGGCGAAATGATCCGCAATGGCGAACCGATTCTGTTGATCTTTGGAACCGCCCACGGCCTTGCACCGGAAGTCATTTCGCTGGCAGATGCAATACTTCCCCCGATAATGGGCGGAACCGAATACAATCATCTCTCAGTTCGCTCGGCAGCGTCAATCGTCCTTGACAGACTGCTCGGCTCCTGAGTAAATCGAGGCAAACAACTCAATAACTGGATTTTCATCCTAAAGATATCAACCAACAAAAGACGTCATGAGCACAATAATCGAACGAATCAATCTGGAACAAATGCGGCAGGACCACCCGGATTTTCGCCCTGGTGACAACGTAAAGGTGCATATCCGCATCATCGAGGGCAACAAGGAACGGGTCCAGATTTTCCAGGGCGTGGTCATCAAGCGCAAGCATGGCACCATGAATGCCACGTATACCGTACGAAAAATCTCCCATGGTGTCGGGGTGGAAAAGACCTTCTCCCTGCATAACCCCCGGATCGAAAAAATCGAGGTGATGACCAGAGGCCGCGTTCGTCGCGCTCGTCTTTACTATCTGCGCAACCGTACCGGCAAAGCAGCACGTATCCGCGAACGCGGACTGGTCTGATACTCACCGTACGTTATTCGCCTCACTGACAGCGGATATCTTCGCTGTCAGTGATGAGCCGAATCAGCGCCTCGTATGATTGCCGCTCCCGACCAAAGGGACTTGCCCAAGTACCCTCTTGAGGGGCGTCTCCGCGTTTATAAATGGATTGAGCGAGGCTCGGCAATTCGCTTCTCACGAGGAAAGACGTGAAAAGCTTCCTCGACCATTGCAGCGATCATACCGACAACTTCAGGTTCGAGCGATACCTGTACCAAAAAGGCTATCGTTGCGTTGCCGGCTGCGATGAAGCGGGCCGAGGGCCGCTTGCAGGGCCAGTGGTCGCAGCCTGTGTTGTCCTCCCCGTAAATTGCCGGCACGCCCCGTTTCTCGATTCCAAGATCCTCTCCCCTGCGCAACGGCTCGAGCTGAACGACCATCTCATGGAGATCGGTGCCATTACCGGGGTCGGTGTGGTTTCGGCCGGACATATCGACCGGATCAATATCCTTCAAGCCTCGCTGCTGGCGATGCGGCTGGCAGTCGAAACGCTGACCGGCGCCATGCCGGATTTCATTCTGGTCGACGGTAAATTCGAAATTCCGCTCTCCATCCCTCAGGCGCCGTTGATCAAGGGCGAGTCCAAAAGCGCATCAATCGCCGCCGCAAGTATCGTCGCCAAGGTGGCAAGAGACAGGATTATGGAAGATTTTCACCATCAATACCCGATTTACAATTTTCTCCGGCACAAAGGGTATCCCACGAAAGAACACCGTGAGGTCCTTCGCACCCATGGCCCTTGCCCCATCCATCGCATGACCTTCAATGGAGTTAGCGGCAATGACGATTGAACGGCTGCGCCTCGGCCTTCGTGGCGAGGAGATCGCCCAAGAATTTCTGGAGAAATCCGGCTATCGCATCGTCGCCAGGAACTATCGCTGCAAGCTCGGTGAAATCGATATTATCGCAAGAGACGGCGAGACCCTGGTCTTTATCGAGGTGAAAACAAGAACAGATTCCGCCTTCGGTTCGCCCGCTGCTGCCGTCACCTTGAAAAAGCAGCGGCAGATCGGCAAGGCAGCGCAATGGTATCTGGCCGAACAGGACCTTTTCGGAACTCCGGCCAGATTCGATGTCATCGCCATCGTCAAAGGAAAAAGTGGCCGCCACCAGGTAGAACTCATTGCCGATGCATTTGAGCTTTGCGAATAATTCTTGAAATGATTATGATTTTTCGCGTAGCGTACGTCGAGACTCCCGACAGCTGGAAATTGTCGACAACTCTCCGCGACCTTGCATAATCTTTGTTTAAAGATACACTATTTCCTATGAAAATAATCGGAATCACCATGGGATGTCCCGCCGGGATAGGCCCGGAAATTATTCTGCGCTTATTTGCGGAGGTAAAGCGGCCGGCCTCGGTTCAACCGGTCGTCATCGGCGATCGAGGAGTTTTGGAACAATGCGGCAAACATCTGCAACTCCCTGCCCAGTGTGTGATCTGGCAGCCCGGAACGCCAGTGCCGGCGGAGGGAATACCTGTTGTCGAAGCATCCACCCTCAGCCCGGCTGAGGTTATCTATGGCGTCCCCAACCGGGCCACCGGCCAGGCCATGGCGGACTATATCACGACCGGCGTGCGCCTGGCGCAAGAGGGGCTCGTGCACGGCCTGACTACCTGCCCGATCTCGAAAGCGGCTCTGAACAGCGCCGGCTACAGCTTCCCAGGCCATACCGAGATGCTCGCCAGCCTGACCCGCGCCTCGCACTTTGCCATGATGATGGCCGGTACCAGACTGAAGGTGACGCTGGTTACCATTCATCGTCCGCTCCGGGAGGTGCCGGCCGCTCTTTCCGTTGACATAATTTACGATCTGATTCATATCACCCACCAGGCCCTGAAGGTCGATTTCGCTCTGGACCAGCCGCGCATCGGCGTGGCCGGACTCAACCCCCATGCCGGGGAAAGCGGTCTTTTCGGCAATGAAGAAGCGCTCGCCATCGCTCCGGCGGTGGCCCGGGCGCAGGAGAACGGGATATGTGCCGAAGGCCCCTCTCCGCCCGACACGATCTTTGTCAAAGCGGCGTCGGGGGCCTATGATGCGGTGGTATGCATGTACCATGACCAGGGGCTTATTCCGTTCAAGCTCCTGCATTTCGCCGATGGAGTGAACGTCACCCTCGGCTTGCCCATCGTCAGGACCTCCGTCGATCACGGCACAGCCTACGATATCGCCGGCAAGGGTCAGGCCGATTATCGCAGCCTGACGGCCGCGGTGGCATTGGCCGGCATCATCAGCGGCAACAGGTCAAAATTTCAGCAGAGGTGAAGGTCTGTATATGAAGGAGAGGACGCGACGCGGCAAACTGATCGTGTTTGAAGGAACGGACGGTACGGGAAAATCCACCCAGCTGAAGCTACTGCACAGCCTGCTGGAGAAAAGGGGACTTCCGGTAGTCGCCACGCGGGAACCGACCGATGGCACGTACGGTCAACAGATCCGTAACCTCTATGTGAACCGCCACCGGTACAGCCGCGAGGAGGAACTGGAACTGTTCCTGGCAGATCGCCGGGAGCATGTCCGGGAGTTCCTTACGCCAAACCTTGACGAGGGCAAAATAATCCTCTGCGACAGATACTACTTTTCCACCGCCGCCTATCAGGGGGCCCTGGGCCTCGATCCCGAAACGATCCTGCAGCAAAACGATTTTGCCCCCGAGCCCGATCTGGTGTTGCTCTTCCAGGCGCCTCTGCCGGTAAGTATCGACAGGATTACGACCGGCCGGGGAGATACCTTGAACAAATTCGAACAGCGGGAATTCTTGGAAAAGGTTGCGGCAATCTTTGCGGCCATCGATCGCCCCAATATCTGCAGAATCGATGCCTCAGGCTCGATTGAAGAGGTTCACCGGCAGGTGATTACGGCCGTTGCCGCCCTGCTTTCACTGCATTCCACAGCTCTCTTCAGCCTCAATTAGCCTTGTCATGACCTGCATATATAAAACCTTGGCCTTCTGCTGCTGCCTCCTGCTCGGTTCGTGTTCCGCAGCAGTCTCCCCTCCTCCTGCCGAGGTAGTCAAGCAGCAGGTCGAGACGAAGCCTGCGGAAGTTGATCCGGCCGACCTTTCCTGCGCGTATTTTTATTTTCTGTGGGGAACCCATTCGGAATTCCAGCAGAAGTATGAAGAGGCCCTTGAGGCCTATGAGAAGGCCATCATCTGCGACCCTTCGGCCAAATACTTCAAAGAAAAAATCCCGATTCTCCTCCTGAAGATGGGCGAGTTCGACAAGGCAGGCGACTGGCTGCGGCAGGCCCTGATCGACGATCCCAAGGATAATTCCAGCCGGCTTTTTCTTGCCAGCCTCTACATTCAGCAGGGCAAGATGGACAAAGCCATCGAACTGTACGATCAGGTCCTTTCGACCGATCCCGAAAATGAAAGCGTCCAGTTGCGGCTCGGGCTCCTGTACAGCCATCAGGAACAGTTCGACAAGGCGGAAAGAATCTTCCGCCAGCTGACGGAAAAGAACGGCGGCTCCTATTTCTCCCATCTTTCTCTCGCCCGCCTTCTGAAACAGCTGGAACAACACCAGGAAGCAGGGCGGGAATATGAAAAAGCCCTGGAGCTCAACTGGTCGAAGGACCTGGTCTACGAGATCGGCTACTACTACCTGACGCAAAAGAAATTTGACGATGCCCTGCGCCTGTACACCACTATCATCGATCAGGATCCCTTCGATGAACGGGCGGCACTGAGCCGCGTCCAGGTGCTGCTGGAGATGGAAAAGAACGATCAGGCCCTGGATGAGTTGAAGACGATCGGCAATTTCAGTAAAAATCCCGTCGCCATCGACATCATCACCAGCAAGGTGCTGCTCCGCAAAAAAGAGGTGGATAAAGCCAAGGAGATTTTGGGGCGTCTGGCACGGGAAACCGGCAACTCAGAGGCCCATTACATGCTTGCCCTGCTGGCGTATCAGGAAAAGAACAACGCCGCGGCCCTGGAGCATCTCGGTCAGATCAAGCCCGACAGCTCCGAATTCGAGGAGGCTGTCTATCTGCAAAGCCGCATCCACAAAGAGACCGGCAAGATCGACAAAGCGATATCCCTGCTCAAAAAACACCTCGCCTTGGAATCGAGCCGCAGTCCGCTCTTCTATGCCCTGCTTTCCTCCTTCTATCAGGATAAGAAAGATGATCTCGCGGCGATTTCCCTCATGGAAGCAGCCATAACCGTCTATCCCGACAATCCCCAGCTGTACTTCGAATACGGCCTGCTTCTCGACAAGCGGGGGATGTCCGAGCAGGCCATGGCCAAGATGGAAAAAGTGCTGGAGTTGCAGCCCGATCATCCCGACGCCCTGAATTATATCGGCTACACCTGGGCCGACAACAACATCCATCTCAACCAGGCTCTGGAATATATCCAGAAGGCGGCGGGGCTCAAGCCGGACAATGGTTACATTATCGACAGCCTCGGGTGGGTCCACTATCGACTGGGCAATCTGCCCCAGGCCGCGAAAGAGCTGGAACGCTCGTTGGAACTGGAACCGAGCGATCCGCATATCTACGACCATCTCGGAGATGTTTACCGCGACCTCGGGGAAAAGGCTAAGGCCCTGAAGGTTTACCAAAAGGCATACGAGATGTTTGAGGAAGAAACGAAAAGAAAACAGATGAAAGAAAAGATCGATGCCCTGGAAAAAGAGTAATCCCCTCTCCGGCTTGTCCCGGATCCTGGTACTGCCGGTCGTCTTTGCCCTGGCCGGCTGCGCCGGAAAACCGTGGACCAGCCAGCTTGAAGGGGACCGGTACAATGAGGCCAGCCGGCTGATGGATACCTTGGCGGCCGAAAACAGCGCCTGCGGCGGAACCCTCGAAGGGGACCTTGGCCTCGTCTACACCAGTGCCCTGGAAAAGAAGGCCCTGAACGGCTTCCTGGAGTTTTCCCAGCCCTCCGCCTATAAATTCGTGGTCACCAACCCCTTTGGCCAACCCCTTTTTGCCGCTGCCGGCGACCATGTTTCCTATCAAGCCATCAATGTGTCCGAGCGGCTGTATATGGCCGGCAGCATGAGATCCTTTGGGATTCGCCATAAACTGCCCCCGGGAATATTAAGCAAAAGCTGGGGGGAGTGGATTATGGCGCGCAACACCCATGCCAGTGGCGCCATCACCGCCATCCATGAGGATAAAGAGGCACGGGGGTTGTGGATCACCTATCGGCATGACGAGACGGAACCGACTGGCCAGAGCCATCTGCTGGTCGATCCGGCAGAGACGAAGATCCTGGCCCGAATTCTCGAAGACAAAGACGGAGAAACCGTTGCCGAAGTGACCTATGACAACTGGCAGGACCAGGGAAGATGCCGGCAACCGCGGGAAGTGAATGTAACCGGTCTCAAGTACGGCACGGAAATCCGTCTGAAGTTCGCCAATGTGCGGGTCACAGACGAGGAAAAACGATTCCAGTTGCCCGTCCCCGCCGGCTATACGAGGCAACTGATGCCGTAATCATTCAGTTTTTCCGTTTCTTCTCGGTTTTCTGCTCGTTGTCAGCCTTTTTCTCCGGCACCAATTCATTGATAATCAGCACAAAGAGGTTGTCATTCTTGAAGAAAACCTGCTGCAGATCGTAATCCCGGTCAGGAGAGAGTTCTAGAATTACCTGAACCTTGTCGGGTTTTTTGTGTTTGGTGGTGCGAATGCGTTGCACATACTTCCCCTTGGCGGCGATATTATCCTGGACCTTTTCGCCCAGGCCCATCTCCATGAAATCGCAGAATACCCGCGGCGTGTCCTTTTCGACTGCGGACACGGTGGGCGGGTAGAAATCATTCAGGTGAAAGAGCACCATTTCCCCTTTATTCGAGCTGTCGTCAAAGGTAATATCGATCAGTTGCGGGGGTTGGGCGCCGCCAGCCTTCTCCTGAACCGGCGGTTCCTCCTTCGCCTCCTTGCGGTGAAGGACCGGGGGAATCGGTTTTTCGTCAAGCGGCTTGGCCGCCAGCTCTTCCGGACTGGGCAGCGGCTTGGCGGCCGGCTCCCGGTCGGCTGCAGCGGTATCCTTCGGCTCCTCCCGCGATTTCTGCTGCTGTACCGCAGGACCTGCGGCAAGTGTCACGGTAAGTGTCCTGTCCGCTTCGATATACTCGCCAAGGGTATGCTGAATGGCGGCATCCCTGGCCAAATCCACCACCACCCGGACCTTCTGCGCGGGCGTCTGGTGCAGGCCCGTGCGGACCGCCGTCGCCAGTTTCCCTTCAGGGAGGGGTATAACGCTCTTTCCTTTATAGGAACTTCCGGGAAAATCGATGACCAGGCGTGGGTTGTCCCCATTCATGGTAAATGTTTTCGGCACCGCCGGACCGCTCAGCTTGAAGGTGATACTTTCCTTTGCCTCCGGCAGGACGGCGTGGGAAATTGATTGGATTTCCACCTTATCCGCCGCTTGGGCAAAGGTCGTAAAGATGGCGGCGAAAGCAACAATGAACACAGATAACCACTTCATGAGGCGCTTCCTGTTTTGTATATGTAAAACGAATGCTTATCCAAAAATCCCTGGCCAACTTCTTTGATTACATCATGCCGACTTGAAAAGTCAATGAAATTTCAGTAAATGATGGAACGAACAAACATGAAAACTCATAGAGTTATGGGGACAGCAAACTTTCATTTCTGCCACTAGCCATGACGACAAGCCCTGCCTGGCGGAAAAGATTCATGGCGGCATGTGTCTGTCGCATGTTGCAAAATACCAAAGAAATCTGCGTCAACCCTCGCAGAAATGATATAAAAAGAAGGATTTCATGACCGATCAATCGCTCTTCTCCGTAATCGCCAAACCCGGCCGCTATCTCGGCCAGGAATATAATTCTCATCAAAAGGAATGGGACAGCGCGAAAACCCGCTTCGCCCTGGTCTTCCCCGACCTGTATGAAATCGGTATGTCCCATCACGGCCTGCAGATTCTCTATCATATCCTGAACCGCCGGGACAACCTGCTGGCGGAACGCTGCTATTGCCCGGATACCGACGTGGAGCAGCTGCTGCGGGAAGCGAAAAATCCGTTAAAAAGCCTCGAATCGTCGCGGCCGCTAAGGGAATTCGACGTGATCGGCATCACTCTGCCGTATGAACTCTGCACCACCAATATCCTGACCATCCTCGATCTGGCCCGCATCCCCTTTTATTCGCGAGACCGGGATCGCTCGTTTCCGCTGCTCCTGGGCGGCGGCGCGGGGGCGCTCAACCCGGAGCCGGTCGCCGATTTTTTTGATGCCATCCTGCTTGGCGACGGGGAAGAGGCAATCGTCGAGATCGGTGAGCTGCTGGCCCGCCACAAGCCGGACGGTCTTGCCAAAGAACAACTGCTCGACCTCCTGGCAGGGATTAATGGCGTCTACATCCCCAGCCACTTTCAACCGGAATACACGGACGACGGCCGGCTGCTGGCGATCCGGCGCACGGGCGGGACAACGGATCGGATCACACGCAGAATCCTGAAAGACCTCAATGAGATCGAGCACCTGAAAAAGCCGATCGTGCCCAACGCCAAAATCGTCCACGACCGCCTGGGGATAGAGGTCGCCCGGGGCTGCACAAGGGGCTGCCGATTTTGCCAGGCGGGAATCACCTATCGGCCGGTACGCGAACGCCGGCCGGAAAAGATCCTGGAACTGGCGGAATGCGGCATAGAGGATTCGGGCTTTGAAGAAATCGCCTTGTTGTCGCTGTCGACCGGCGACTACTCCTGTCTCGGCCAGACCCTGCCGGCCCTGATGAATACCTTTGCCGACCGCCTTATCTCGGTGGCCATGCCTTCCATGCGGGTCGGCACCCTCACGCCGGCAGTCATGGAGCAGGTGAAAAAAGTCCGTAAGACCGGATTCACCCTGGCACCGGAGGCGGGCAGCGAAAGGCTGCGCAGGGTCATCAACAAGGGTATCACCGAGGAGGACCTCCTCGCCACCTGCCGTGACGCCTTCACCTGCGGCTGGCGGAACATCAAGCTCTATTTCATGATCGGCCTGCCCACCGAGACGGACCAGGATGTCGATGCAATCACCGAGCTCGCGGGCAAGCTGCTCGCGGAATGCCGAAAGGTCCCGGGAAAAGGGAAAAGGCAGATCAACATCAGTGTGGGGACCTTTGTCCCCAAGCCCCATACTCCCTTCCAATGGGAGCGGCAATTAAGCGCGGAAGAAAGCATGGCCCGCATTCAGCGGCTGCGGGAACGGCTGCCGGGCCGGGATTGCACGCTCAGATACCACGGCCCGAGGTTGAGCTTTCTGGAAGGCGTTTTTTCTCGGGGCGACCGGCGTCTCGCTGCCCTCACAGTGCAGGCCTGGCAAAACGGGGCGCGCCTCGACGGCTGGGACGAACATTTCGATCTGTCCCGCTGGCAGCGGGCGGCGGAGGACTGCGGGCTCGAACTGACGGCGTACCTGCGGGCACGGCCCGTCGACGAAATCCTGCCGTGGCAGCATCTGTCCACCGGGGTCGATCCGCAGTTCCTGGTCGATGAACTGGAAAAAGGCAAGAGGGAGGCCTATACCCCCGACTGCCGCTATCACGCCTGCCAGAAATGCGGACTGTGCGATTTCAAGACCATCCAGCCGGTGGTCTGCAACAGGTCCCAAGTTTCGCCGCCGGAAACCGGCTGCCCAGTCGACAGGAAAGGTCCCCGGCAACCGGAGATATCAGATTCCGCCGGTCATTTCAAATACATCGTCCATTATTCCCGGCTGGGCAACATCAGTTATCTCGGGCACCTGGAGATGCTGCAGGCGATCTTCCGCGCCCTGCGCCGGGCAGCCGTCCCGCTCAATTACACCCAAGGGTTCAATCCCGGCCCGAAGGTTTCCTTCGGTCCGGCCCTGGCCGCGGGCACCGAGAGCCTGGCGGAATTCATCATCATGGATCTGGCCCGGCCCCTGCGGGATTGCAGCGAAACCGCAGCCCGCCTTAACGGGAAACTCATGCCGGGAGTACGGGTAACAGCAATCGAACCCCACTCCGGCAAAGTGCCGCAGTCCATTCTCACCTCCTACACCCTGACCCTGCCAAGGCCCCTGACCGGCGAAGAGCAGGAGAAGGTAAGTCAGTTCATGGAGTGTACCGACTGCATCGTAGCCAAGACCAGAAAGGGTAAAACCATAGACCTTGATATCCGGCCGTTGATCAGGGTTCTCACCGTCTGCGGCGCCGCCGAGGTGCATATGGAACTGATCGGCATCAGTGCCCGGCCTGGAATCAAGCCGATAGAGGCTTTGGCCGGAATTTTGGCACTGGACGAGGCAGAGACTGCCTCAACCGGAATCCTCAAAACCGGCTGGCAGGCGATCGATGAGAACTGACCGAATTGCGGCAAAGGGCGGCCGGGAGAGATCGACAGCCGACAAGAGGACCTGCCGGACGATCACGTTCCTGCTGCTCTTTACAGTTGTCTGGCTGGAACTTTTTCATCTTCGCCTTGCCTGGTCCGCGGAAAAGGTTGCCGAACTCATCACTCGTGGCGGTTATCTGGTCGACGACGGTACCGGATCCCGGCAATATCGGGCGCGGGACCCCTTCATCCCGGCCTCGACCATCAAGGTACTTACATCGCTGGCGGCCCTTGAAACCCTCGGACTCGACTACCGGTTCGAAACCCATTTCTTCCTCGATAACGATAACAACCTGTACATAAAAGGGTACGGCGACCCCTTCCTCACCTCGGAGACTGTGCTCGATATCGCCAGGCAACTGTATGGCCTGGGAATACACCAAGTCGACACCATCTTTTTGGATGAGACTGTTTTCGCCCTCGATGGCCCGCCGGCGGGAAGTGAGAATACAGTCAATTCATACGATGCGCCGAATGGTGCCCTCGCCGTCAATTTTAACGCCCTGCCCATACAGGTGGATGCAAAAGGCAAAATCAGTTCCGGCGAATCCCAGACGCCACGGCTGCCCCTGATGCAGGAGATCGGCCCCCGGCTGAACGCCGGTTCCCACCGGGTCAACCTTACTGCCTTTCCGTGCATTCCAACCATTTCGCCGACCCTTCGTTACACCGGCGAACTCTTTTCCGCCCAGTTGCAACAAGCGGGCATCATCGTTAAAAACTGCTTTCAGGCAAAACCTGTACCTCCGCAGCTGACGCCCCGCCTTATCTACAAAAATAACCTCGCCCTTGCCGAAATAGTCAGGGCCTGCCTCAAGGGATCAAATAACTTCATCGCCAACCAACTGTACCTGACGTGCGGCCTGAAAGCGGCGGGACCACCTGCTACGTGGAAGAAATCGCAGGATTTTTTTACCGATTATATCGGCAATGTCCTAGGTATTGCCGGAACGGACCTGCAGATGGTGGAAGGATCGGGACTGTCGCGGCAGAATCGTATCACTGCAGCGGCGCTTGTTCAGGTGCTTCACCGTTTCAGCCCTTTCGCGAGCCTTCTCAGCGTAAAGGAGGGCGTGCTCCTGAAGACCGGGACAATGCACGATATCTTCTGTTATGCCGGCTACTTCGAAGAAGAAAGCGGACTGGTGCCGTTTGCCATCCTGCTCAATCAGGAGAAAAACACCAGAAAGGATATCCTCAGGCGGCTCCAACGCAAGGTGGTCAAGACTGTGTCTTTACCCCCGACAGGACTTTCGGCGAACGGTTCAGCGCCATGAAGGTTTGACGGTGGCTTCCTTACTTTTTCAGAGAACCCAAGAAACAAAGGAAAATACATGTCGGCGGCACCCATCAAGATAACCAAAACGTTATTCCTCATCCTCTCCCTTCTGCTCATCGGCGGCTGCGTCACTCCCTCCGGCGACTCGGCAGCCGGCAAGAAATGGTTCGTCATGAACAACTGCAGTTCCTGTCACGGCCCAAACGGCGATGATGGCCGTGCAGTGCCCATCGCAGGGCTTGATATGAGCTTCGGCCGTTTTCTTCGCAAACTGAGGACCACGGATGCCCCGATCATGCCGCCATTTCCTGAATCAAAAATCACCGAACAGGATGCGGCAGATATCTACGCTTACCTGCAAAGCCTAAAAAGCCATTAAATGTCAGCAAAATAGATAACGACACCTCAACCTCTCGCCAGAAACAAATTGACTTTACTTTTATAATAATGATTACTATTAACTTATATACCTAATCCTTCATCGGGTGATGGAGGGGGCCTTCTACTCATCTCTTTTCTTATCGAAGGAGAATCCCATGATCGAAAGTCTCTATACATTTCTGGCGAATATCGGCTTTACCCATCCGCTCCACCCCATGCTCACCCACGTTCCCATGGGCATGATCATCGGCATGGCGATATTTTCCTTCTTCGGCGTGATCGCCAAAAACAACACGCTTATGCAGACCGCCTTTCACTGCTCGATCCTGGCACTTGCCGCCGTGGTGCCGGTGATCGGCGCCGGATTACTCGACTGGCTTCACCTCCTGCAAGGCTCCTGGAACCCTTACATTATTGCTAAGATGATCCTTGCCAGCATCCTGACCGCGTTGCTGGTGATTTCGATCATCATCAAGAGAAGAGGCGCTTCTCCCGCCAGAATGTTCCTGATCTATATGTTTTGTCTTGCCTGCGCTGCTGGTCTGGGGTATTCGGGAGGAGAGCTGGTTTACGGCTGAAATGAGCCGCAGACCGGATAGAAGAGGTTCTCATAACTTCAGCTTCCATGCCGCCCCATGCAGATTGAGACCGACACCCATACCCACACAATTGCCAGCGGCCATGCCTACAGCACGCTCGCCGAAAATGTGGCGGCTGCGGCAGTGCGAGGGATTAAACTGCTCGCTCTCACCGACCATGGCCCGGCCATGCCCGGGAGCCCGCATATCTGGTTTTTCCGGAATATGCGGGTCATTCCCCGGATCATAAACGGTGTCGGAGTCCTGCGGGGTATCGAAGCCAACATTATCAATTTCAGCGGCGAAATAGACATCGATTCCTCCCTGCATGAACAACTGGACATTATCCTCGCCAGTTTCCATGAACCGGTACTCGCTCCGACAACCAGAACACAGCATACCGAAGCGGTGATAAAGGCGATGGCCTCCGGCCTGATAGATGTCTTCGCCCATGGCGGCAATCCCTCTTTCCCGATCGAAGTCGACGAGGTCGCGAAGGCCGCGGCTGCCTGCAACGTCCTGGTGGAAATCAACAATTCCTCATTTACCACCTCCCGCCCCGGCAGCGCGAAAAACTGTGCGGCCCTGGCCGAAGCCGTCGCCCGGCACAACGGCCAGCTGACTTTTGGCAGCGACGCGCATATCGCCTGTAATGTAGGCCGCTTCGACGAGTGCATCGCCCTTGTCGAAGAGATCGGTTTCCCGGAGGACCTGCTTATCAGCATCGACTACCAAAAGCTCCTGAGCTTTCTCCGGCAAAAGAACAAACCGAACCTCGACGAACTCTTTGTCACCCTCTGCTGACAATCCTCAAGACATTTTGCTCATCACGCACAACCAAACACTCTCCTTCTCCTGACCCACTGCTCGAAAAAGATGGATCCACCGACCTTTGCGAACAACCTGCCGGATATCGTCCCAATGAAATGACGGGCGATCATTGTTGATATTGATTTAATGTCATTACGAATATTTATCGAATGAACTCCAGACAGGTCCGGTTACCGGCAAAAATACCTGGTGCAAAACAGGTATTTACTTCAATTGCCATTTTTGTCAGGCTATGATACATATTCCGATGCTTCTGGTTATTCGGCCGACGACTAACCCGCACAAGGATTTACGAGAAATCCATTCCCAGCTTGGCTGCTGTAGTGTACAGTTGGCAGCGAATCAGGCGGGAGAGAAAAATCGAAGGTCTTGTCATACTTGTTCACCGAATGTGGCAGAAATAAATATCAAAATTAATTTTTTATACGTAGCGATGAATAAAACGAAACGGGAATTTATTGGATCTTTTACGGTGATCAACGACAGGCAGGAAATCAGAAAAATTGTCGTCAGCCAGGATATAATCACCCACTATTCCGGAAATACGCGTCATTCCAAGAACCTCCACCTCGACACCATCGATGGCGTGGAAGTCTATAAAACCCAGGACCCGGACGTCTTCAGACTCCCGGACGGCACTACTCTCAGGCGGAAAGGATCTCGCTCGCAATCGGAATAACTTCCGGACTGGCGATCGACAGCCGACAGCAATGCCGATTCGGTTGCCACAGTCACTCTTTTCAGGCTTTCGATATCGTCGTCACCCTCCGGGCAATAGTCCCAAGTCACGGAAGCAAGGTGATTTTCTGAAAATACAGGTAGCACAATTCATTTGACATATTACCTGAATTCATCTAGCTTGAGCGGGTGATCGCCAAAGAGCAGCTAACTATAGAATTTCTCTAAATAGTCTTGAAATCCATGTCGGACCCAATTTTAATCGTAGACGATGAGTATTCCCTTACCGCCAGCCTCAAGCGTATCCTCAGCGGTGAAGGTTTCATAGTCGATACCGCAGCATCCGGCAGGGAAGCCTTTGCCCGCATGGAGATGCGGGAATATGCGGCAGTCCTGCTCGACCTGCACCTCCCCGATCTGGATGGCCTTGAAATTGCCGAACTTATCACCAGGAAAGACCCGGATTGCGCCGTCATCATTCTAACCGGTCGGGCAACTGTCGACTCGGCAATCCAGTCTGTCCGTTTTGGCTGTTACGACTATATCACCAAACCCTGTCAGCCAGAACAGATCGTTCGCACCCTCAGACGGGCCACGGAAAACCGTTTCCTGAAAAAAGAGCTGCTCGCCAGCAAAAAGAAATACCAGCGACTGGCCGAGGCGACCTGTGAGGGGATCGTCGTCTTTTCGTCGGACCGGATTCATGAGACCAATCACCAGTTCTGCGATCTTTTCGGAGTCACCGAACAGGATGTCGTGGGTTTCCCCTTAAGCACATTCATTCCCCGTTTCGAGTTGCCCGCCCCCATCTTCGACGACTCTTCCGGAGATATTCTGCAAGTAGCCGAAATCGAAGCTATTCGCCAGGACGGGACGATCTTCCCGGCAGAGATCCGGCTCAAGCAGGTCACCGAGGACGGCCGGCCTCTGTGGGTGGCGGCACTCCGCGATCTCACCCGGCGGAGGTTGGAAGAACTGTCGCGGAGCAAGCTGGAAGAAAAGCTGACGTATGCCATGCGCATGGAGTCCATCGGCCTCATGGCCGGCAGCGTGGCCCATGACCTCAACAATATTCTCAGCAGTATCGTGACGTTTCCGGAACTCCTGCTGCTCGACATGCCGGCCCATGCCAAGTACCGTGCCGATATCGACCGGATCAAAAGGGCGGGGCAACAGGCGGCGGCAGTGGTCGCCGATCTGTTGACCATCACCAGAGGTTCCACCTGCAAAAAGGAGATTCGCAGCCTCAACGAAATCGTCAAGGGCTACCAGGATTCCCTGGACTGTTTGCACCAAACCCGGTCCTTCCCCGGCAAAAAAATGAAGTTCGATCTGGCTCCCGAGCCCGGCAACGCCAGAATATCCCCGGTTCAGGTGAGCAAAGCCCTCATCAATCTGGTGCGAAATGGTGCCGAGGCCATCGATACGCAGGGCACGATCTCCATCTACACCACCCGGCGGACATTCACCGAGCCCTGCATGGGATACGAGGCCATTCCGCCCGGCCGGTACGAGGTTCTAGGGGTCGCCGATACCGGAAGCGGTATCGCGGCCGAGCATCTGGTGCACATTTTCGAACCTTTCTACTCCCGGAAACAGCTGGGTAACAGCGGCACCGGCCTGGGGCTCACCATCATCATGCACACCATGCGGGACCATTCCGGCTATATCGATTTACGTAGCAATTCGGAAGGGACCGTCTTTGAACTCTATTTTCCGACTGCCGGCAGGGAGGAAACCTTTGCCGGTTCGTCCTTATCGCTGGAGTCGCTGCTAGGCAAAGGCGAGAAAGTGCTGGTCGTCGATGACCAGGAGAGTCAGCGGCTCATTGCCTCATCCATTCTGAAACGGCTGGGATACACGCCGTATGCGGTGGAAAACGGTGAACAGGCGATCCGACACATCGAAAAGGAATCCGTAGATCTGCTCCTTCTTGACATGATCATGGAGCCGGGGATGAACGGTTACGAGACCTTCAAGAAAATCCGCGGGCTCGTTCCCCATCAACGGGCCGTAGTCACCTCGGGCTGCCCCAATCACCCGGACCGGGAGAGGATCAGAGCAATGGGAGTCTCCCACTATCTGCCGAAGCCGCTCAGTTTGACTCACCTTGCCCAGGCCATCCGTCAGGAGATAAACTCCTGAAAGTGAGGGCTTGAGGGTAGGGGCGAAAGATTTTTCGCCCCTACAGTCCTTGTTGGTCAGCGCTCGGCCCACACCACGAAGCCTTTGTTCTTCAAGTCTTCCACGCACTTGGCGTTTTTGGCATAGGAGGCGGGAGTCGCCCAGGCATCGACCTTGCAGTCAACAAAATCCATAGTTTCGGGATGTTGCATGATGACCACCGCCTTGCCGGAATGCTGTCCGCAGCCAGCCTGGCCAAGCACCGCCAGCAGAATGAGCAGACACAATATCTTCTTCATTGACCACCTTGGGGAAAATCCGCGTATCATGCGTATACTTCCGCTTCCCGGAACCGGACGCCCTCAGCATCCTTGCCGGAGAGGATCGGGCTACCGGCGATCGGCCAGTCGATGCCGATGTCTCGGTCGTTCCAGATGATGCAGCGTTCGTGTTCGGGTGCCCAGTAGTCCGTAGTCCGGTAAAGAAATTCGGCCGCCTCGGAAAGCACGACAAAGCCATGGCCGAAACCCTCCGGCACCCACAGCTGCCGCTTGTTTTCCGCGGACAGGATGGCCCCGACCCATTGCCCGAAGGTAGGAGAGGAGCGCCGCAGGTCAACCGCCGCATCGAAGACCTCCCCCACCACCACCCGCACCAGTTTGCCCTGAGCCTGGCGGATCTGGTAGTGCAGGCCGCGCAGAACGCCTTTAGTCGACCGGGAGTGGTTGTCCTGGACGAAGACCCGGTCGACTCCGGTTTTTTCCCGCCACTGTTTCTGGTTGAAACTCTCGTAGAAAAAGCCCCTGTCATCCCCGAATACCCGCGGTTCGACGAGCAGCACCTCCGGAATTGCTGTAGCTGTAACCTTCATTGTTGTTCTTCTCTTCTGTTAATCTTCGGTCTGCTCTCGCCGGATGCCAGCTGCTTATACATAGCGGCGTAGTATTCCCGGTAGGAGCCGTTGACGATATCCTCCACCCATTGCCGGTTGGCGAGATACCAGTCGATGGTCTCTTCGATCCCTCTCTCGAACGTCGCCTTCGGCTGCCAGCCGAGCTGTTCACTGATTTTGGTGGCGTCGATGGCGTAGCGGCGGTCATGGCCCAGACGGTCGGGGACAAAGGTGATGAGCGAGCGGCGCGGCTGGCCCGAAGTCCCACACCCGAGTTTTGCGTCCAGCAGGTCGCAGATCAGGCTCACCACCTCGATATTTTCTTTCTCATTGTTGCCGCCGATATTGTAGCACTGCCCGTCTTTACCCTTGTCCAGCACCCGGACGATCGCCTCGCAGTGGTCCCGGACAAAGAGCCAATCGCGGATGTTTCTGCCGTCACCGTAGACCGGCAGCGCTCGGTGGTTCAGAGCGTTGTTGAAGATCAACGGAATGAGTTTTTCCGGAAACTGGTAGGGCCCGTAATTGTTCGAGCAGTTGGTGATCCGTACCGGCAAGCCGTAGGTGTGAAAATAGGCGCTGGCCAGGTGGTCAGAGGAGGCCTTCGAGGCGGAATAAGGCGAACGGGGGTCGTAGGCTGTGGTCTCGGTGAATTTGCCGGTCGCCCCCAGGGAACCGTAGACCTCGTCGGTGCTCACATGGAGAAAGCAGGGTTCGGCCACCTTCTTTTTCCCACCGAGCCAGCTCTGCCGCGCCGCTTCCAGGA
The DNA here is from genome assembly GCA_001799365.1 of Desulfobacterales bacterium GWB2_56_26. Lineage (GTDB taxonomy): Bacteria > Desulfobacterota > Desulfobulbia > Desulfobulbales > Desulfocapsaceae > Desulforhopalus_A. Next base: position 7,859 of record MGTI01000159.1, on the reverse strand, counting down.
GGGTGAAGGTCCCATCGATATTGGTGCGGATGAAGGCGCCGGGACCGGTGATGGAGCGGTCGACATGGGATTCGGCGGCGAAATGGACGACGGTATCGATCCCTTCTGTCCGGAAAAGACTCGCGACCAGTTCGCCATCGCAGATATCGCCGCGAACAAAACGGTAGCTCTCCCCTTCGGCGATTCCTTCGAGGTTCTTCAGGTTGCCGGCATAGGTCAGTTTATCGAGAGTAATTACACGCCAGCCCGGCTTTTCAGCGTGCACCAACCGGACAAAATTGGCCCCGATGAAACCGCAGCCGCCGGTCACCAGAACGGTTCGTTTATTTTTCATGGGTATTCACGTTTTCTGTTTGCAGAATCGAAAAAAGAACATATCCTACTCAATTTTTCTCTGCCTGTTCTTATAATAAGTTCATCCTACAAATCAAAGTCCTAATTGTCAGCAGTCATGAGTAAACAACAGAAACAGGAAATTGCCAGAAGGCGTACCTTCGGCATCATCAGCCATCCCGATGCCGGCAAGACCACCCTGACCGAAAAACTGCTGCTCTTCGGCGGAGCCATCAATATGGCCGGGGCCGTCAAATCCCGCAAGGTGGATCGGCATGCCACTAGCGATTGGATGGCCATCGAGCAGGAGCGCGGCATTTCCGTTACCACCTCGGTGATGAAATTCACCTACCGGGATTACGAGATCAACCTTCTCGACACCCCCGGCCATCAGGATTTCTCGGAAGACACCTACCGGGTGCTCACCGCCGTCGACTCGGCCATCATGGTGATCGACAGCGCCAAGGGCGTCGAGGCCCAGACCGAGAAGCTGATGGAGGTGTGCCGGATGCGCAATACCCCGATCATCACCTTCATCAATAAGCTCGACCGGGAGGGCCGCTCACCGCTCGAACTGATGGCGGAGATCGAGGAAAAACTCCAGGTCGAGTGCACCCCCCTCTCCTGGCCGATCGGCATGGGCAAGACCTTCAAGGGGGTCTACGATATATACCATAAAGCCCTCCACCTTTTCACCCCCGGCCAGCATACCCGGGATGTCCAAGGCATTTTCATCGAGGACCTGGACGATCCGAAGGTGGACCAGCTGCTCGGCCGCCAGGCCGACGATCTGCGCGAGGATCTCGAACTGCTCGCCGGCGCGGCCAACCCCTTCGAACACGATCATTACCTGACGGCCAGCCAGACTCCGGTCTTTTTCGGCAGTGCCATCAACAACTTCGGCGTACGAGAAATGCTCGACGGCTTCGTCGAGATGGCCCCGCCGCCAGGCCCCCGTGAGGCGGTGAGCCGGGCGGTCGATCCGGAAGAGGAGGATTTTTCCGGCTTTGTTTTCAAGATCCAGGCCAACATGAACCCGGCGCACCGCGACCGAATCGCTTTTTTCCGCATCTGCTCCGGCAAGTTCACCCGCGGCATGAAGGTCAGACATCACCGGTTGGGCAAGGATATTACTCTCGCCAACGCCACCATCTTCATGGCTCAGGAACGATCTAACGTCGATGAGGCCTGGCCGGGCGACATCATCGGCCTGCACAACCACGGCACGATCAAGATAGGCGACACTTTCACTCCGAAAGAACCGCTGAAATTCACCGGTATCCCCAACTTCGCCCCGGAACACTTCCGCCGCGTCCTCTTAAAGGATCCGCTGAAGATGAAACAGTTGCAGAAAGGTCTCATGCAGCTGGCCGAGGAAGGCGCCATCCAGGTCTTTCGTCCGTTGATCGGCTCGGACTACATCATGGGTGCGGTCGGTGTCCTGCAGTTCGAAGTGACCATGGCACGACTGCAAAACGAATACGGGGTAAAGGCTATCTACGAGCCGGTTGATTATCAGGCGGCCCGCTGGGTGCGGTCGGACGACAAAAAAGCCATGGAAGAGTTTGAGCGGAAGAATCAGGTGGCTCTCGCCCGGGATACCGAAGGTTTTCTTACTTATCTGGCCCAGAATGAATGGATGTTGAGATACTTCATGGAGAAGTGGCCGGGGATCATCTTCGACAAGACCCGGGAAAATGTCTGAGCCCCCAGATTCCTGGGGATAGCCCATAATCCGAGCCGGTGGTTATTCAATTTCCACCTGATCGACAAACACCAAGGCATGGCCCTCGGTCAGGGCTTTGGCGATCTTCTGCCGGGCGATAGTGACAATCCGCTGGATCGTGCCGCGGGACACCCCCATGCTCTTCCCTGCCTCCTCCTGGGTCAACCCTTCCCCGTCGCAGAGCCGTAAGGCCTCCAGTTCATCCTGATGGAGCGGAACCTGCTGGAGTTCGACAAGGGGCGTACCGGTCGGCTTGAAGGCCTTGCCGCAAAATTTACCCTGACATTTTCTGGTCTTTTTCGGTCTTGGCGACATAATTTCTAATATCCCACCGGCAAATTGAATGTTCTTACTGCAAAGATAAGACAGTTTCCTGCCCACGCCAAAGTGCGGCCTTGTGACAAAAGCGGTGCCGGAAGGTCCAGTCGCGACACCGCTTTCTTATACCGGTTGCAGCAGGAAAATTCAATCCATCAGTGGTGACAATCTCCCGATCCCTTACAGACCTGATCGGCGTGCATGACCGGCAGACGATTGGCGGCAAAGCCGTCGATCACGTCCCGGACGCTCATGACGCTGTTCGGATCGGCAAAATAGACGGCGATGCCCGCATCGGCAAACCCGCGCATCGGTCTTGCCCCCAGGCCGCCGACGACGATCGCTTCCACCCCGGAGTCACTGAGAAGCTGGACCGGCACCATGCAGCCGCCGGCCTCATGGCCGCCGTTCGCGATGGTTGCGACGCTCTCGATTTTGTTCTTGTCATCGAGTTCGATCACGGTGAAGACGTCACAATGACCGAAATGGGCGGAACGGTCGGCATCGAGGCCACCGGGATTGTTGGTTGGAATAGCTACTCGCATGAATTGTTACCTCGTTGATAGATGATTAAGTAAATGCTTGCCTGTCTCATTTGAATAGTCAAGCCCTGATAATGTGCATTTGCACGTTAATCCGTCACCTTTCTTTTGTCAAGCAGCCAATCGTTTACCCCGTAAGATGATGAGATGGTTCATGGCCGGGAAGGAACAAGCCATGGACAACCCCGGCAAGATCAGGTAAATTACCGAAAATCGAATCGACGGACCCGTATCTGCTGGAACGCACAAGCACAGGGAGTTATTCGAACCGGTTACAACCAACCGAATGGCACATCGATATTTTTTGCCACCCCGACAAACGGCGTCTCGTTCCTATCGACCTAGCTCATGCCCTTGAAAATCTTTCTCTCTATTCTTTTTTTCTGCCTGCTGTCGCTCACGCTTATCGGTCGCACGCCGGCAACCGAACCGCGCCAGAAGGCCTTCATCAAGGAACTGACGGCCACTACCTCGTCAACTCATATCCTGCTCTTCGGCACCCTGGAAAACAGCTTCAATCCTGAGATGATCGATACCCTGCACAGCGGCATTCCTCTCAGGTTCTCGTTTTTTGTCGAACTGTACCGAAAGGCGGAGAAATGGCCGGGAGAACAGGTTCTCGTCCGTAATTTTCAGCACATCCTGACCTACGACACCCTGAAGGAAAATTATCGCATCACCCTGGAAGAGGATAATAACCGGATCGTCTCGTATAAGTCGCTCACCGAGGCCGAGAAAGTGATCAACGAGATCAACGGCGCCCGAGTGGTCCAACTCAACCAGCTTCTTCCCGACAACACCTATAAGTTGAAGATCCGGGCGGAAATTCATCAGAAGACGCTCCCCCTCAGTCTGCACAATGCGCTGCCCTTCCTTTCCTGGTGGGATGTTGAGACGGACTGGCAATCGATCGAGTTCAAATTCTGACCGGCGTCATGGAAAAAAAAGAATCCCAGGGAGAGCGGCCGGGCGAGAAGCGGCCCTACACAACGAGACAGCTCCTGCAGAAACGCAAACTGATCCGCCGGGTAATCCTGATCTGCATCCTGCTCATTCCGTTTTTCATCTGGATCCAGAGCATCCTCTTCAAGGGCAAGGTCGCCCTGCCGCTGGACAACAATATTCTGATCTTCGCCCTGATCAACCTGAATGTCCTGCTGGTCCTGTTCGTGCTCTTTCTGGTCCTGCGCAATCTCGCGGAACTTTTCTTCGAACGGCGAATCAACCGGCTCGGCAACAAGCTCAAAACCAAACTCATCGCTTCCTTCCTGTCCCTGACCCTCATTCCGACCATTTTGCTGTTTTTCGTGGCGCTGCAGTTCGTCTCGACCAGCATGGATTACTGGTTCAACGCCAGTGTCGAGGATTCGCTGACCGAATCGCTGCAGCTGGCCCAATCGCTCCTGCACGAGAAGGAAGAACAGGTGACGCTCATGAGCAAGGGCATCGCCGAGCGGATGACGGATCTCGACATCTCTTCCTACACCTCGGAAACCATCAGCGACACCCTGGAAAATATCCTCTCCTTCAACCCGATCAACGGTCCGGACAGCCTCGGGCTCATCACCAATGACAAGAACCTGGAAATAAGCGTCCGTGGACCGCAGCTGCGCAGTACGCTCCTCCCGAGGATTCCCTTGAATATCCTCGACCGGGTAAGGGAAGAGCACGGCCGGGAAACCCTGGTCCAGGAGATGCAGAGCGGCGATCTGGTCAGCTGTATTGCTGAGGTCCAGATCGGCAACGGCAGCCTCGGCAAGGCCATCCTCATCACCTCCCTGCTGGTCAAGAGCGACCAGCTGGCCCGGATGACCACCATTTCCCAGGGTATCGAAGATTACCGACAGCTCAAGCATTTCAAGGAGCCGTTCAAATTCTGGCTGTTGATCATCCTGCTGATCGTGACGCTGCTCGTCATCTTTGCCGCCATCTGGTTTGGTCTCTACATCTCCCGAGGCATCACCGAGCCCCTGGAGAAGCTGGTCCTCGCCACGCGGCGGGTGGCGGACGGGGATCTCGAGTTCGTCATGGAACGGGACTCCAACGACGAGATGGGGCTTCTGGTCGACTCCTTCAACAAGATGACCCAGAACCTGGGTTCCAGCAACAAGAAGCTGGCGGAAACCCATAGCGCCCTCCAGCTCAGCTCCCAGGAATCCGAACAGCGCCGGCGCTACACGGAAATCATCCTGCAGAACGTCTCGGCCGGAGTCATCTCGCTCGACGAAAACGGCAAGATCACCACCATCAACCGCTTTGCCGAAAGGCTGCTCAATATCGACAAAAACCTCTTTATCGGCCTCAACTTCCGCGATGTCATGCCACCCTACCAAGCGGCCGTGGTCGACGGTTTCATCGAAGAGCTGCAGGTCACCGGCAAGAATACCGTCGAGCAGCACATTAAAATGCAGGTGCTGAGTAAGACCTACTCACTGCTCATAAATTTCACGAGGCTGGAAGACGAAGGAGGCAAGCCGGTGGGCTTCGTCCTGGTCTTCGACAACCTCACCAAACTGGAGAAGATGCAGCGCATGGCGGCCTGGCGGGAGGTGGCGCGGAGAATTGCCCACGAAATCAAAAATCCGCTGACCCCCATTCAGCTTTCCGCCCAGCGGCTGCGCCGGCGTTATCCGGAGATCCTCAACGAGGAAAACAGCGTCTTCGACCAGTGCACCAATACCATCATCACCCAGGTGGATGAACTGAAACGGCTGGTCAGCGAATTCTCGCAGTTCGCACGGATGCCGAAGGTTCAGAAATCGCCGGAAAATCTGGCAAAACTCGCAAGGCAAACCCTCTTTCTTTATCAGGAGGGTCACAAGAACATCACCTTCACCTGCACGGAAGAGCAGCCCATCCCCATCTTCAGCTTCGACGGCGAGCAGATCAAACGCTGCCTGATCAACCTGCTGGACAATGCGGTTGCAGTTTTGCCCGATGGCGGTAATATAGACACCGTACTGGCCCTCGATGAAGAGAAGGAGAACGTCTTTCTCAAGGTCTTCGACAACGGCCCGGGGATCTCCAAGGACAACAAGCTGAAGCTCTTCGAACCCTATTTTTCCACGAAAAAAACCGGAACGGGCCTCGGTCTCGCCATCGTCCACACCATCGTGGCCGACCACAACGGTTATATCCGCGTCCAGGACAACGAGCCTCAGGGTTCGGTTTTCATCATCGAGCTGCCGCTGTTGAACCAGCAACAGGTCGAACCGGATAACCAGTCGAAAAATTAGGAGCCGTTACGAAATAACCAGCCATTTTCACCCATTTCGTTACGGCTCCTTAGACCGTTCCGAGCATCACCTTGGCCATGTTATTTTTTGACAACGGCTTAGCAGGTAACGGTTAATTTCCTGAGGGTATGAAGCGATGCTCTCGTAATTTTTATTGCCCCGCAAGAGACAAGCGATGAGCAAACGCATTCTCATTATCGACGACGAGATCAGTATCCGCGAAACGCTGGCCGGCATTCTCGAAGACGAAGGCTTTTCGTCCATCGCCGCCTCGTCCGCCGAGGAGGGACTGGATCTGCTCGAATCGATGAATGTCGACCTGGTCCTGCTCGATATCTGGCTCGGCGACAACATGGACGGCATGACCGCCCTGGAAAAGATCCGCGAACGGTTCAACATGCCGGTGATCATGATTTCCGGGCACGGCACCATTGAAACTGCAGTCCAGGCCACCCGCAAGGGGGCCTTCGATTTCGTCGAAAAACCGCTCTCCTACGACAAGATTATCCTGGCCATCAGCAACGGCCTGCGCTTTGCCAAACTGGAACAGGAAAACCGCCTGCTCCGCCAGGGCACAGGCGAAAAACCGGTGCTGACCGGCAATTCCCCCTGTATCCGGGCCTTGCAGAAACAGATCCAGATGGTCGCCCCGACCGACGCCTGGGTATTGATCCGCGGCGAACACGGCACCGGCAAGGAGCTGGTGGCCCAATCGATCCACCGGGCCTCCAAATCCTGCGATCAGCCGATGATCGAGGTCAACTGCGCGGCCATTCCCGAGGAACTCATCGAATCGGAGCTTTTCGGCCATGAAAAAGGATCGTTTACCGGTGCCCATATCAGCAAGCGTGGCAAATTCGACCAGGCCGACGGCGGCATCCTTTTCTTAGACGAGATCGGCGATATGAGCCTTAACACCCAGGCCAAGATCCTGCGCATTCTCCAGGAGCAGAAATTCGAGCGGGTGGGCGGCAACAAGACCATCAAGGTCAATGTCCGGGTGCTGGCGGCAACCAACAAGAATCTGGAAGAGGCGATCGAGACCGGCAAGTTCCGGGCGGATCTGTTCTGGCGTCTCAACGTAGTGCCGATCCACGTCCCCCCTTTGCGGGACCGGCTGGAGGACATCCCGCTGCTGGTGGAATCGATGGTCAGAAGCATGGTGAACAAAGGCCTCAAGCGCAAGGAGTTCACCCAGGATGCCTACCAGGCGATGATGGAGCACCAGTGGCCGGGCAATGTCCGCGAACTGCGCAACTTCATCGAGAGGCTGGCGATCATGTGTCAGGAATCGGCCATCACCGCCGTGCATATCCGGCTGTTTCTCAATCCGGGCCAGGGCGCGCCGCCGATGGGCAACGGTTCCGGCCTGGCCCCATATCTGGCCATGGACTACAAAACCGCCAAACGGTTCTTTGAAAAAGAGTATCTGCTACATCAACTGCTGCAGAACGACAACAATATTTCAAAGACGGCGGAACAGGTCGGCCTCGAACGGAGTCATCTCCACAAGAAACTCAAGACGTTTGAAATAATCCAGTAACAGGCAGGTTGAACTACGCTTCTCCAGGCTTCGACCCTTCAATCTCACTTTCCTCTAAGGAGTTTTATATGTTCCCCGAATACCGCCCCAGACGGCTGCGTAAAAATAACGGCTTCCGCGCCCTCATCCGTGAAACTCAGCTATCTCCTTCGCAACTCATC
>MGTI01000158.1 GCA_001799365.1 Desulfobacterales bacterium GWB2_56_26 | reverse complement strand
TCGGCTGCGCCGTCTACACCTGGGACATCCGCGGGGCCTTATCGTCCGGGCCGGAATTGCACCGGCTCTCCTTTTCCACCGATCTCCAGGAACTGGATGTGATTTTCGGCGGCGAAAAAAAACTTGAGAAGGCCCTCGACGAACTGATCGACCGCCACCAACCGAAAGCCGCCTTCGTCTATTCGACCTGTATTGTCGGCCTGATCGGCGACGATCTCGAGGCGGTCTGCAAAAAGGTCTCGGCGGACAAAGGCATCCCGGTGCTGCCGGTGCAGTCGGAAGGGTTCAAAGGCAACAAGCGGGCGGGCTACGAGGCGGCCTGCAGTGCCATGGCAAGACTGGTCGGCACCGGCGATACCGCGGGCATCGGCCGCCACTCCATCAACATCCTCGGCGACTTTAATCTCGCCGGAGAAATCTGGCTGATCCGCGAATATTTCAAGCGGATCGGCATCGAAGTGGTCGCCAACATCACCGGCGACGGCCGGGTGGACGACATTAAACGCTGCCATGGCGCGGCCCTGAACGTGGTCCAGTGTTCGGGCGCCACCATGGATCTGGCCAACATGATGAAGGAGCGGTTCGGCATTCCGGCGGTCCGGGTCTCCTATTTCGGCGTGGAAGACATGGCCGAGGCTCTCTACACCGTGGCCCGCCATTTCGGCGAGCCTACGATGATGGACAAAGCCCGGCGTCTGGTCAAGGAGGAACTTGCAACGCTGCTGCCGGAGCTCGCCAGATATAAAAAAGCACTCACCGGCAAAAAGGCCGCCATCTACGTCGGCGGGGCCTTCAAGGCCTTTTCGCTGGTCAAGGCCTTCCGGCTGATCGGCATGGATGTGGTGATGGTCGGCTCCCAGACCGGCACCAAGCAGGATTACCTGGAACTCGCGGAGATCACCGACGAAGGCACCATCATCGTCGACGATGCCAATCCCCTCGAACTGTCGTCATTCCTGAAGGAAAAGGAGGTCGATCTCTTTGTCGGTGGAGTCAAGGAACGGCCTATCGCCTATAAGCTCGGGGTAGCCTTCTGCGACCACAATCACGAACGCAAGGAGATGCTGGCCGGCTTTGCCGGGATGCTCAATTTCGCCCGCGAGGTCTACGGCTCGGTCATGAGTCCGGTCTGGAAATTCGTCCCGCGCAGAATCAAGGAGAACAGATCATGAGCAAAAAGATGCCCAATTTCACCGCCACCACCAACGCCTGCAAACTCTGCAAACCCCTCGGAGCCTCCATCGCTTTCCGCGGCATCGAGGGCTGCGTCCCCTTTCTCCACGGGTCCCAGGGCTGCGCCACCTATATGCGGCGCTATATCATCAGCCACTTCAATGAGCCGATCGATATCGCCTCGTCCTCGCTGGGTGAAAAGAATGCGATCTATGGCGGCGGCGCTAACCTGAAACTCGGCCTGAAGAACGTCACCGCCAAATATGCGCCCAAATTGATCGGGGTCGCGACTACCTGCCTGACCGAGACCATCGGCGATGACGTGCCGATGATCCTGGCCGAATACGGGAAAGAATTCGGCGGGCCGGAGGCGCCGCTGCTTGTCCACGTCGCAACACCGAGCTACTCCGGCACCCACATGGAGGGTTTCCATGCAGCGATCACGGCTGTGGTCAAGCAGCTCACTGACAAGGCTGCACCCAACGGAACCGTCAATCTGCTCCCTGGCTTCGTCTCCCCCGCCGATATCCGCTATCTCCGCTCGGTCACGGCAGATTTCGGCATAGAGGCTACCATCCTTCCCGACTACTCCGACACCCTGGACGGACCTGCCCTGCTTGATTACCCACTCATTCCGGAAGGCGGCACTTCGCTCGCCGCGATCAGGAAGATGGGAGGAGCCACGGCCACCGTCGAACTCGGCGCGACGCTGCCGACCGAAACCGGCGGTATCGTCCTCCTGCGCGACCACGGCGTAAAACTGCACCGGACCGGCCTGCCGATAGGTATCCGGGCAACCGACGAATTCCTCGACCTGCTGGCCGAAATCAGCGGCCGGGAAGTCCCCAAACACCATCTTGCCGCCCGCGGGCGGTTGGTCGACAGCATGGTCGACGGCCATAAATACATCTTCGGCAAACGGGCGGTGGTGTACGGCGAGGAAGATCTGGTGGTGGGCCTGACCGGCTTTCTGGCCGAGATCGGCATTCGGCCCGTGCTCTGCGCCTCCGGTGGCAAAAGCGGCAGGATGGCGGAAGGGATCGCCGCCGCCACCCTGAACCTCGATTGCGAGATGCCGATTGTATCGGAAGATGTCGATTTCTACGATATCGAGGCGCAAGCGAAGGAACTCGGGGTCGATCTGGTTATCGGCCATTCCAAGGGCTATGCCTTCGCCAGGAAAGAAAATCTGCCGCTGATCAGAGTAGGCTTTCCGATCCACGACCGGGTCGGCGGCCAGCGCATTCTCCATCTCGGCTATCAAGGCGCCCAGGCCCTGTTCGATCTGATCACCAACACCGTGATCGACAAAAAGCAAAGCGATTCGCCCGTCGGCTACAGCTATATGTAATCAATGCGAAACACTTAAGGAATCATCATGAAAACTCCAACCACCGATTTTCGTCAACACCCCTGCTTTAACGCCGACGCCAAAGGCAAATTCGGCCGCGTGCACCTGCCGGTCGCGCCGAAGTGCAACATCAAATGCAATTTCTGCGACCGCAAGTATGATTGCGTCAACGAATCGCGACCGGGCGTCACCAGCACTATCCTGTCGCCCGCCCAGGCGGAGATCTACATGGAGAAGGTGCTGGAAAAAGAACCGCGGATAAGTGTGGCGGGTATCGCTGGCCCGGGCGACCCTTTTGCCAACGGCCCGGAAACCATCGCCACCCTGCGCAACATCCGGAAAAACCACCCGCAGATCCTGCTCTGCGTCTCAACCAACGGCCTGGGCGTCGGTCCCTATATCGAGACCCTGGCCGAGCTGCAGGTAAGCCATGTGACTGTTACCGTCTGTGCGGTGGATCCTGCCATCGGCATGAAGATCTATGGCTGGGTGTCGGACGGCAATATCGTCTATCGGGGACGGCAGGCGGCCGAACTGCTGCTGGAAAGGCAGCTTTCGGCCATCAAAAAGCTCAAGGCCCACGGCATAACAGTCAAGGTGAACTGCATCGTCATTCCGGGCATAAACGACCACCACGTGGTGGAAGTGGCCAGGACCATGAAGGAAATGGGCGTCGATCTGCTCAACTGCATGGCAATGTTCCCCAATGTCAACACCCCGTTCGGCTCGCTGCCCCAGCCGGACAAGGAAATGATGGAGCGGCTCCGGGCCGCGGCCGAGGAATATCTGCCGCAGATGCGCCACTGCACCCGCTGCCGCGCCGATGCCGTCGGTCTGTTGGACGACGACCGAACCGGAGAATTCCGGAGCTGCCTGACCGCCTGCTCCACCATAAAGCCCATGCCGTCCGAACAAAGGCCCTATGTGGCCGTGGCCACCGAGGAGGGCATTCTGGTCAACAAGCATCTGGGCGAGGCCCGAACCCTGGAAATTTGGCAGCGGACGGAGAGCGGCTTTCAGAAGGTGGAAGACCGGTCGACCCCGACCGTCGGCGGCGGCATAAAACGATGGCACCAGCTGGCAAAGATCCTGGCAGACTGCCGGGCCGTGCTGGTCAGCGGCGTGGGGCAGACTCCCTTCGATATTCTCACCAAATCGGGGATCAAGCCGGTCGAGGCCTCGGGTTTCATCGAAGAGGGACTGAGAAGTGTCTATGAAAACAGGAATACCGCCTTCTTACGGGGCCGCCGGAATCCCTGCGCCGAGGGCACCTGTACCGGCTCGGGCGGGGGTTGCGGCTGAGCGGCAGGGAGCACCGTCAGAACCCGTGGCCGCCTCTGGTCGCGGGTTTTCTTGGATGCTATTCGTTCTTCTTGCCTCTTTTCTGATGCTGCGGTTGTTCCTGGGCCACCTGGACCTCTTCCTGCTGCTGACGAGGCTTGCCCTGTTTTCTCTGTACCTGATTCTCGTCACGCTGCCGGCTCTCGACCTTTTGTTCCTGGCGGGGGCTCTTTCGCTCCACTTGCCGGACCTGATCCTGTTGCCGATTTGGCTGATCCTTTACCTTCTCGCGGGATTCCCGGGATTGGACGCGCGCCGTATCCTCATGTCTGTCCTTGCCGCCCCGATCGCCTTTTCCGCCCCTGTCGATTGCCGATTGATCCTGCTTTCTGCTGCCTTTGTCACCCGAGGGAACTTTTGTCTCCCGTTTTTGACTTTTCGATTCAGAGGCCTGACCCTTCACGGATTCTTCCTTCTGTGACATCGCCTCCTGCTTCCGGCCTTTCCCTTTCTCCGCATCCTGCGAATCCAACGTTCGTCCGTGCTTCTGACCGCCTTTGCTCTTTTCGCCGTCTGTTGCCTCAAACGATCCTTTCTTCCCGCCACCTTTGCCTTTTTCTCCGCCCGGCGAATCGAAAGATCCCAGTTCTTTCCCTCCTTTTTTACCTTCTTGCTGGCGACCGAACTGATCCTCACTTGATTTTTGCTCTCTGGGTGACCGAAGTTTTTTTCCCCTCTCCTCATCACCACCGCCCCTCAGATCAGCTGCACTGCTCTTCAGGTCCCGGTCGTCGACCACATGTCTGCCGCGATCCTGACCTTTGATCTCTTTTCTCGTCAGAGACAGGGAATCGAGCGGCTTGTTGACCTTGTCGGCCTCCACGAGTTTATTGGAGAGGGACGGCCGGCGAGACTCCTTCAGGGCCATGGGCTCTCCCGCGGCACTGAACCGGGTCAGGTCATTTTCAATCGCTTTGCGGTTGAAGCTGCCGAACTCCCTTTTTATTTTTTGATTCTCGGAAATCCGATTGACCACCGTGCTGTGCGGCTTCCGCAACACCTCCATGTCGTTGTAGGCAAAACGACGTGTATCGGAAGAGAAATTATTGATGACCGTATTGTTGATCACCGTAACCGGCTGATAGTTGTTGATGATTACATCCCTGCCGATATTCCTCTCCAGAAACGGAGTGTATCGGGTCCCTCTATAGAAGTTGTCGCGGTGAATAATTGTGGCCTGGTTGATAAACGAGAGATTGAAGAGGTTGACGCTGACACCGACTTTGAGCGACACGCTCGGATTGACCACTACGGAATGATATCCCCATGGCCGATAGCAATAATAGCGTTCATGGGGAGCGAGTGGTACCCAGCCGATGAAGGTGCCGCGATGAATCCAGCTTACCCGTCCCGGATACCAGCCGAAGCTGACGGAAAATCGCGGTGCGCTGGCGGCGATTCGCATGACCGGAGGAGTCCAATACCAGCAGTGGCGCGCTTCGACATAGACCCACGAGCCATAATGGTGGGTGACATAGCCGAACGGCTCGTCCGGAATCCAGCAGTGGTCGCCATAATAGACGGTCCAGCGCCCGGCAGTGAACGGCCGCCAGCTTCTTTCCACCCGGAGCGGACGCCACATTTGGCGGTACTCTCCTTCATAATAGACACGCTCCCAGCGCCCTGTTTCATCAAGGATATATCCCTCATCACGAATAGGCTCGGGCAGGTATCCCGCCGAATAATTTTTGCCGCGCAGACGTTTATGCCACACGGAATCGCGCTGGCCGTTCCAGTCATCCCAGGCGGACTCGACGGTGCCGTTTCCCCTGGCTGTTTCAGAGTGATCGGCAATGATGGAAAAGGAGCCGCTGCGGACTTGAAATCTGGCATCGGAGCGTTCATGAACAAAGTCGACGGTGCCGCGAATTGCGATAACTTCCAGTGACTCGTCGCCGACATAGAGGTCGAAGGCACTGTTGCCCGAGGCCACCACGTAGCCGTAGGGCGTGGTCGCCTTGATGACGGCCTGCTCGCCCTTGTTGTACAACCGTACCACGCCGGAGCCCACGTCCACGGTGGTAGCATCCGGATTGAGATCGATCAGCTGGATATGGGTATTCTCACCAATTCGCAGCCAGGTTTTGTTCGGCATGATGAACTCGGCCCTGGCGTCTTCATCGGAATACAAAGCATCCTCCAGACCGAACGGCGAATCCTTGACCGTGACGACCCAATCTTTTTCTTCCTCGATATAACGCAGGAGCTTTCCTTCGACATGAGCGATCCGGCCGACCAGAATGCCTTCCTCGCTTTCGGCAGCATTGGCCGAAGTGCCGACGGAGAACGGTGCAAATGCACTCATAAACAGAAGCAGCACCAGGCACAGAGAGCGTATTACGTTTCCCATAACAGTTTCCTCGTTTTTGATACGAAATGACCCGCCAGCAGAATTAAGCTGTCAGTTTATTGTAATATAGGAATAGGTTAGCTGATATTCAACCACAGCTGTTGTTCATCGACACGGTGCACGGAATAATCGTGTGCAGATTCTTGTGCCCAAAATGCGCGCGCAGCGAAATTTTTGCGCATGTACGTCTTCCTACGATGGCGAAAGAAGAACCTGCTGAAGTTGATGATAACCATCTTCAAAAACACAGAGCTCAATCCTCCTTTAGATATAACATACCGAAATTTGCACTCATATCCCCCCAATCCTTAAGCAACTATCGGATAAAATACCGGTCGAGAAACACGACCTACTGTCGGTCAAAGACTCTGACTGACAGCCCCATAAGCTGACTCAATTAAGGATTAAGTTCAATATTCTTACAAGAAATGGGCCTGTTCGACGGTTATCGCTGTTTTGTTCTGGGGGAGAGACAGACGAGGAGGAGAAGGAATTTTGGGGATTCCTATATGTGCAGCGCTGGTGCAGTAACAAAGTTCGCCTCAGAAAAACAGGCAAAAATTTTATAGGGGTAGCATGTTCCGCTTTAGCCCGAAGATATACAGTTTTTCCTTTATAGCGGCAACTCGCTCCGGCCCCTCAGAAAACAAAAAACCCGCAAACCATTGCTGGCTGCGGGTTTAGTGGACTTTAAGGGAAGTCTATGGACTACAATCTGGTGCCGAAGGCCGGACTCGAACCGGCACGGGTCTCCCCACACGCCCCTCAAGCGTGCGCGTCTACCAATTCCACCACTTCGGCAAATCAGAATTTTTATTGCTTAGGCGCCTCGTCGGTTTTGGCTTTGTTTTCTTCTGTGGCTGCCGGCGCTTTTTCCACGTTCTCTTCGACTGGCGCCGCAGCCTTATCTTCTTCCACCAGAGGCTGGGCAACCTGAGCCGGCGGGGTCGCCGGTTGACTCATGCCGCTCATAATCGAGGACGTACCGGTCGTCGATGAAATATACGCTAACGTTACAGAAGTCAACATAAAAATTATCGCCGATGCGGTTGTGATCTTGTTGAGCAACGGCAACGGACCCTCCGTGCCGAAAAGAGACTGGCTGGAGCCGCCAAAAGCCGCGCCGATATCCGCACCTTTACCATGTTGGAGCAGTACCACCCCAATCAGGAATAGGCAGACTACGACGTGTACTATGATGAGCAGGGTATCCATGCACCTAACTTATTTACCTAAAATTAATGATCCGCCCAAACGACTCAGCATCGAGGGCGGCACCGCCAACCAGGGCACCATCGATATCCGGCTGTGCCATCAATTCGTCTATGTTGGTTGGTTTGACCGAGCCACCATACAATATTCGAGTTTGCTCAGCAACGGTTTTTTCGTATATCCTGCCGAGAACTCCTCGAATGAATGCATGAGCTTCCTGGGCCTGTTCCTTGCTGGCGGTCTTTCCCGTGCCGATGGCCCAGACCGGTTCGTAGGCGATAACAACTCTCGTCATATCGCCGGGAGCGAGTGTCTTCAGCCCCTTGCGAAGCTGATCTTCCAGCACTTGGAAGGTATGTCCTTTCTCTCGCTCGTCAAGTGTTTCGCCAATACAGAGAATGGCCAACAGGCCAAATTTCACAGCGCCCTTCAGTCGGCTGTTGATCATTTCGTCGGTTTCGAAAAAGATCTGCCGACGCTCCGAGTGCCCGACGATTGCGGCGACGGCGCCGGCATCTTTCACCATCACAGGAGAAATTTCTCCGGTGAACGCACCTTTTTCTTCCCAGCAGACATTCTGAGTGGCGACCATGATGGGGCTGCCTTCGAGAACGTGCGATACTTCGCTGAGGATAGTGAAAGGCGGTGCCAGCAGTATTTCGCGGTCGGCATATCCGGTACATGCCTTGGCGACGTCCATCGCCAGTCGGCATCCGTCGACCACCGTGGTATGCATCTTCCAGTTACCGGCGATCAGGGCTTTTCGCTTTCCCATGCTTCTCCCCCTTGTATTGTTTAAGGTTCGAGTACAGCGACACCGGGTAGAATCTTGCCTTCCATGAGTTCCAGGAAGGCCCCCCCACCCGTCGACATATAGGAGATATTCCTCTCCTCGCCCGATTTTTTCACCGCCGCATTGGAATCTCCACCGCCGATTATCGACAGGGCATGGGACGAGGCGACTGCCTGGCACATAGCCATCGTTCCTCTGGCAAAGGGATCGAGCTCGAATGCCCCCATCGGCCCGTTCCAGATGATTGTCTTGGCATCCTGAAGCGCCTCTTTGAACAGGAGCGTGGACGCCGGCCCGATATCGAGAGCCATCCAGCCGGGCGGGATGTCGCGGAAAGTGACGGTCTTGGTTACCGCATCGGCGGAAAACCGATCGGCCACGACAAAATCCACCGGCAGGTGCAGTTTGACACCCTTGGCGTCGGCCGCATCGATAAACTGCTTGGCGGCACCCAGCAGCTCGTCTTCGACCTTCGAGCCGCCGACATCCACGCCTATGCTCTTCAGAAAGGTGTTGGCCATGGCGCCGCCGATGATCATGCGGTCGACTTTGGAAAGCATGTTTTCAAGGGCCCCGAGCTTCGAAGAAACCTTCGCCCCGCCGACAACCGCTACCAGCGGCCGTACGGGTTCGTCCATGGATTTGTGGAAGTACTCCATCTCCGTCTGCAGCAGGAATCCCGCACCCTTTTCGGCCAGCCGTTCTGCTACCCCGACCACCGAGGCATGAGCGCGATGGGAAGCGGCAAAGGCATCGTTGATATACACATCCGCAAGTTTTGCCAGCTGCTCCGAAAACGCAGGATCATTGGCCGTTTCCGCTTTGTGAAAACGGAGATTTTCCAGAAGAACAATCTCCCCTTCGGCCATCTTCCTCACGATCTCTTCCACTGCCGGACCGACGCAATCAGGCGCCAAAGTCACCTTCCGGCCAACCAGCGTTTCGAGATGCTTTGCCACCGGAGCGAGACTGAATTCCGCCATAACCTTGCCGCCCGGTCGGCCCATGTGCGAACAGATGACCAGCTTGCCCTTCTCTTCGATAATATAACGAATCGTCGGCAGCACCGTGCTGATGCGGATATCATCGGTAATCCGGTTCCCGTCCATCGGCACGTTAAAGTCGGCACGAAGAAGCACCCGTTTGCCACGCAATGCAAAATCACGCACAGATTTCATTTCAGTTCCTCATGTATGTTCTTGGATTAACTTACCATAAGTTAAGTATTTAGGTCCTTGAGCAATATCAAGGCATCATCGGCCGGGTCGGAATAGTACCCCGGCCGCCTGCCGGTCTGCCGAAAACCATGTTTCCCATAGAATTGCAGGGCCGCCGCATTTTCTGCACGAACCTCAAGAAACAGGCTGCTATACGCCTGCCCCTGCAATTCTTGAAGTAAAGCACCCAGCAGGGCTGTCCCGATGCCTTTTTGTCTCTGGTTTTTCGCTACCGTTATCTTCAACAGTTCCGCTTCCGGCCAGATGGTGCGGCAGGCACACCAGCCGAGAATCAGTGAGCCTGGCGATTCAACCACCAGTTGCCGCCCATAACGCACCTGGAGTTCCCGCTCCAGGTCACGCAGCGTCCATGGCGACAAGGTCTCGCTCTCGATCGCGGCTACGGCAGGAAGGTCTTCCTGCCGTAGCAGACGCAGAGTGTGCATCTCCTTTTGCCAAGATCGAAATGGGACTGTATCTACAGCATTCCCTCACTGATATGGACGGTCAGATCCCCGAGCATGTTGGTGTAACTTCCCAGTTCGTTGTCGTACCATCCATAGACCACGGCCTGGGTCACCGGCACGTTGAGAATGGGGTCGGCACCCGGTTTCAGGCTGTCGGCCCTTACTTTGCTTAAATTCACCTGAATGTTGGCGGTTCGGGTATGCGTCTCGGTACCTTCGATCACCGCGGCCGCGGCCGGCAGACCGATGATATCTGAGGAGACATTCTGTTCATTGCTGAACTTCAGGTAACCATTATGGGAAGCATACTCCCGATAGATTGCATTGATGGCATCTCGTTTGATCGGGGTTTCAAGTTCGTCCTGCAGGTTGACGACGAGAATGATGAGCGAACCGGTAGTGGTCGGGATACGTACCGATTCAGCCATGAAGCCGATGGTAGCCATCTCGGGAATGACCAGGGCAAGGGCCTTGGCGGCACCAGTCGTGGTCAGGATGATGTTGTTCTGGATGGAACGATTCTTCCGCATATCGGTTGCCCCGGTCTTCGGCAGGCGATCGAGCACCTGCTGGCTGCCGGTTGCGGCATGGACCGTGACCATCGACGCACTGAGGATTTTATCCGCGCCGATCCGCTCGATCAGCGGTTTTATCATGTACGAGAGACAGGTGGTGGTGCAGGAAGCGGCCGAAACCACGGCATGGCGGCCGGCATCGTACATCTCCTCATTGATGCCCATTACTGTGGTGATGGCATCGGCTGGCATTTCCAGGCCTTTCGACTTGATCTTGAAGGGAGCCGAGAGGATGACTTTTTCCGCCCCCGCCTGCATGTGTCCCCGGAGAGCACCTTTCTCGGCATCCGGATCGGTGGTCGGATCGGTGAACACTCCGGTGGTGTCGACGACAAGCTTGACACCGTTTTCATGCCAGGCGATGTCCTTCGGATTCCTGGATGTGCGCAAAATGGTCACCGGCACTCCATTCACCAGCATGGTGCCTTTTTCGTTGTTCAGTTCCTCGATAACCCGCGGGCTCTTGTGGCCGTATAAGTATGTGCCGAGACGTCCGTAGGTGGAATCCTTTTCAAGCATCGCCGCGAGATCCTCCAGACTCCGCCCGACCTCTCGACCGATATTGGCGACGATCCCCGAGAAATGCTTTCTCGACACATGGTGCCACAAAGACAATTTGCCGATTCGTCCCAAACCATTGATTCCCAATTTCATAGCAACCCCGCTCCTTTCATATTAGAATGGAATGCTTATCGCAAACAGTGCTGGTAAGCGAATTATAAGGAAAATTGATCTTCCTTATTCATAGAATAAAATGTCATACATTTATGTATCACTAACGCAGGTTATTATCAACAATTAGATGAATTGAACGACTCCACCGCTTATGGATTTTGCCAATGTTCTAACAAACGGTACACTCATTAAACGATATCGCCGTTTCCTCGCCGATATCCTGTTGGCCGACGGCTCGATCATAACCGCCCATTGTCCCAATACCGGGACCATGCTTTCCTGTTCGACTCCGGACAGTCCGGTTTGCCTTTCCCGGTCGGTCAATCCAAAAAGAAAATACCCTTTTACCCTTGAAATGATCCGGATCGGCATGACATGGGTGGGAGTCAATACCGGGAGAACAAACGCGCTGGTGGTCGAAGCCATCGAAAAAGGTCAAATTGCGGGATTAGGAGCGTTCGACGAGATAAAAAAGGAAGTCAAGGTAACCGACCACACCCGGCTCGATCTACAGATCATGCATAAAGACTGCAGTACGTATTTGGAGGTAAAAAATTGTTCTCTGGCAATCGACGGCTGCGCTATGTTTCCGGATGCGGTTACCATCAGGGGAACACGGCATCTGCAGGAGCTTACCCGGCTCAGCAGGGCAGGTTTTGGCGCCGGGATCTTTTTTCTGGTCCAGCGCATGGATGCCGATCGATTCGCTCCGGCAGCTCACATCGACCCGATTTACAGCAAAGCTCTCGGTGAGGCCATCGCTGCCGGAGTGCGGGTTCTTGTCTACCAGGCCCGGGTCAGTCCGACCGGAATCCACGTCATTCGCTCTCTCCCGTATTCTCTCCCAAGTCTGATCTGAACGTGGTTTCGAGGGTGCGCTTTTTGATTATTGGTCGCTGTGCGTGATTCGACCGGCCATAAAGGTCATGACCGCCTTGCCCTGCAGCTGCCAGCCGGCAAACGGGGAATTCCTGCTCTTGGAAAAACTTTCTTCGACCGAGTAGATAAAGCTTTTTTCCGGATCGATAACAGTGATATCCGCTACCGCCCCCGGCTGCAGAGTACCACCCGGCACGCCCAAAATCCGCGCGGGCGCGCAACTCATGAGGTCGATCAAACGGTCAGGCCGAACAATCCCTTCGCGGACCAGAGCCAGTGCGAGAGGCAGAGAAGTCTCCAGACCGATAATGCCGTTTGCGGCCATATTGAATTCGACTTCCTTCTGCAGGATCGAATGCGGGGCATGATCGGTGGCGATGGCGTCAAGAACACCTTCCCGCAAGGCCTCGCGTATGGCCTGACGGTCCATTTCCGTCCTGAGCGGCGGATTCATCTTGGCATTGGTATCGAAACCGAGAACCGCCCGGTCGGTAAGGGTGAAGTAGTGCGGAGCGGTTTCGGCAGTAATCCTCACCCCTCTTGCCTTTGCCTCACGGATCAGGGCAAGCGACTGGCGCGTACTGACATGGGAGATATGGACTCTGGCGCCGGTCAATTCGGCCAGGGCGATCTCCCGGTATACCATGATACTCTCGGCGGCCGCGGGGATCCCCCTCAATCCCAGGCGAGTGGAGATCTCGCCCTCGTTCATGCACCCGCCCCTGGTCAGGGCAAGTTCTTCCGAATGGGACATAACCAGCAGACCGTGGGAGGCGGCATATTCCATGGCCCGTCTCATCAGCCGGCTGTCAACGACCGGTCGGCCGTCATCGGTGACGGCAACCGCTCCGGCCAGCTTCATTTCGCCGTACTCGGCGAGTTTTTCCCCCTTGCTCTGCTGGCTTATCGACCCGACCGGATACACCCGGGCTGCGCAGCTTGACGCTTTTTCGAGAATATACCGGGTCACCGAGCTGTTGTCGTTGACGGGATCAGTGTTAGGCATGCAGGCAACCGCGGTAAAGCCGCCGGCCGCTGCCGCCCGACAGCCGCTCTCGATGGTCTCTTTATATTCTTCTCCGGGTTCCCGGAGATGGACATGCATATCGATAAGCCCGGGAACGACCCAGCAGCCGCTGACATCGTAGATTTCAATCCCTTGTTCATTCGGCGATTGCGGCGGGGCGATCCGGCCATCCTTCACCCACAGATCGACGACTCCGTCCTTTTGCTGCGACGGATCGATAATCCGGCCATTCTTCAGTAATATAACTTTGCTCATCGGTTGTCTTCACCGCCTTTATTGCCGCCCAGAACCAAGTACAGCAGGGCCATCCGAACCGCCACACCATTGGTTACCTGATCGAGAATGACAGATCGGCTGCCATCCGCGACATCCGGGCTTAATTCGACCCCCCTGTTGACGGGGCCGGGATGCATGACGATAGCATCTTGTTTAGACAGCTTGAGAAGCTCCCGGTTGATCCCGTAAAACTTGGAGTATTCACGGAGACTGGGGATCAGGGAATCGTTCTGTCTTTCCAGTTGAATCCGTAAAGCCATCACCACATCTGCATCCTTCACCGCATCCTGCACCGAGTCGCATACTTCGGCCCCCAAGCTGCCGATTTCGGCAGGCATAAAGGTCTGGGGCCCGGCAACGCAAACGTGCGCTCCCATCCTGGTGAAGCCGATGATGTCGGAGACAGCCACTCTG
>MGTI01000157.1 GCA_001799365.1 Desulfobacterales bacterium GWB2_56_26 | reverse complement strand
CGCGCGGTCCTCACCAAGGTCCTGCAGGGGTTCAAACACCTGGAAAAAATCCATGTCAGCCTCGATCTCGATGTAATGGACCCCCTCGATGCGCCGGGTGTCGGCACTCCGTCGCAGGGCGGGCTGACCTACCGGGAAGGGCAATTGATCATGGAGATTCTCGCCGAGACCGACAAGCTGCACTCCGTCGACATCATGGAAATCAATCCCATCCTCGACATCCAGAACCGCACCGCCCAGATGGCCGTCAACCTGGTCTCCTCCCTGTTCGGCAAAAAAATTCTCTGACGAGGATGAGTGCTGAGGACTGAAGGTAGGGGCGAAAAATCTTTCGCCCAAATTGGAGGGCGAAAGATTTTTCGCCCCTACAGTCCTCATTGATCAGTCCTTAGTTCTATACTTCTTATCACTTTTTTTTCACCCGTAAATAACCGAGACTGTTATCGGTTGTTGCCTTATTATGCCCGGCGTATTAAATATCAGGGATTAAAAGGATACTGCGAAAAAGATACTGCGTGGTGGAAGGGGCGCGCAGTATGCAACCCCGCCCGTTCCGGGCTATGTTTAAACCTATTTGGGAGGAGAGTATGAAACGAATCGGGAAGATCGCCTGTGCGCTTGCCGCCTGCGTGCTGATTGCATCGCCGGCTCTGGCCGCCGAAAAAGTCCGCTGGAAACTGGCCATGACCTGGCCGTCCACTTTGACCCCGCTGGCCTCGCCGGCGCCGAAACTGGCAAAAATCGTGAGCGAGATGACGGATGGCAATTTCGAGATCAAGGTGGACGGCGCCGAGAAGCACAAAGCCGCCCTCGAGATTCTCGACATGGTCAAAGGCGGACAGTTCGAGATGGGCCACTCCGCCTCCTACTACTGGAAGGGCAAAGACATCACCACCGTTTTCTTCACCTCCGTCCCCTTCGGCATGACCTCCGACGAGCAGAATGCCTGGCTCTGGTATGACGACGGCCAGAAACTGCAGGAAAAAGTCTACAGCAAGTTCAACGTCTATTCCTTCCCCGGCGGCAACACCGGCGTGCAGATGGGCGGCTGGTTCAGGAAAGAAATCAAGTCGCTGGATGACCTGAAGGGCCTGAAAATGCGTATTCCCGGTCTGGCCGGCGAGGTCTTCGCCAAACTCGGGGTCAACGTCACCAATATTGCGCCCGGGGAAATGTACACCTCCCTCGATCGCGGCACCATCGATGCCCTCGAATGGGTGGGGCCCGGCATGGACATCAAGATGGGCTTCCATAAGATCGCCCCCTACTATTACACCGGCTGGCATGAGCCCGCCTCGGACATGCAGTTCCTCATCAACAAGGAAGCCTTCGACAAATTGCCGAAGAGCTACCAGACGGTCCTCAAGACCGCCATGCAGGCCGTCGCCGCCGACATGCTCAGCGAGAACTTCGACGCCAGTGCCAAGGCCTGGGAGGTAATGAAGTCGGAGCACCCGAACATCAAGGTCATGACCTTCCCACCGGAGGTTCTGAAGGCGATGAAGAAGGCCAACGACGAGGTCATGGAAGCCTATGCCGCCCAGAACCCCGAATTCAAGGAAGTCTACGATTCCCAGCAGAAGTATATGAAAAAAGCCCGCGAATGGAGCAAGATGTCGACCCAGTACTATCTTGAGACCACTGAAGCGATCGCCAAATAATCGATGCCGGGTTCCGGTATAAGCTCTGCCGATTTCACCGCCCATCCACTGTTTAAGGTGGATGGACGGTTTTTCTTTTTTATTTACAACAGAAGTCCGGCATGCCATGTTGGAGCAGCTGTCGAGATTGAGGTCCCAGAAAGTGGGGTGAAAATGTCTTAAACCGGTGACCGATCCCGGGTGCCTGGAGGAACAAATGCTGATCGAGATTGAAAAATTTTATCGCCGACTGAACCGGGTTTGGGGGAAGATGCTGTCGGTGGTCTTTCTACTGATGGCCGTCAATGTCTTTTTCGATGTTATCATGCGCTATTCTTTCCACAACAGTTCGGTGGCGATGCAGGAGTTGGAATGGCATCTCTTCTCCATCGTCATCCTCTTTGGCGTCTCCGTGTCCCTCATCGACGAAGCACACGTCCGGGTCGATTTTCTCTATGATCGGTTTTCGCCGCGCAAGAAAGCCCTGATCAATATCGTCGGCACCGTCTTTTTCCTGTTGCCTCTCGCCCTGCTCATTCTGTTCGGCTCGCTCGACTTTGTCCAGGATTCCTATAAGATCAAGGAAATATCGGAAAACCCGGGCGGCCTGCCGTACCGTTACCTGATCAAGGGCATGATCCCTCTGTCTTTTTCCCTGCTGATCTTCACCGCCTTCGGCTACATCGTGCAAAACATCAATATCCTGCGTAATGCCAGGCCCCAAAATATCGCTCCGCAGCAACACGAGACCCTGGAGGAAAGTAAATGATCGGTATAATCATGTTCTGTTCGGCTCTCATGCTGCTGGCCATCGGCTATCCGGTCGCCTTTACCTTCGGCTCCGTCTCCATCTTCTTCGGCATCCTGGCGGCGATCGTCGAGATCGCGCCGGACGTGAGCATGGCTGCGATTTCCAAGGAATTTCTGCAGATGTTCTCGATGATGCCGTTCCGGGTCTACTCCATCATGAACAACACCATCCTGATGGCCATTCCCCTCTTCATTTTTATGGGCATAATCCTACAGAAGTCGCAACTCGCCGAAAAGCTGCTGGAATCCATGGGCACCCTGTTCGGCAGGGTCCGGGGTGGAATTGCCGTCAGTACCGTCTTGGTCGGGACCATGCTGGCCGCCTCGACCGGCGTGGTGGGCGCTTCGGTGGTGGCCATGGGCGTGATTTCCCTGCCGGTCATGCTGAAATACGGCTATTCCAAGAGATTGGCGACAGGCACAATCTGCGCCGCCGGAACCTTGGGGCAGATCATTCCGCCTTCCGTCGTGCTGATCGTCCTCGGCGATATTTTCCAACTGCCGGTTGGCGATCTCTTTCAAGCCGCATTGTATCCCGGCTTGATGCTGGTGGCTCTTTATGTCGTCTACATCCTCGTCGTGGCGTTCATCGACAGGAATGCCGGACCGGCCATGCCGGCCCAGGACGGCACCGTGTTCGTCAATGTCAGGAAGGCTCTCATTGCCATTCTGCCGCCGATAACCCTTATCGTGCTGGTGCTTGGTTCTATCTTCATGGGCATTGCCACTCCCACCGAATCCGCCGCCGTCGGCTGCATCGGCGCGATGGTCCTGGCTGCCATGTACCGGAAACTGAGCTGGCAGGTTGTCGAGGAGTCCGGGCTCGAAACGGTGAAGGTGACGGCCATGGTCTTCGCCATTCTCATCGGCGCCACCGCCTTTTCCATGGTGTTTCTCTACAGCGGTGCGGATTCGATAGTCGAAGAGGCCCTGCTCAACCTGCCCGGCGCGAAATGGACGTTTCTGTTCCTGGCCAACCTGACCGTCTTTGTGCTTGGCTTTTTCATCGATTTCTTCGAGATCTGCTATATCGTGGTCCCCGTTCTGCTGCCTATCGCCACGGCCATTGGTCTCGAACCGCTGTTCTTTGCCATCATGATTGCCATGAACCTGCAGACCTCCTTTTTGACCCCGCCATTCGGCTTTTCGCTCTTCTATCTTAAGGGGGTCTGCCCGCCGGAGGTACGAACTACCGATATCTACAAAGGAGTTGTGCCCTTCATTATTCTTCAGGCCATCGTCCTGATGACGGTGGCACTTTATCCGAAATTTTACGGGCTGGCTCAATAAGAAAGGCTCGCTGCATCACGGATGCAGCGAGCCTGGAGAGACGAAGCAGGGCTCAACGGGTACGGAAATACTCCTGGACGTACCGGATGTGGGTGCGCATGGCATCATGGGCTTCCTGGGGCGATCGACGCACGATTGCCTCGTAGACGGCCCGATGATGGTCGATCACATCGTCGAGTGCCCCCCGGTCCATGTACATGTGGGTGAGATTCTTTTTGATTCCGACAAAGAGAAAATCGTAGAAGTTACGCATCAGATGGATGAGCACCGGGTTCTTGGTGGAAAATGTCACGGCCATATGAAAGGCGGTATCCGGACCGGTGCCGATTTTTCCAGTGCCCTCCAGATCCTCGGCCATTTCCTCCAGACTTTTCTTTATGGCTTTCAAATCCGCTTCGGTTGCCCGTTGGGCCGCGAGCATTGCGGCATTGCATTCCAACCCCAGACGCACCTCGAGCAGATCGTCGAGGGTTGCCTCATCGGTTGCCATCACGGCAGCAAGCGGGTTGCCTTCCCGATTTTCCGGCGAGCTGACAAAGGTTCCCTGGCCCTGACGGTGTTCGAGCAGGCCGAGGGTGACGAGCTTATTGATGGCGTTTCGAACCGAAGTCCGACTCACGGCCATAGACATGGCCAACTCCCTTTCCGGGAGAATCTGCTGGCCCGGTTTAAACTCACCCTTATAGATCAATTCCCGGATCTGTTCGAAGACCTGATCGGAAATACGTTTCGGTTTAATTGGCTTGAGGTTCATGAATTTTGTCTGAAGCTAAAGTTTCATAATCTGAGGCGGCATTTCCGATGTTTTTCAAGTTCCAAGGCCGCTATTGGTCCCGAGGTTAGGAAAAAAACCGGAAAAATGCAATGCAAAATCCCCCATCCGGTTGAAAAAACCCTTTTTCCAACAATATGTTATGTTGGCAGGAGGGGAGATCTTTAGCAAGAATCGACCGCTATTCATCTCGATCGCCGCACAATTGGTAGCACCATTAATTGTATTCGATCTGCTGATTTTTTGTCTAAAAAACTGAGAACAATACTTTTTTCCCATATGACGATCAGCGATCAACTTTGGTAGGACCAATTTCCGGTCACCTTAAGGCGATGGCGCTGGCCTGGTTTTTTACCACCTTGCAGGAAGCGTCTGTCCTGCCTTTCATGGCTTGCTATCTTCGCTGTCTTCCGGGATACTTATTACAAAGAGGTTTCGAGTTTTCCACAAAAACAGAAGAGGACAACACTATGAGTGACCGACTGATCAACATCGACAATCTGTGCACCAATCCAGACAACCACGCGATGCATCTGTGTGAATTGACAACTGCGGGAAAAACTGCGGTAATCGAAAAAATGACGAAAAATCCGACATTCATCTGCGGCAATTGCGGGAAGAAGGCGAACACCGAAGGTGCCCTCTGCGCTCCCGGGCCCTTTCACGATTGATTGCCGCCGCCTGCCCGTCGACTCTTTCCAGAGAGCAGCCAACTGCACTCCCCTGCGACCGTCGGCCGGCTTGACTCCGGGATGGTCTGCCCGCCCGGATACTTTTAGCCTTTGCTTTTTGGATAAAGTCAACTATTTTTGGAGGTTCCACATTGCATGGGGACATTTTTTCGAACTGTCCTCTTTATCCGATCCGGGAGCCACCCGGGACTTGAGTGAAGAAGGAAAGACATGGCGCATTTTATCGAACTGTACGACACCACTCTCCGCGACGGCACCCAGGCCGAAAATTTCAACCTGTCGGTTGAGGACAAGATCCGTATTACGCTGGCGCTGGATGACCTGGGCATTGATTTCATCGAAGGAGGCTGGCCCGGCTCGAATCCCGTATCCGTCGAATATTTCGAGAGAATGCAGTCCATCGGACTGAAGCATGCCAAACTCGCCGCCTTCGGGTCGACCCGTCACTTCAGAAACAGGCCGGAGCAGGATCCCAATCTCATCGCCATCTTGAACGCCAAGACCCCGGCGGTGACGATCTTCGGTAAAAGCTGGGATATCCACGTGCGGGACGCGCTCCACATCGAGTTGGAAGACAACCTGATGCTGATCGAAGACACCTTGATCTTCTTGCGGCCCTACGTCGAACATCTGTTTTACGACGCCGAACACTTTTTCGACGGCTTTAAGAACAACGAGGAATATGCCCTCAGCACCCTGGAGAGTGCGGCGAGCGGCGGCGCGGAGACGATTATTCTCTGCGACACCAACGGTGGGACGCTGCCCCACGAGATCCCGCCGATCATCAGGCGGGTGAAAAAATTTCTCGCCGCACGGTTCAAGGATGTCCATCTGGGCATTCATTCGCACAACGACTCGGAGACCGCCGTGGCCAATTCGCTCATTGCCGTGTCCGAGTGCAAAATCAGACAGGTACAGGGCACCATCAACGGCTTTGGCGAGAGGTGCGGCAATGCCAACCTGACTTCCATTATCCCCGCCCTGGTGTTCAAGATGGGTGTCGAATGCGAGGTGCGCAAGAATATCGATAACCTCTACACCACCTCTCGGCTGGTCAACGAGCTGGCCAATCTGCCCCATTATCGTTACCAGCCGTATGTGGGCGAGTCGGCCTTTGCCCATAAAGGCGGCATCCACGTCAGTGCGGTGAACAACAATCCGCTCACCTACGAGCATATCGCCCCCGATAAGGTGGGCAACATCCGCCGCATTCTCATCTCCGACCAATCGGGCCGTGCCAATATCCTGCACAAGGCCAATCAGTGGGGCCTCAGTCTCGCGCCCGACGATCCGGTCCTACCAACCATCATCGGCGAGCTGAAGGCCCTGGAAAACAAGGGTTACCAGTACGAGGGCGCCGAGGCCAGCTTTGAACTGCTGATGCGCCGGGCCATGGGCCTGCAGAAGAACTATTTCAAATTCGAGAGTTTTGTGGTGATGAACCATAAATATCGGATGGACAAGCCGCCTCTTACCGAGGCAACCATCCGGCTCTACATCGGCGGCAACGAGGTGCATACCGCGGCCATGGGCGACGGCCCGGTCAACGCCCTGGATACCGCCATCCGCAAGGCTCTGTCCCGGTTTTATCCATCGCTGACTGAGATGGAACTCACCGACTATAAAGTTCGGGTGCTGTCCGGCGAACACGGCACCGAGGCCAAGGTTCGGGTTCTGGTGGAGAGCAAAGACCGCCATGCGAGCTGGGGCACGGTCGGCGTCTCCGTCAATATCATCGAGGCGAGCTGGCAGGCACTCGTCGACGCCATCAACTACAAACTGATGAAGGACGATCTGCGCAAAGCAGCAGCAACGGACACCAAGTCGCAGGAAAAAATGAACTAACTGATTCGGATCCGTCCTTCAATTGTCAGATATGTGACGAGTCTGCCTGCAGGTTGCCACAACGCCTAAGGGCGGCCATGACCTGCTCGGGCACGAAGGGTTTGGTGAGATAATCGTCCGCCCCCGCGGCGATGCATCTTTCCCTGTCACCCCGCATGGCATGGGCGGTCAAGGCAATGATCGGCTGATGCCGGCCGTAGAGCCGGTCGCGAAGATTGTGTTCGACTGCTTCGTTGATATCCACGGACAGGGCCTTGCCGGATTCACATGCGCGAATGATGCTGGTCGCGGTGAAGCCATCCATCTCCGGCATCTGGATATCCATAATCACTGTATCGAAGTTGCCTGCGGCGAGTTTTTTCAGGGCATCCATGCCGCTCTCAGCCAGAGTCACCTGAAGTTTTTCATTTTCCAGGACCATCCTCGCCAGCTCGCGATTGGCCGCGTTATCCTCTACCAGCAGGATATGCAACGGGTGTTCCAGGCCCGGCCAGGACGGCTCGCTTTCGGCGCCGGAACGCTCGTCATCCACCGGCAGGTCGAAAACGATGTTGAAGGTAAAGGTGCTGCCCATGCCGACTTCGCTTGCCACCTGAATATCGCCGCCCATCATGCGGCAGAGCTTCCTGCTGATCGCCAGACCCAGTCCGGCCCCCTGGTGCTTGCGGGAGATAGAGATATCGCTCTGCGAGAACCTGTCGAAGATCATCTCCAAGTGTTCCAGCGGAATGCCTATGCCGGTGTCGCGCACGGTGAACAGCAGTTCGGTTTTCAGATCCTGCCTGGCAACATTGCGGATCTCCAGGCTGACCGTTCCCCGCTTGGTGAATTTGACCGCATTGCCGAGCAGATTCAAGAGGATCTGGCGTAACCGCATCTGATCGCCGCGCACATATTCCGGAACATTTTCGGCAATGCCGTACCCTACTCCGATGCCCTTATGCCGGGCGAGCACGGAGATGGACTTGATCGTCGATTGCACCAGTGTACCGAGGGAAAAGGTGTGGTTCTCCAGATCGAGCTGGCCGGCCTCGATCTTGGAGAAGTCGAGGATGTCGTTGACCACGGCCAGGAGGGAATCGGCCGAGGTTTTGACCGAATCGAGCAGTTTGTGCTGTTCATTGTTCTCACTAGCCGCAAGAGCCAGCCTGCTCATGCCGATGATGGCATTCATCGGCGTCCGGATCTCATGGGACATATTGGCGAGGAACAGACTTTTCGCCTTGTCCGATTCCTCCGCCCGATCCCTTGCCTCCCCGATTTTTGCCATCGACACCTGGATTGTGTCGGCCATCTCATTGAAAGCCCGGGCCAGCTGACCGAGTTCGTCGCCGCTTGCCACCTTGAGCCGGCCGTGCAGTTTGCCCGACTGAAAGAGCTTGATCCCGCCGATGATCGCCGTAATTTTGCCGGTGAGTGCCGATGCCATCCAGATGGCAATGAAAATAACGAGAATCACCATGACCGCGGTCGACAAGGTTAGGTTCTTGAGGGTCGTGCCGAGCAACCGGTCGAGCAGGGCCAGGGTGTCCTCCTTTTTCCGGTCAAGGCCGGTCTCGTATTCCCGGGTAGTGGCGTTGATCCGAGCTGCAGTTTCCGTGGCCGAACTGTGGAATTCGTCGACATTGGCGCCGATGGTGACATAGCCGAAGCCGCGCGGGCTCTCCTTATATATGCCGGTATAGTAGGGAATTGCTGCTGCCGTGGTCAGTTTCCAGAGATTGCTCCAGAAGATGACGAACGATCCCGAGCCGCCGTGTTGGGTCAGGTCATGCCACCCGACGCACTGGGGCGCAAAATTGAGGTACCGGCAATCAAGACCGAGGGCACCCGCTTTGGTCAGCGGGGCGGCTGGTTTTTTGCTGAGCGACTGTTCCAGGAACTGCGGGGCGAGCTCTTCGAAGCTGCGGAAGGATCCCGCCTGCTGCCAGATCTCGTAGAGTTCGTCGCTCAGCCAGGGCACGGCCTGCTCGCCGGTCTCTGGGTCGTAGCCGACAATGAAATAATCCCGGGGATGGCTAATGTTGCGGCCGGCAAAATCCCACATGAAGGCGTAATTGCCGGCGCCTGCATCGGAAATATCCGAATATCGCTCCTCGGTCGGCACGATATGGTCGGTGAACTCCATGATATGGGTGTGATCGAGAGCCAGGGTCACATAGCCTATTTTCCGGCCGTCCTGGAAAACCGGGGATGCCCAGCGGATGATACCTTGAAAGCGCCTGCCCGCCGGATTTTCCTTGCCGGCGTATCCGGCCTTTTCCGGGGCAAAGGCAATGCCCGCCTGTTTGGCCCGCGCTGGAGTGTAGGGACCGATGAGCGGCGAGGAGACATAGGGACCGATAACCCTGGAAACATAGACCTCGCCCGGCTGCAGGGCCGCCAGCTCGGCAAAATAGGTCTCGGCCCGGCACCAGGTATTTTCCGGCCGGGAAACGTCCCGCTTTTCGGCGCCCAGCAGCTCGGTTGCCGAAACCTTGACCTTTTCTTTGCCGTCGAGATCGACAAAGGTCATCTCGTGATAGAGCGGCGCAAGTTTGGTTTCGGCAAAGCGCTGCGGCTGGCGGGAGTGGAAATCCTTTTTGTTGTCGGGAGCAGAGACCTGAACCTCATGATTCTGCACCGGTCCGGAATCGGGCGGCCGCCACGCCGCGCCATCCTCGCTGAGCTGCCAGTCGCGGTGCCGGATCACTCCTTTCCGGCGAATGGTCAGGAATTGGTGGTAAGCGGATTCCGTTGCGGCCAGCTGGGCAGCCAGGAGAATATCGCTGTCGCGCTCATAGAGAAAACCCGCGACGCTCAGGGCCGTGTCGGTGGTGAGCCTTTCGATGCTTTCCCGTGATTTCAGATCGAGAGCCCTGATCGAACTCTCCGAGGCCAGCGCGCCGATCTCCGTCACCAGTTCCCGGGTATCCCCGACCATCTGTTCGGATTGGAGTTTGACGGTGTCGCCCAGCAAAGCAATCTGCCGGGCGGCGAAGAGCGCCAGGGCGATGAGCGGGAGGACCTTGATGACGATAAAAATCGCGATGAGCTTTTCCCTGATCCCGGTCGGCAAACGCAGCAAACACGTCAATCGACCCGGAGGGTTCGCCAATCCCGTGCCGTTGCCCGGACCTTCATTCGGTTTTTCCGTTTCCGCCATGGGATGTTTTCGCTCCGCAAAATTCTCGTTGCTCCACTCAATTGAGAATAGCACAAATTATCAGGCAAAAAAATAGCAGCCCCCAGAGTTTTTTTGTAGACCGGGGGCCGGCTCTCCTATCGGGAGATCAGGCGAAAAATGTTGAAAAGCCAAAAGGTTGGAGAAATTGCTGTCGACGCAACTAACAAAAATTAGTCCTTTCAGGGCTCTTGCGCTAGATTCCTTACAAACATTATGGTATCTTGGCACTTGCCTTTTTTAAGGCGATGTTTTTGTGATACATTCTCAAAATTCTTCTAAGGAGGACCAGATGAAAACCCCAGTACGTGTCGCAATTACCGGCGCAGCCGGTCAAATCAGCTATTCCCTTATCTTCCGTGTCGCAGCCGGAGATATGCTCGGAAAAGACCAGCCGGTCATTCTCCAGCTCCTGGAGATTCCACCGGCCATGAAGGCCCTCGAAGGCGTGGTCATGGAACTGAATGACTGTGCCTTTCCGCTGGTGGCTGGCATTGTCGCTACCGACGATGCCAACGTCGCTTTCAAGGATATCGAATACGCCCTGCTCGTAGGTTCGCGGCCGCGTGGTCCGGGCATGGAACGTTCCGATCTGCTGAAGGCCAACGGCGCGATCTTTACCGTTCAGGGCAAGGCCCTCAATGATAATGCCAAACGCAACGTCAAGGTGCTGGTGGTCGGCAATCCGGCCAACACCAATGCCCTCATCGCCTTGAAAAACGCCCCGGATCTGAGTCCGAAAAACTTCACGGCCATGATGCGTCTCGACCATAACCGCTCTTTGTCCCAGATCGCGGCCAAGACCGGCAGCCATTCCACCAAGGTGGAGAAGATGGTGGTATGGGGCAACCATTCCGCCACCCAGTTTCCCGACATCAGCTACGCCACGGTCGATGGCGCCTCGGTCAAGGAAAAGGTCAGCGATGAGTGGTATGTAAGCGAATTCATTCCCACCGTACAGCAGCGCGGCGCCGCGATCATCAAGGCCCGCGGGGCCTCAAGTGCGGCCTCCGCCGCCTCGGCCGCAATCGACCATATGCGTGACTGGGCTCAGGGAACGAACGGCGGCTGGGTCAGCATGGGCGTTTACAGCGGCGGCAACAGCTACGGCATCAACGACGGCATCATGTATTCCTTCCCGATCACCTGTGAAAACGGCGAATGGAAGGAAGTGAAGGGTCTTGCGATCAGCGATTTCCAGAAAAAAATGATGACCGCCACCGAGCAGGAACTGCTTTCGGAGAAAGAGGCGATCGCCGACCTGCTGTAATTGACAGTTCTTTTGTTGTCTTGAAACACCAAGGCGGACGACCGGGCAACCGGCGTCCGCCTCGCTTTTTATTGATCCGCGGCGATGAGTTGCTGTATCCGGCGGCCATACTCCTGCTTCAGGCTGTCGAGGTAGCTGCCGTCGACAAGCCCCTTCCAGGTTTTAATCTGGTAAAACCTCTTCGGAATGGTGAAATTGGCCGGATCAAAACCCGTCTTCGCTCTGACCTGCCAGCGCAGCCGCCTGATCTGTTCCGCCGTTCCGGGGATATTCGCGGCAAGCGTAGAAAAACCAAGCAGATCCAGGCATCTGGCCAGCTGTTCTTCGGTATAGACCGATCTGGCAAACAGGCAGCCGACCATGGAAGTGAGAAAAACCCGGCCCGGCTCGTCGGCCATGAGGAAATCGACTGCCTTGTCGATATCGCGATCGCTGTTTTTCTGATCGTAGCTGTAGGCGCCGGTATCGAGATGGGAATGGCGGAAACCGAGGGTCTGCGCCGCAAAAAACAGCTCGCCGGTGGCATATCCGGCCATTTCCTGACCGAGCACGCAGCCGAAATCGCCGCCCCCGTACACCGCTGCCGCCTTCATGGTCCCCTGGCCCAGCAGCCTGTAGAAGTCATTGGCTGCAAGCCCTAGGTTTTTGGCCGCCAGCCGGTAGGAATCTGCATCGCCGAAGCGGAGGGGCACCCCCGTTTCGGCAGCGGAAATGAGGCCCCGTTGGGTCGCCTCCGTCGCCCAGGCGAGCGCCACGCCGCCGGACATAGCATCGAGTCCCACCTTTTCCATGACATCGAGGATGCGCAGGACATCGAAGGGTTTGGTGACTCCCAGCATAGTCCC
Source organism: Desulfobacterales bacterium GWB2_56_26 (assembly GCA_001799365.1). Taxonomy (GTDB): domain Bacteria; phylum Desulfobacterota; class Desulfobulbia; order Desulfobulbales; family Desulfocapsaceae; genus Desulforhopalus_A. Next base: position 34,271 of record MGTI01000157.1, on the reverse strand, counting down.
GGCGGCAAAGATCGGCTCGTAGTCATAGGCCACCTGATGATAGTGGTACCGGTTATCCGCCGCTTTTTCCCGGATATAGCCAATATGGATACAGCCCACCGGACAGCCGGAACAGGCGCCGTTCCTGAGCAGGGTCTGATCGGCAAATGCCCGCCCGGTGATCGAGGCAATGGCCGGATCGTGAGTTTCCTGCAGGTTTTTCCAGGGCAGTGAGGAAATATCGTTCAGCCCCTGCAGATTTTCCGGTGTGCCCAGATCGTGATACTTACGCATCATCTCGGTCGCGGTGACCTTGGTATAGATCTCCTTGAATTCGGCACCATACCCCTTGCCTTCCGGCACCATGAAATCGCTATCCCCGTGGATGACGAGCCCTTTGAGATTCTTGGTGCCCATGATCGCCCCGCCGCCCATCCGTCCGAAATGACGATAAGTATCGACATTGATGCAGGCCATGGCTAACCCCGCTTCGCCGGCGGGGCCTATCCGCATGATCGACCGATGGCCGCTGCCGTCCTTGAACATCCGGCGGATGAGCTTGCCCGATGTTTCCGCATCCATCCCCCGCAGAAAAGACGCCTCCTTCAGCTCCAGAGAGTGCGCCCCGATACCGAGGCAGGAAAGCACCTTCGCCCGACCGTGGATGACCAGCGCATCGAGATCGGCGAATCGCAGCGCCAGCGCCGACCGTCCCCCGGCATGACTCTCGGTGTATTCGCGATGATAATTGGACTTGAACGAGCAGACCGTTTTGCTCATCAACGGGAAGTAGCCGGTCAACGGACCGATGGCGAAGATGAGCGGTTGGGCCGGATCGTCCCAGCCACGGTCGGGATGGCCGTATTCCCTGAACAGCAGGGCCGCCAGGCCGCTGCCGCCGGCGACACTGTTCCGCCCGTCGACCAAGACGATTTTTCCCTTGCCGATCGAAAGATCGACCAGGAGGATCCGGAATTCTTGCCGTATCATATCGACACCTCCCGGTTGCCGGCTGTTTCGACCATCTCCAGGCAATTCTGCGGACAGAACGGCACACATTGGCCGCAGTGAATGCAGACGTAGACCTCGCCGCCTTGGTCCTGATAAATAGCCTCCACCGGACACGCCTCGACACATTGGCCGCACCTGATGCAGAGCGCCCGTTTGACGATCACCCCGCCACCCGGACGATCAATATAGGCGCCGGTCGGACAGACCTGGGCACAGGGTGCCGGGGAACAGGCGAGACACCGGTGGGCGGTAAAGCCGGTCGACAGGCCGCCGGCGGAGCGGATACGGATCCCAGCGGCATTCCAGGATAATTTTTTGTGAACATGACGGGCGCAGGCAAGCGAACACGAATGGCAGCCGATGCACTGGTCGATTCGAGGTGTGGTGAGTTGTTTCATCTGGCTTGATTTCCAAGAAAACATCGCTTCCATTTTTCTGCCGGTTGCGATAGCGTTTATAATAAAGGTCTTGATGATTTCATAATATTATGCCTAAATTCCAGCCAATGACAGAAGAAATCAAAAGACAGTTGCAGCGTTTCTTTCCCAGCGAAACATTCACCGTCGAGGCGCTGGAAACGGCGCTGGAGAAAGGGGAGATTTTCACCGCCAAAGAAAAGATCCTGCCCTACCTTCAAACCGCACTGTTCGACGACAAGGCGCTGGAGGTGGAAGTCGACGGCATGCCCAGAGTCTACTTTTCGCGGCTCAAGGACGATCTCCCTGACCTCATCGAGGATGAGATCGATGGCCGAATAGTCTTCAGTCAGCCCGATTACGACCCCGGCGAATACTTGACCGACATGACCCATCTGGTCACCCTGCCACTCGAACCGGGTCTCGGCAACCTCCATCTGCGCTATTCCCGTTTCATTGTTCTGCGCATGTTTACCAAGGCCTTTGCCGTGGAAATGGCCACCACCTTCGAAGAACTGGGCAAGGTCCAGGAAATCCCGGTGCTCCGCCTGACCTATCCCGTACTCGCCAGAATCGTGCGCAACACCAGAGAATTCCGCGCAAAAGTCATAGAAAGCCTGAACTTTACCGTCTCCCTGGAACTCGGCGAGAACGCGAAGGAATTTTTGGCCGCTCCTGTGGACATCAGCATACGCGGCATGTCCTTTGCGGTGTCCAAGCAGGATCAGAGAAACATTAAAATCAACGAGTCGTACGGGATGAAACTGTACCTTGACGATGAACTCCGGGTCAGCGTCGGTGGAACCGTCAAGCACCTCAGCAGGATACGAAAAAAGAGCGGCATCGAGTATGTCTGCGGCATCGAATTCGATCTCCCGAGCAAGACTACGGCGGCAGTGATAGAATCTCTCGTGGCCATGATTCAGAGAGCCCATCTCAAGGAGCTGGCTGATAAATCGGCATGGAGCGGCATCGATCTTATTGCCTGAGGTTCTTTCGTTAGAAGGTCGCGAGGTGCCGATCGGTCGTAGTCGAGAGCCCCGCCATCATTTGGGGAATGAGCGCCACCTTTTCTTCATCCTCGACAGCAAACAGATCGACAATTCTGCCATTATACATCACGCCGATGCGATCGGAGAGCGCCAGCGCCTCGGAGAGATCCCCGGTGACAAGCAGAATGCCGGACGCCTCCCTCGCTTTGAGGAGCAAATTCCAGACATCCTCGGCTGCGGCGATATCGAGACCCTGCGTAGGCTGCTCGGCGACGATCAGCCGCGGTTTTCGGTAAAATTCCCGGGCCAGCACCATCTTTTGCAGGTTGCCGCCGGAAAGCTGCCAGGCAAAAGCCGCAAGATCCGGCGGCCGGATATCGAACTCCTCGATCAGGTGGAGTGCTTTCGCCTCGGCTAAGTGGCGCATAAGCCATGGGCCGCGCACAAAACCGCCCCGGGTGGTCAGCAGGAAGTTGTCGAGCAGGGTCAGCCCCTGACAGGTCGCCAAGCCCTGCCTGTCCTCCGGTACATAGGCCAGAGTCCTTTCCCAGTCCGCCTTGCGGAAGAATTTCCGCCACTCCATGCCGAGGATCCGGATCGTGTTTTCGGCCGGGCGGCGCAGGCCGCAGATGGTTTCCACCAGCTGCTTCTGGCCGTTGCCGGCCACTCCGACGAGGCCTAAGATCTCGCCCTGGCGAAGCTCCAGATTGACATTCGACAGCACCGCATCCTGCAGTTCGTGAACCTTGAGCACGATCTGCCGCGGTTCCTGCGGGATTCTCTCCACCTGCAGAAGGACTTCCCGCCCTACCATCCGCTCGGCCAGTTCGGCCGGGGAGTGGACGTCGGCTGCGGCAAGGGTATCGACAATCTCGCCGCGTCGCAGAATGGCGACAGTGTCGGCAATCGCCATGACTTCTTCGAGCTTGTGGCTGATGAAGACGATCCCCTTGCCGCTTGCGGTCATAAGCCGCATGGTGTCGAAGAGGTTGTCGGCCTCGCGGGGAGTGAGCACGGCGGTCGGCTCGTCGAAGATGAGGATAGAACTCCTTCGGTGCAGGAGTTTCAGGATCTCGACCTGTTGTCGTTCCCCCATCGACAGGTCACCGATCTTGGCTGCAGGGTTGACCTTCATGCCGTACTGTTCGGCAAGCGCGGCGACTTCCCGATGCATACGCGACCAGTTCAGCCAGATCCCTCCCCGGCCGAGAAAAATGTTTTCGGCTACGGTCATAGCGCTGACCAGCTTGAAGTGCTGATAGACCATGCCGATCCCGGCTTTGATCGCTTTTTCCGTTGAGGAAAGGATAACCTGCCGGCCGTCCAGATAAATGGCGCCGCTATCCGGTTGCAATTGTCCCGCGAGAATCGACATGATCGTCGACTTCCCCGCACCGTTTTCGCCCAGGAGGGCGAGGACCTTGCCGGATTCGATCGTCAGCGACACATCCCGGTTAGCCAGGACCGTGCCGAAGGACTTGCAGATGCCCTCCAGCCGGATGAGCGGACCACTTGCCGTCATGTTCAGGGTCTCTCCTTCCCCGCCAGCGGCACGACGAACTGCGACTCGGTGTCCCAAGGAAAAAGAATCCAGGTGTCCTGACTCACCTCGGTGATATAGGTGTCGACCTGCGGCCGGCCGGCCGGCTTGGCATAGACGGTGGCAAAGTGGGCCTTGGGTACGATCTGCCGAACTATCTTGGCTGTTCGGCCGGTATCGACCAGATCGTCGACCAGCAGCCAGCCCTCGCCGTTGCCGTCGAATTTTTTCAGAATGTCGGCATCTCCCTTCTTGTCTTTCCAGTCATAGCTGGAGATACAGATGGTGTCGACCAGATGGATGTCCAATTCCCGGGCGATGATCGCCGCCGGCACCAGACCGCCGCGGGTAATGGCGATGATCCCCTTGAAATAGTCCATATTCAACAGACGCCAGGCCAGGGCCTTGGAGTCGCGGTGGAGCTGGTCCCAAGAGATCGGATAGGTTTTTCGATAGGTTGATTGTGCCGACATAAAGATTTCCCTCTTTTCAAATTTAATAGTCAGATCCCGCTTCCTCTCAATCGACGGGTTCGATGTTCACGCCGAGCGCCCCCGGTTGCTCACTGGTTCCCTTGCGCCATGAGGACAAAACCAGGACCAGAACGGTCAGGACATAAGGCAGCATGAGCAGTATCGACGAGGGCAGCTGGGTGCCAGAGGCCTGCAGCCGCAGCTGCAGGGCCATGATGCCGCCGAACAGGTAGGCCCCGAAAACTGCCCGACCCGGCCGCCAGAAGGCGAAAATGACCAGCGCCACGGCGATCCACCCGCGGCCCGCCGTCAGGTTGGTGGTCCACAGATGGGTGTAGGCCAGGGACAGATAGGCCCCGCCCAAACCCATGAAAAAGCCCCCGACCATAATCCCCAGCCACCGATAGGCCGCCACGTTCAGCCCGGCGGCGATGGCCGCGGCGGGATATTCCCCTGCGGCCCGCAGGCCGAGACCGAAACGAGTCCGGGCAAAGAACAGCCACAAGAGGGGTGCAATGAGATAACTCACATAAACCAGCGGATCGTGCTGGAAGAAAATCGGTCCCATAACAGGGATATCGGCCAGCCCCGGAATGGCGAGCGGCTGGAAACCGGGAGCCGACATGCCGACATAACCGGTACCGATATAATTGGCGAGCCCCACGCCCAAAATGGTGAGCGCCAGGCCCGATACCACCTGGTTGCCCTGGAACCCGAGACATACCACCCCATGAATGGCCGTAGCCAGGGAGCCGGCGAGGCCTGCCGCGAGAAAGCCGAGCACTGGGTTGCCGGTGAACCGGGCAACGATAAAAGCGGTGAGCGCCCCAATAATCATCGCTCCTTCCACGCCCAGGTTGAGCACTCCCGACTTTTCGGTGAAGATCTCGCCCAAGGTGGCATACAGGATGGGAGTTCCCGATTGGACTGTCGCCGCCAGCAGGGCAATGATGATTTCAAAAGTCATGGGATTCGCGCACCTGAAAGCTTCCGTTCCATGTCAGTGTTTCCTCGGCACCAGGCGGTAGTGGGTAAACAGGCCGCCGGCAAGGACGGTAAGCAGAATCAGCCCCTCGATGATCCCGCCGAAAGCGGCGGGAACCTGCAGATCGAGCTGCAGACTCTCGACTCCCACCCGCAGGCCGGCCAGCAGTACGGCGGCGATGCCGATGCTCAACGGGTGCAGCCTCGCCAGCCAGGCAACGACGATGGCGGTATAACCGTAGCCGACCATGATCGACGGCTGCAGACGATTGACCGTGGCCGAGGCCTCGAGAAAGCCGGCCCAGCCGGCAAGAGCCCCGCTCATCACCATAACGAGCATGACCAGCCGGTCATAAGGCAAGCCGGCATAGCGGGCGGCCCGGACATTGTCCCCGCTGGCTTTAATCTCAAAGCCTATCCGGGTGAACCGGAAAAAGAAGAAGACCAAGGTACCGAGCACGAGGCAATGGACCAGTCCCCAGTTCACCGCCGTGGCGCCGATCTTGCCGACGATCGCCTGCTCCGAAAAACCCGGAGTCATGGGAAAGCCGAAACTGGTCGGGTCCTTCCACACCCCGTACACCAGAAAATCGAGAAACAGAATGGCGATATAGTTCATCATCAGGGTGACGATTATCTCATTGGTGCGGAGTTTTTGCCGGAGCAGGGCCGGAATCAGTCCCCACAATCCGCCGGCCGCCATGGCCATGCCGATCATGGCGGGAAGCAGGATGAACTTGGGCCAGGCGGGAAACGACAGGGCGATCCAGGTGGCTCCGATTGCCCCCAGAGCAAATTGTCCTTCGGCGCCGATATTCCAGATCTTCAGACGAAAGGCAACTGCCACCCCCAGGGCGCAGAGAAAAATGGGAATGGCCTTGAGGATGCTGTCCTCCAAGGCATAGCGGGAGCCGAAGGCACCCTGGAATAGGACGGATATTCCGCGGATGGGCGATGTTCCGCCGAGATACAGCAACACAGCACTGACCAGCAGGGACAGTGACAAAGCCGTCAATAAAACAAAACAGGAGCCGCCGATTCCTAGGGGCTCCTGTCTCTTGGTGATACGCATCCGAAGCATCAGGATACTTTACCCATGCCAGCAGAAGTGGGGGAGATTATTTCGTCGTACCGACAACACCTTCGACAAACCAAGTCATGCCGAGCAGTTCCGGGTCTGTAGCGACCACGCCGTCGGCGATCTTCACTTCGCCGTTCTGGTCCTTGATCGGGCCAACGAAAATTTTCTGGGTTCCGGCAACAATTTTAGCTTTTTCCGCATTTACCTTGTCCTGAACATCCTTGGGAACCATCGGTCCGAACGGAGCCAGATCGACTACGCCGTCGGCCATTCCGGGCCAGGCGGCCTCCGATTTCCAGGTGCCCTTGCGGACATCTTCGACCACTTTGGTGTAATAGGGCGCCCAGTTCCAGACCGGGGCGGTCAGATGAGCCTTCGGTGCGAAGGTCGCCATATCGGAATTATAGCCGATCGAGTAGACGCCTTTTTCCTGGGCAGCTTCCTGAGGTCCGGGGGAATCCTGGTGCTGGGCGATGACATCGGCGCCGACATCGAGCAGCGACTTGGCCGCTTCTTTCTCGGTTGCCGGATCATACCAGGTTTTGGTCCAGACCACCCGCACCGTGGCATTGGGATTTACCGACTTAACGCCCAGGGTAAAGGCGTTGATGCCGCGGATAACCTCCGGGATCGGAAATGCCGCGACATAGCCAAGCACATTGCCCTTGGTCATGGCGCCGGCGACCATCCCGGAAAGATACCTGGCCTGGTACATCCTGCCGAAATAATTGCCCATATTCTCGGCCGTCTTAAAGCCGGAACAGTGCATGAAAACGGTCTTGGGGAATTGTTTGGCAACCTTCAGCATTGGGTCCATATAGCCGAAACTTGTGGCAAAGATGATGTCGAATTCCTTTCTCGCCATATTCTGCATAACCCGCTCCGAATCCGGACCTTCGGGGACCGCCTCGACATAGGAGGTGGTCACCCCGGGCAGGGCCTCGATAGCTTGCCGCCCCTTGTCGTGGGAGTAGGAATACCCCGCATCGCCGATGGGAGACACATATACAAAACCTACTTTCATTTCTTTGTCCGCACCGTAAGCGGTATTCACTGCACCAATCAGCAGTACGGCCAGTAAAGCCTTCCATACTCGCATCCCGACTCCTCCTTATCTATCAGTATTCAAAACTTGATTTGTTTCGCTGTGAAAAAAACTGCCATCGATTGGTCGCAGGTTACAGGACCTGTTTCAGGAACAGCTTAGCCCGCTCTTCCTGAGGATTGGTGAAGAAGTGTTCGGGTGTCCCCACTTCCACTACCTTTCCCTCATCCATGAAGATAACCCGATCTGCCACCTCGCGGGCAAAGCCCATTTCATGGGTGACCACCATCATGGTCATGCCCTCCCTGGCCAGCTGCTTCATGACATCGAGCACCTCGCCGACCATTTCCGGATCGAGGGCCGAGGTAGGTTCGTCGAACAGCATGATCTTCGGGTCCATGGCCAGAGCCCTGGCAATCGCCACCCGCTGTTGCTGTCCCCCCGATAGACGGGAAGGATATTCATGGGCCTTTTCCTGGATCCCTACCTTGCGCAGCAGCATATGGGCTCTTTCCTCGGCTTCCTTTTTCCCGCGCCTGCGCACCCGGCATTGGGCCAAGGTTAGATTCTCCAGGACCGTCTTATGGGGAAAGAGGTTGAACTGCTGGAAGACCATGCCGACCTCGGCCCGTACCTTGTTAATGTTGGTCTTCCGGTCGGCCAGATCAACTCCGTCGATGATGATATGTCCCTCGGAGAAGTCTTCAAGGCCGTTGATGCAGCGGAGGAAAGTGGATTTCCCCGACCCGGACGGGCCGATGATGACCACGACCTCGCCCCGCGCCACATCAACCGACACCCCATCCACGGCCCGGACCACGCCTGATTTGACCGGGAAGATCTTTACCACATTTTGCGCTTTAATCACTGACGGCAAGCCTCCGTTCCATGTAGAAAACAAGTTGCGACAAGAGCGAAGTCACCAGGAGGTACATCACCGCGACCAGAATCCACACCTCGAAGGTGGCGAAGGTGGAGGTAATGATTTCCCTGCCCGATTTAGTGAGATCGGTGATGGCGATGACGGAGACCAGCGACGAGTCTTTGATCAGGCTGATAAACGTGCCGGCCAGCGGCGGCAGGATGCGCTTGAACGCCTGCGGCAGGATGACATCCCACATCGTCTGAAACTTGGTCATTCCCAGCGACCGGGCAGCCTCCGTCTGTCCTTTCGAGATCGACTGGATCCCGGCCCGGACGATTTCGGCCACATAGGCACCGACAAAGAGCGAGAGCGCACCCACGCCGCAGACATTGCGGCTGAGATTGAAGACGGTGCCGAGGAGAAAGTAGGCGATAAAAATCTGGACGAGCAGCGGCGTCCCGCGAATGAATTCAACATAGGTGATCGCCAGCCCCCGAATCGTGTAATTCTTAGAGACTCTGGCAAGACCTGCGACGAGGCCAAAAATGAGCCCGAAGACACTGGAGACGGCGGAGATCCAGAGGGTGGTCCACAAGCCGTACATCAGCGGGCCAAGGTGCCAGCCTTTGGCGAAACCTACGGTATCGCCGGAAAAGATATCCTCGTTTTCGGTAACCTTGAGACTGTCTGCGGTGACAGTCAGCTCGACCCTCTGCGAGCCTGAAGCCACCGTGACCACCGCATCACCATTTTTTTTGACAATGGAAGAAACTTTGCCATTGAAGGGAGTCTTCTGGGCTTCTTCCGCGACGTAGACAAAGTATTGCGGCACCCTGTTCCAGCGCCATTGGTAATCGATCTTCGCTACCGCACCCCAGGTGCCGGCGGCCCCCCCGATCAGGATAACCGCCAGCAAGAGCTTCCAGGGCCACGTATTATGTGTGGCTTTCAAAATAGCTACCTTCCCTGTTACTGAATTTCTTTCAACCAGGCATCGTCCTGGAACCATTTCTTGTAGATCTTGTCGTATTCCCCGTCATATTTGAGCTGGGCCATGAAATTGTCGAGCCAGTTGAGGAAATCAGGGTCGCCCTTGCGGATCGCCCAGGCCAGTGGCTCCTTGGTGAAGGGTTCGCTCAGATGGACGATTTTCCCCTGGCCTTTCTGATTGACGGCGATGGCATTGAAGGGGAGGTCGTAGATGAAGGCATCGATCTTGCCATTCACCAGTTCCATGACGCCTTCCTGCTCGGTTTCATAGGAGATGTACTTGGCGTTGGGGATCATCCTTTTGGTCGCCTGCTCGCCGGTGGTGCCCAGTTTGGAGGCTACGGTGTACTTCGCATTGTTCAAGTCAGCGTAGGATTTGACGGCACCGGCGAGATCTTTCTTGAGCAGGACGGACTGGCCGATGAGGATGTAGGGCTGGGCGAAGTTGACGCTCAGATTCCTTTCCTGGGTCAGGGTCATGCCCGACATGATAACATCGAACTTATCGGTGAGCAGGGCGGGGATAATGCCATCCCAGGCGGTGGAAACGAGTTCCAGCTCCACTTTCATCGCCGCGGCCATTCTCTTGGCCACATCCACGTCGAAGCCGATTATCTCCCCTTTCTGGTTGGTCAGCTCGAAGGGCATATAGCCAGGCTCCATGCCGACCCTCAGTTTCCCGCGCTTCTGGATCTCGGCGAGGGTATCCGCAGAAAACGCGGCGCCGGCGGTAAAGGTCAACACAGCGAGTGCAACGACAAATAACAACGACAGTTTTTTCATCCTCATCTCCTTGTTAAATAGTATTTTTCGATTCAGTCCCCCGAAACTTTGGACCGTACCCCCAAAACTCTTCTTCTCACGGACAATCGGACCGGCCAGCAGGCGAAATGGAATATCCGCCATGGAATTCCCCGGCAACAGGCGACTCTACAAAAACATGATGTTTTATCTGCTATTTCAGGCCATAAGCAACCTCTTGCGGCAGTCCCTCCTTTGCGTAACAAACTCCTCCTGAAAACTCAAGGAGAATCGTACGGATCAATCTTCGATCCGCAGGGTTTATGCCTGGCAGTTGCCCGGTCCTCGTTTCTTCAAACGAAATTCTTTTTTACCATAGCAAAAAACATTAAGCAATGAAGGTGCACCCGACTCTTCTCCCTGCAACTGATGTTTCGCCGTCAGCTGAACCTTCAGCTCAGATCTTTTCCATTTCCTGTAAACTAATTGTTGAAATTATCCGGTGAGTGATAGAAACTGTGCCACACTCCGGCCCCGATCAGGAACTCTTTACCCCGTTCCCTCTTCAGGGGGAGAGGAGTGAATATTCCCTCAAAAACTCTTACTCAACCAAGGCTTACGCAATGAAAGATATCATCGTTTCCGGCTCCCTCGCCTATGACCGTATCATGAATTTTTCCGACAAATTTTCGGACCATATCCTGCCGGACAAGATTCATAGCCTCAATGTCTGCTTCCAGGTCAACGGCGTAACGGAAAATTATGGCGGCACCGCCGGCAATATCGGCTACGCCCTGAAGCTCATGGGCGAGAGCCCGTTCATCTCGGCAACCATCGGCAGCGACCACCATAAATATTTCGAATGGCTCGACAAAAACGGCATCGCGAGGAACGGTATCAAGGTCATTGCCGAAGAATTGACGGCCGGCGCCTATATTACCACCGATATGGCAAACAATCAGATCACCGGCTTCAATCCGGGGGCGATGAAGTATTCCTCGGATCTCGATATCGAATCGCTCGACCCGGAGAAAACCTTGCTTCTCGTCTCGCCCGGCAATCTCGATGATATGATAAATTATCCCCGCCGCTGCAAGAAGTCCGGTATCGATTATGTATTCGATCCGGGCCAGGCCCTGCCTATGCTCCAGCCGCGCGATCTGGTGGAAGTCATCACCGGCTGCACCCTGCTCATCGTCAACGACTACGAGTTCAACCTGATTCAGGACAAAACCGGCCTGGCCAACGGCCAGCTTTTTGAGATGGCTAAGACGACTATCGTTACCCTCGGCGAAGCAGGTTCAAAGATCTACCACCAGGGTCGGCCGCTCACCATTCCGTCGTTCAAGGCAAGCAGAGTTGTCGATCCCACCGGGGCAGGCGATGCCTACCGGGGAGGATTGCTGAGCGGGCTGGTGCAAGGCGAAGATTTCGAGGCTTCCGCCCTCCGGGGCAGCGTCTGCGCCTCTTTTGCGGTTGAGTGCAACGGCACCCAGGTCTATTCCTTCACCCCCGAAGAATTCAACCGGAGGATGCAGGACAGGTAGGTTTGATCGGCGCCGGCCTCTTCCTCGGAGCCGGCAGCGGCAGATCGCCCTTACAATCGTCTTAAAGCCCGCTGCAAGGGGCAGCCGCTGTCGGCCTCCTCGCCCCTTCGGTACGGCTGCAGCATGGTCAGCGACCGGGCAGCCAGTTCCCGGCGTACCTCTCTCCGCCGGCCTTTTATCCGCTCGATCTTCATCCGGTCATATTCGGTGGCCTGATGGCGCAGCCAGGCAATGAGCGCCGAGCGGGCTCTGTCCGCCACGGGTATTCGCTCGGTTCTTGCAACGGTGCCGCTGCCGACCGGAGTGGCATGCTCGGCCACCGCCCGTGCCAGTTGCGCCGCAAGATCCGCATGGCGAGGGTGAAAGTCCAGGAAATCGACCACCGCCGCCGAAAATTCCTGTACGTATTCCAGGTGTTTTTTCCCCTTCCTGGCCAGTTCCTGCTCGCGTTTCCGGTCGTAGTCCGGCGCGGTGCGTTTGGCCGAGACTTCCTCCCGAGCTTCCCGGATATGGTCGCCTTTTGCCCAGATTCCCCGGGACATAAGCCGCCTGCCGATCTTCACCTGAATCAGCCAGGTCGGTCCCTTGGCTTTGACCAGTTTGGTCAACGGGCCATCGCCTGGGGGTAGCAGGTCCCAACCTGCGGGCAACGTCAACTCTTCACCCGAATCCGAGAGGACGGTGCCGGGCCGCCGGCCCGGCTTTACCGTTTTATGTTCATGGGTCATGGAATTTTTTGTTTTACTGTCGAAGTGCAGCGGCCAAGACTATCGCCTGGCCATGGCAAGCTTCACCGCCAGTCCGACAAAGACGAAGGCGGCCAGACGATAGAGGACAATCTGGGCTCGCGGCGATTTCGAAACCGCGCGCCGATGCCGCCGGCCAGGATGCTGATCCCGCCGATTATCAAATATTCTTCTGGATTGCAGCGAGCAGGTCGTCCTCGCTGTAGGGTTTGGTGATGTAATCGTCGGCACCCTGCTTGATGCCCCAGAATTTGTCGCTCGCCTGATCCTTGCTGCTGACGATGATGACCCGGATGTCCTTGGTTTCCGGAGTGGTTTTCAACTGCCGGCACACCTGGAACCCGTTCTTGTTGGGCAGAATGACGTCGAGCAGGACGAGATCCGGTTTCTTCTCAATCGCCATCGCCAGGGCCTTGTCGCCCTCGGTGACGGTAATGACCCGGTAGCCGTTATCGGCACAGACGGATTCGGCGATTCTTCTGTCGGTCGGGCTGTCCTCAACTATCATTATCAATTTACTGGCCATATAATTTTTCCTTTTTTTTTGATATTCTTAATATTTCTATGCCGCACCGTACCGGTCCGACATCCATTGTCATGTAATCTTCATTCGCCAGGCGGCGTTCGTTATGAGTACCTTAGAAATTCATTTCTTGTTGGAAAGAAGTTAAAGTACTTATCCCCTTGTGGAGGGTCAATTTTACAGATTATGGTCGCCGCGCAGTTTCAGCGATCGATTGATGCAGCCGATATCCGGTACGATTGCCAGCTCATTTGCGGAAAGTGAGTAGACGCCGAGGATATCCACGTTGTTCTTCGGCAACGCCAGCCCACCAAAGGAAGCGGCGAGTCCCTGCTCCACTTTCTGCAGTTTCACCGGAACCGGCGTCTCGATTATCAGCCTGACCAGGCCATGATTGGCACCGGCGGCGCGAAGGACCAGGTATTTGGCGGATTTTCCCGATTTCTTCTCGACCAGGCCGAAATGCTTTTCAAGATTCACCACCGGCAGCATTTTTTCCTGGTATTGAGCCGTGGCAGCGAACGGCGGCGCGCGAAACACCTCGATATTCTGCAGGATAAATTCCAACTGACTCCTGCTCACAGCCCAGTACAGGTCATACCCGTTTAAAGGATCGCAGTTCGCCTGTATCGTTGCAACTTCAAGCCTCGTCTCCATGTGCGCCTCACACGTGCATCACTGTACACTGCCGCTGCGGATATTCTCGAGCAGCCTTACGAAGGCTGCCTCCTGGTAGGGCTTGGTCATATAATGATGGATGCCCAGTTCCTTCGCTTTCTGCTGGTGTTTTTCCGAAGTCCGGGATGTTAACATGATCACCGGAATATCCCGAAACGCTTCATTGTTGTTGATATTGCTCTTGAATTCGTAGCCGTTCATCCGGGGCATCTCAATATCGAGGACAATGACATCAGGCAAAAATGATGCAAGTTTGGCCAGAGCATCGACCCCGTCCACCGCCTGCTGCTGTTTCCAGGCCTGGCTTTCGACCAGCCGGGCGACGCTGTGCCGGACGGAGATGGAATCATCGACGATCAGCACCTTGAGGGGATCGTTCAAGGCCAGCGGTTGAGGAACTTCCTCCTCGCCTTTCGCCATAGTTGCCTTGATTTCCACCAGTTCCCTGAGGTTGAGGATAGGGATCAACTCTCCGGCGCCGGTGAGAGTCACGCCGCTTATTCCCGGCACATGGGTCAGATGACTGCCGAGGTTTTTCACGATGATCTCCCGCTGTTCCATGACTTCGTCGATGGAGACCGCCCGCAGTTCCTCGCCCTTCTTGAAGACGATGGCCAGCAGCCCCTCTCCGCCTGCCGGCAGGGTCGTGTTGCGACCTTCAAGCTGCAGGCAGTAGCCGAGATTCGTGACCGCCACGAGCCGCTCGCCAAAGCGGAGATAGAGCCCGTCGCCGGCCTCCAGTTCGGCCGCCCCGTACCGTTTGACCTGCTGAATATCCTGGAGCGGCACGGCAAACTCCCGGCCGGCCGCCGACACGATGGCCGCCCGGTTGACCGACAGGGTAAAAGGAATCTGGAATTCGAAAGTGACGCCTTGCTCCGGCTTGTTCTGCATCTGCACCGAACCCCGCAGATCCTGGATGTTGCGGCGGACGACATCGAGCCCCACCCCGCGGCCGGAAATGGCGCTTACGTCCTCTCTGGTGGAGAAACTGGGATGGAAGAGGTACTCGATCAACTCCTTCTCGCTCAACAAGTCCGGGTTGGCCACCAACCCTTCGTTCTGCAGTTTGGCCTTGATCCGCGCCATGTCGACGCCGCCGCCGTCGTCCGACACCCGCAGGACTACGAAACGGCTGTGCTGCTCGGCTTCCAGCCGGATCGTGGCGATCTCCGGCTTGTTCGCGGCCATGCGTTGCCGGGGTGACTCGATGCCGTGGTCGACACCATTGCGTAGGATATGCATGAGCGGATCGGTGATCTTGGCCCAGACGAAGCGGTCCATATAGACGTCTTCCCCGGAGATGATGAGGTTGACCTTCTTCTCCAGTTTTTTGGCGGTCTCCCGGACTGTTCGGAACAGCATCCGGGAGAGCGAAGACATCGGCGTCATCCGGATACGCATGAGTTTTTCCTGCATGAGGCGCATGGTCAGCTGCTGTTTGCTGACCTGCCCGCGGATGTCGCTGGCCAGGAGGGCCAGGGTGGCGTGAATGGAGTTGATATCGACCGTTATCTCATTCAGCGATCTGATAATCAGGTTCAGTTGGGAATAGCGGTCAAGCTCGATCGGATCGAATTCGGTGAAATCTCCCGTCGCGGGTTCTCCGGAGTTTCCCGGGGCAACGGGATTGAAGCCGTAGAGGGATTTGACTTCGAAGCCCGCTTCCAGCTCCTGGGATTTCCGCCGCAGATTCTCTTTGACATTGTCGAATTCGATAAGCGTCTGGCCGAACTCGTCCAGCATTTTTTCAACGGATCCGCGGGCAACGACCAACTCGCCCTCAATACCGATCAGTTCGTCGAGATCGTCGAGCCTGACCCGCAAGAAACCGGATTCGCCCGGCAGTCGGGTGGGCGTCTCCTCTTTTGGGTCCGTTTCGGCAAGGGTTGTTTCGACTGCTTCCGGTTTTTCGCTTTCTTTATCCGCCGGTTCCCAAGCAAGCTCAGCTTCACCTGCCGCGGTTCGGCCTCCTGCTTGGGCCAGATGCCCATCGATCGTTGCCACAAGACGGCTCAGATGCTCCGCGCCGCTCGCCTCCGGCGATTGCGACAGGAGCTCGATGACATCGATCCCGGTGGCAAGAATTCCGACTTCCGTGGGAGTGATCTCCGTCGCCTCGTCGTGGAGCCAGTCCAGCAGGTCTTCGAGCGAGTGGGCGCCCTGGGCCAAAAGGTTTACGCCGGTCATGGCGGCGGCACCTTTCAGGGTGTGGACGGCCCGGCGCATTTCGCTGAGAATCTCCCTCAACTCCGGAGTGAGAAGAGATGGTTGCTCGACTTGATGTTCCAGGCTGTTCAAGGAACTGTTGATCACGATCAGATGCTCGTCGCACTCCGCGCGGAAGATCTCCAGCAGCAGCAGTTGGTCCTCGCTGACCGTCGGCTCTTGCTCAGCAAGAACCGCCTGGCCGTCCGCTGCCCATTCCTCCTGCCAGTCCGAGAGGAGGTCCACATCCTCCGGCAATTCGGTCTCGACGAGTTGTTCGAGCAGGATCACCGATTCGTCATCCGCTGCCGGGGCGGCAAAAATATCTTCATCAAGCCCTGTTTCGGCCTCTATTGCATCTGTCGGCTGCACGTTATGGAAAACGGCAAGAAGGGAATGAAAGGCCTGCAACTGATGCTCTACCCGGCTGACGGTCGAACTATTCTCAGGGTCGCCGTGGGTGAAGATAGCGTCCAGAAACTGGAAAAAATCGCTGATAAGTCCTGCAACTTCCGGCTGGCTCCAGATGCCGTCGGTGTGGAGTTTGCCGAGCAGCAGCTGAAAATCCCGCATCAGCCGGTATTGCCCGTCCATGCCGGCCGTCCGGACCGCGGTGGAAAAGACGGCCACGGCATGGTCCAACTTTTTGAAGACCATGCCATTGTACTCTTCCAACTCCGCCACCCCCGGCACAATACAGCCGGCCAGTTCCTGCAGCAGCGGGATGATGGACCGGATGGCCATAAGACATTCCTGCCGCTCATCGGCAAAAACCGGATCCGCAGTTGCCGGTGCGGCCGGAGCCTCCTCCGCCGGCGCTACGGTATCGCTGAAGAGAGCAACGACCCGGGCATGGAAATCTCCGCTGTCCGCCGATGAGTCACCGGAGGTATCGACCATTTCCCCCAGCATATCGGTTATCTTTTCGAGATTTTCAAGACGCTGTACGGTGAGTTCCCTGCCCTCTTCGATCAGCTCTTCCAGAAAGTCCTCGACAAACCTTGCTCCCTGGCTGAGATCGGCCAACTGAACCTGGGCAGCCGCCCCCTTAATGGTATGAAACAACCGGTGCAGTTCTGCAAGGGCGCTCGTCGCCGAGCGCTCGGCGGCAAGCTTGTCCAGATTTTGCCGTATCGCCGGGATATAGGAAGCAGCTTCCTCCATGAAAAGCTCAACGAGCTCGGCTCTCAGTATTTTCGACATCTCTTTTCGTCCTCTTTCCCGGAGGTTCAGATCCGCAGCAGGTACCACATCCTTGTTTTTTGCCGGAACGCTGCCGGCACCGCAATCAGCCAGCCTTGTTTAGCCAGCCCTGTTATAGTCAACGAGTCGTGGCGCAGTCAATAGCTTCCTGACATTCAAGATAAAGTAGAACCGTTTCTCGACCAGCAAGCCGGAATGAAAAAGGGACTTATCCAGCCGATTGCCATCGAAGGCATCGAGCGGCTTGATATCCGAGGCGAAACGGCCGACCGTGCCGATGATGCTGTCCAGACGGATGCCGACTTTCAATTTCCGCTGGTGCAGCACGACAAACCGGCTGCCGGCACCACCTGTTTCGGCCAGTCCCAGAAAGACAGGAAGATCGACGACCGAAATGATCTCGCTCCTGATATTGACTATCCCCTGAATCCAGGCAGGCAGGTTGGGAAGAAAGGTAATAGCCGGCAATGGGCCGACTTCAGCCATATCCTCGATGGCGATGGCCAAATGGAGATTGCCGGCACCGACCAGGATATATTTTGTCAGTTTCTCCGGAATCGATTTCGGAGTCTGCATCAACGCGGCAGAATCGGCGGCGGCCTCCGTCAGCTGTTCGTCGATGTGCCGGATGAGATTGAAAAGATCGGGGAAACTTGACATACGTTCACTTTAAGAGAAGTTGACTCAGATATACTCGTCGATGACGGCGAGCAGCTTTTCCGGGTCGAAGGGCTTGGTAAGGTATGCCGCCGAACCTCCCTGCAGCCCTTTCTGCCTGTCGACCGGGTTATTCCTGGCGGTCAGCATGACCACCGGCACATCCTTCAGCCGCTCGTCATTTTTGAACCGATGCAAAATTTCGTAGCCGGACATATCGGGCAACATCGCGTC
Source organism: Desulfobacterales bacterium GWB2_56_26 (assembly GCA_001799365.1). Classification (GTDB taxonomy): domain Bacteria; phylum Desulfobacterota; class Desulfobulbia; order Desulfobulbales; family Desulfocapsaceae; genus Desulforhopalus_A. Next base: position 16,358 of record MGTI01000157.1, on the reverse strand, counting down.
CAAAAGGATGAGGCTCGGGGTTCCCTCCTGGGCCTTGCGCATCGCCACCGCTCCGGTCGCCGCTTCATGGATTGTATACCCCCGTTTGGCAATAACCATCGAGATCACTTTTCGCGACGTCGGGCTGTCTTCCACCACCAGAATCGATTTCTTCGCGGTCCCGCCTGCGGGCACGGCCGGCATAACCGGCATCGGTTTTAGGGGTGCCGGGGCGACTGAGGCCGGCTTCGGGGCCGGGACCGGAGGATTCGGCGCTTTTGGCGCTTGAGGTACGGTCTTGACGACAACCTTCGGCGGCGCTGCATGTTGTGCCGGTGGTTGCGGGGCCGGATGGTCGAGATATTTTTCCAGAACGGCAAGCAGTTTGGCCGGATCGAAAGGTTTGGTGAGGTATTCGTTGGACCCGTGGTGCAGTCCTTTCATCCGGTCGGCGGGATTGGATTTGCCGGTCAGCATGATGACCGGAATATCGGCGGTTTTCCCGCCTTGCCTGATTTTCGCCAGGACCTCGTATCCGGACATGTCGGGCAGCATCAGGTCGAGCAACACCAGATCCGGAGCCTCATCTGCAAGCTTGACCAGGGCCTCGGAGCCGTTCTTTGCTTCCTGGATGGTGTAGCCTTTTCGTTCGAGCAGCATGGTTATGACTTTTCTCGACGTCTGACTGTCTTCCACAACCAGAATGGTCCTGTCCGGGACACCTGTGCCGGATGAAGCCGCAGCAATAGGGCGTACAACCTGTGTAGTCTGGGGAACCGGTTGAACGGCTTGACCGGCAAAGGATTGGAGCAGGGTTCTGGCCTTCAGAAAAAGCGCTTCCCCTGAAGAGACTCTCATGGCTCGGTCGACAAACTCGATTGCCTGGTCGATCCTGCCCAGCGAATAAAAGGCCAGGCAGAGACAATAGGCAATCCGGGGATTACCGGGGCATGCAGCGAACTCTTGTTTGTACGCAACAATCGCCTTCTCCAACTCGGCGTTGCCGCCTGGCGGCGGTGCCTTCTGGCCCGCTATATGAAACATTCCCTGGCAATTCGAGCAACTGTCCGCCTTTTCCTGCACCACGGACCAGCAGAAAATACACCGCTTAACCGTGACTGCAGCACCTTCCAGCCGCGGTTCGATCCTGGCCGCCTCAAGCTGGATCTCCCGATCGCAGTTCCCCCACTTTTTTGCCTCGTTCAGGGCCTTTTTGATATACTCCGCCCGGGTCATCAGGCGCGAATGCCAAAGCCACGCCGGATAGTAGAAGCGATTGGTGCGCAGGATCCCAACCAGCAGCGCCCCCGCTTCCTTGCGGCGAAATTGATAGAACAAATGAATGGCCTGCTGCAGTTTTTCCTCTTCATCGCCTGCGTCGACACCCGGGGAGGTGAGGAGGGTATTCAGCAGCCGCTCCGCTGCCGGCAAGGTCAGCGTGACATTGCCGTCGGCCGGTTTCGTCGATTCCGCGGCCTCGTAGACGACCTCCGGCATGGCCGCCAGGGTGAGGAGGGCGCCGTTGCCGGCCAGGCGGCCCCATGCCGCCGCGACGGTCCGCCCCTGCCGAACCTGCACCAGTCCGACATGCACAGCTTTTCTCACTGTGATGTCGACATTACCTGAAATCCCCAGCAACGATTTCAGGTAGTCGAGGAAATTTCCTTTATTGTCACCGGAAACAGTACGAGAGTTGTGCATAACGTCCCCAGAAGGTTGAGGTGTATCCGGCACTACGGACAGACAGAATCGTGGAAGGTGAAGACTCCATTCTCATCGATTTTGACAATCACCGTGCATTTACTGGGATCGCCGTTGCCATCGAAGCCGATTTTCCCGGTTGCGCCGTCGAAGTCCTTGACTTTTGCCAAGGCATCCTTCACCGCTATCCGATCGCGGACCAGATCTCCGGTCAGGCCGCCGGTATTTTTGATCGCCTGGACCATGAGTCTCGCCGCATCCCAGGTGAGCGCCGCCGGTTCATCCGGATTGCTGCCATAAGCCTTGGTATAGGCTTCGACAAAGGATTTGTTGAGTCCCTTGGCATTTCCTGGCGCATAGTTGCCGGTGAAAAACAAGCCGTTGCAATCCGTACCACACTGGCCGATAAGATCGCCTCCGGCCCAGGAGTTGCTGCCCACGACGGGTATGGTCAAGCCCAGCGCCTTCGCCTGCCTGACGATCAGGGGGACCTCGTTGTAATGCTGGGGAGTAAAGAGAAACTGAGCCCCGGATTCCTTGATTCGATTCATCTGTTTACTGAAATCGACATCGCCGGTGCGGAACTCCTCGAAGGCAACCACCGAACCAGGCCCGTTCGCCGCCTCGAAGGCCTCCTTGAAGCTGTTCGCCATGCCTCGCGGGTAGGCGCTGATGATATCGTACAGCACTGCCGCTTTGGTCGCGTTGAACTGGCTGGCGGCAAATTTGGTGATGGCCGGTCCCTGGATGGTAAAGACGAAACAGGTGCGAAATACGAATGGTCGGTTCTGGGTTGTAAGGGGAGAGGTGGACCAGGGGGTGATCATGGGGGTTGAATAGGCCTGCGCCATCTGGGCCACGGGTATCGCCTGGCGGCTGATGAGCGGTCCGATGATCCCCAGGACCTTCTCCTGGCTGACCTGTTTCACTGCCAAGGCGGCGGCAACTGACGGATCGGAGGTATGATCGCCATAGAGAAACTCAACCTTGTAGCTCTTGCCGCCTACCGTAAGTCCGCCGGCCTTTTCGATATCCTGGCGGACCAGTTCGCCGGCATTTATGGCATTTTTGCCGACCAGTTCGAACATGCCGGTCTGGGCGATGTTAAAGCCGATGCGGATGACATTCTCTTCAGCAAGGCAGGTATTCCTTATACCTACCGCCAGCACCAATCCCAGCAAAAAAATCGTTAAAGCTCTTCCCATTTTTCCTCCACACCGCGAAATATTCTCAGGTCAGTTACATAAAGGAGCCAATGCCGGAATGTCGCTTTAAGCCGTATCTCCCACTTTGAAGACCTCGACGGCTGAGCGCAGATCCCGGGCGGTTTTACTCAGGATGTTCATCGATGCCGCCGTATCCTGGGAAGACAGGGAGGATTCCCTACTTACCTCGCCGACTTCTTTCATGGTTTTTGCTATTGTTTCGGTCACCTGCACCTGGCTGGTGGTAGCTGTCGTGATGGCCTCGATGAGTTCGGCCAGATCGTTTGAAACCTTTTCGATCTCCTGCAGCTTTTCATGGGCGCCGTCGGCCAGCTTCGAGCCTTGGACAACCTTGCCGATACCTTCGTCGATACGGTTACTGACCTCCTTGATTTCGGTCTGGATGCTCTTTACCAGGAGTTCGATCTGTTTCGTCGAGTTACTCGAACTATCCGCCAGACGCTGGACCTCGTCGGCAACCACGGCAAAGCCATGTCCCGCCTCACCGGCCATGGCCGCCTGGATGGAGGCGTTGAGGGCCAGGATGGAGGTCCGGTCGGCAATCTCGTCGATGATCTGGACGATGTTGCCGATCTCGAGCGAGGTTTCGCCGAGGCGCTTGATCGACCGGGCCGTCTCGTTGATCTGCTCACGGATCTCGGCCATGGCCTTGTTGGTCTCGATTACCGCCAGGGCACCTTCCTGGGCGTTGACCCTGGACTGCCGCGATACCGATGCAGATTTCTGGGCGTTATTCGCCACCGCACGGATCGATTCGACCATCTGCTCTATGGCCGCAACGGCCGCGGTTACCCCTTTCACCTGTTCGATGTTCTTGCTCGCCAGGGTCATGGTCTGGCTGGCAACCTCTTCCGAGGTTATATCCACCGATTGGGTCGCCACTTTTACCTTACTGATGATGTCGGAGAACTGGTCGGCCATGGCGTTGAACGAGTCGGCGATCGCCCCGGTCATGTCCTCGGTTACCTCGGCGCGGCTGGTGAAATCGCCGTCGGTCAGGGTACTGATGTCTTCCAGCAGCTTCATGATCGATTCCTGGATGGCATCGCGCTCTTCCTGGCTCTGGATGAGCACAGTAATGTTGTCGAGCATGCCGTTCAGGGTTGAGGCCATGACGCCGAGTTCGTCGTTACTCACCACGGGGGTACGGGCCTGGAAGTTGCCGAGGCCGATTTCCGCGAGCAGCGTCATAATGTGGTTGACCTGATTGGTCAGCCCCCGGGACAGCTTCACCGCGATGAATACCGCCAGCAGAATGGAGACGATACCCACACCGAGCACGATTTTCTTAACGAGGGCCGCAGTATTTTCCATATCCTCGGTCGCTTTGGCCTCGTTGGCAACGGAGTAATCGAGAAACGATTTGATTACCGGTTCCGCCCGCTTGGCCGCATCCTGATAACCGCTGATCCGCGCGGCGATGATGCCGTCGGTATTGGTCACCTCGACGAACCACTTGTCGAACTCGGCCAGCTGCTCGGTGGCCTTGGCCTTCTTCTCTCCGGCTCCCGGCTGCTGCTCGATCAGGCCGGCAAACGCCGCCTTCTGGGTTTTAACTGCGGCAAGTTTTTCCCGGTCAGGGACCATGAGGTAATCCTGCAGCACCGCCTTGAGCTGATAAAAGCCGTTCTGCACCGTCGACTGGCCGAGGCCCGCGGCGCTTGCTCCGAGGTTGTCGAGGCTCTGGCGCAGCTTGACCAGTTCGCCGAACTCCTTATCCACCCGAAGTTCCAGGATATTGGCCGTACCGACAAAGGCACTGAGATATTCGTTGATGGAATCCATGGCCGTCTGGGCGGCGTCGGAATCCTGCGGCGTTTTGGCCAGTTGCTGGATCTGATACAAGGTCCGGTAGGCCTCGCCGCCGCTGGCTATGAAGGGATTGAGGTAGATTTCTTTGGCTTCGCGGATGCCGATCTTGTCGTGGTTCAGCAGGAAATCCTTTTCCAGCCCCTGCATGACGCGCAAGGTCTTTTCCGTTTCAAGACTCAAACGGGCGACTTTGCCATGGACCCGCACCAGATCGTCGATTGTTCTCTGGGCAAAGGTCTGCGAAATGAGGGTGATTGCGATTACCACCAGGGTGAGCGCGATCAGCGCCGAAAACGACCACAACAGTTTCGCACGAATTTTTCGATGTCCCGCAAGTTGTGAAGAAACACTGTCCTGCACGCCAGGCTCTCTGCTTTTCCCGTCCATTCCGTCTCCATGATTTCTGTTACCGTCCAACATTATCCAACATTTGGACAAGCTGTTCCGAACAACGCTGCTTCCGCCTCCGACAACTACACAATACACCTCTCAGGATACCACACCTGAACCATTCCCTGTTGGAGAAATTCTCGTACCCCTGGGACCAGGCAGGATCGTAGAGACCACCTGGTCCCAGGCGGGACTCCTCTATCAAGGACCGTTCAGCGACTCTACGGCTCAGCGCATGGCGAGGAGCCTTGCCTTGATGTCCTCGACGGCAAGCCCCTGATGCGGCAGCTGCTCGGCTATTCCGCCGTGGCCGATCCTGCTCGTTCCCATGCCGGCATAACGGGGAGTCAAGCCCCTTTCCAGCAGCCAGGTGCCATAGCGCACCCCGAGTCCTGTTTTGCTGTTCTGGCTCTCCACGACCAGCACGAAGGGACTTTTGCCGACTTTCGCCAGCATCTCCTCGTCGATCACATTCAGGGTCGGTTTGTTGATCAGGCCGACCCGCATGCCCTGAGCCCGCAGCTGTTCCACCGCATCCAGGCAGCGATAAAGCATCTCGCCGTAGGTGACGATATAGCCATCGACGCCTTCGCGAACGATCTCATCCTTGCCGGGGGTAAAGGAATAGCCGGTTTCGAAAAATTTCCGGCCCTGCTCATCAAGAATATAGGGTGTTGCCGAGCGGGTGGAGAAGAGGAAACGAAGGCCGGCATCGCCGAAGATCTTCTTCATCATTGCCCTGAGCTGCAGGACATCCGCCGGGAAGTAGAGGCGGGTGAGATCGCCTTCGGCCACCGCGTTGTCGGCAAAAAAGTTGTTGATCCCGAAATGGCAGGTATTGTCGGCCATATCGTCGATGCCGGAATGGGAGAAATGGGCCAGGACATTGGCCTGATTGAGCCGGGCCATGGTAATCTCGGAGACGACCATTTCCAGGAAGGCGGAAAAGGTGCCGAAGATCCCCTGCCTGCCCGGCTCGGAACCGAAACCGGCCGCAACCGAGAAGTTGTTCCTTTCCATGATTCCGCCGGGAACGTAGACCTCGGGATGTTTCTTACGGATATGGTGGAGGCCGCAGGAGCCTTCCAGATCGGAATCGACAACCAATACCTTGGCGGCCGGATCGTCAATGGAATCGAGTAGTTCGCAGACCACCTTGCCGAAATCGTCGCGAACCTTGCCCATCTCCGGAGTGCTGCCCAGATAGGTGACTGTGGTCTTCTCGACCGGGAAATTCTGCAGCATCTCGGCCGCCGCGGTGAGGCCCCTCGCCTGCAGATAATCGACGGCGAGACCCACGGCAATGACGTCATGGCCTTTGGGAGAACCTTCGATACCGGGCACGCCGACCGCCATCAACCGCTTGTTGACGAGAGCAACCGGGCCGTCGGCGAGAAGCGCCTTGCGGATCCGGCCGAACAGGTCATCGATGTCCTCGCCGTTGCCGACGTTCACGGCGAGGCCCTTGCCCGCAAGAGTCGCGGCGACGTCATAGCCTTTCATGTAGTAGCTGGGATTTCCGGCAATGGTGACATCGTTATCGTCGACGATCACTTTGACCTTGAGGTTTCTGGCCACCGCATAGCGGGCCGCCTCGGCATTGTCTCCCTCCATCTGGGAGCCGTCGCTGCCGAACATGACCACGGTTTTTGCGACGTCCGCTTCGGCCACGCCGTTCACATAACTCCATAGGTGGCCAAGCCGGCCGGATGAAAAGAACACGCCGTTCTTCTCGTCGCGTTCGGGATGACCGTAGAGGCCTTTGTTATATTCGCGGTAATGAAGCAGCCATTCCGGCGCCTGATAGCCGTTCAGCACCGCCATCACATACTGGATGGCCACCCGGTGGCCCGCCTCGTCGAAATAGACTGGATGGATGGCCGCCGAGCCTTTCATGAAGCCATCGACGACCAGTACCTCCGGCACGATATCGTAGGCACCTCCGGTGTGCCCTCCCAAGCCTTTGACATTGGCGAGCGCCGTAAAAAACACCAGACTGTCGCGCACCAGCTGGATATTATTAATCAGCGTCTGACGTTGCCGGTCGGTGAGCCTCTCCTGCTGCAGGTCGAAGGTAAGCTTGGTGTATTTACTTAAATCTATGGGAAATTTCATTACTACCTCAAATTAAGAATGGTTGAATCGCAGAATCGGCTACGGTCATGTTACGTAACTCTTTATCGGTAAAGCAAATTTTTCTTATATCTTCAGTCAGCCTGCAGGGCTTCCTCCCCCAGGGCGACTCTACTTGGTCCCGAAGATTTTATCCCCGGCATCGCCCAGCCCAGGCAGGATGTAGCCGAACTCGTTCAAGCCGTCATCCACCGCAGCAACATAGATATCGACATCGGGATGGGCCTCGGTCACCCTTTTGATTCCTTCGGGTGCGGCAACGAGAAAGAGGCCCTTGATTGTCAAGCACCCGGCCTTTTTCAAGGTCTCGATGGTGGCCAGCAAGGTGCCGCCGGTGGCCAGCATCGGATCGAGAATGAGGGCGACCCGCTCTTCGATATCCTTGGCCGTTTTAACGTAATATTCGACCGGCTGAAGCGTCTCCTCATTGCGGTAGAAGCCGACGACACTGACTTTGGCCGATGGAATGAGATCGATGACGCCGTTCATCATCCCCAGTCCGGCCCGCAAGATGGGTACGATGGTAATCTTCTTGCCTTTCAACTCGTCCACCTCGACCGGTCCCGCCCATCCCTGGATGGTTTTTTTCTGGATGGGCAGATCCTTGGCCGCCTCGTAGGTCAAAAGGCGGGCAACCTCGGAAGACAGGTCGCGAAAATCCTTGGTTGAGATATCATGGCGACGCATGAGTCCGAGCTTATGTTTGATGAGCGGATGATCTGCGACGTGGACAGCCATACGTGTCTCCTAGAGAGATAACCGATACGCCGTACCGGCCGGAAGATTTTCCAGATTTTATCAATATTTCAGCAAAATACCTGCATTATGGATGGAAACGTTTTCGTTCCGCATCCTGGCGAAAAACCGTCTTTTCCCCCTGAAGTTCGCGTAACTCCCTCTTTTAAAAAATATTGGCGAAAAAAGCTAGGGATTTTCCCTTTTCGGCACCTGCTATCGATAATGGTCAGGCTTCCGTGCCATGCAAATATTGTCTGTAATTACAACATGTAAATGAACTATACTGCTCAGGTGCCGCGGTGGCCCCGCAACTGAAGGCAACGGTCGCAGCAATGACCCGGGTGGACAGGATGCGAAAAAAACAGATGAAACCATATTCTTGGTAGAATTCCATCTCTTTTTATTCATTGTCGTGAACATCATCATAAGCAGTATTGATAAAACAACCTTTGATATGGTACTATCAAATTGTGGCCGAAGAAAAGAAAACTTAAGGAGTTACGATAAGATCTTAAGCGGGAGGAAACATGAAAGTCAAAGACATAATGGAACCCATCAAGAACTGGCTGACTCCGGAAATGTCCTTGCGTGAAGCCGTCCAGGTCATGCGTTCGACCAAACGCGGCCACGGTCTGTCGGTAAACGGCATAGTCGTTCTCGACCAGGCCATGAATCTCGTCGGTATTGTATCGACCAAAGACATTCTCCGGATCATCATCCCGGCACATGTCTTTTTCGAAGAACGTCTTTCGGATATTTCCTGGGAATCGATCCGCAGGGAAAAATCCGCGATCGCAGAGTCCATGCTTGTCAGCAAGATCATGACGGAGGATGTCCGGGTCATCGCCGCCGAGGAGACCCTGCTGCGTTGTGCCGATATTTTCCTCACCGAACAGATCCGAAGGCTGCCGGTCGTCAGATCGGACGGCAAGGTTGTGGGAGTGGTCTATTTACGAGATGTGTATAATGCCCTGACCAAGCTATTGCTGGAGTAAATTCGGCAGAATTTGCCGGCACTCCAGCTGATGGCTGAGCCGGAACAAAGAGGGGATAATTCGCCACGGCTCAGCTGGAAAATCCGGCACAACACTGATCGATCCTGTTCAAAACTCGACCATTTCATCCTGCATAGCCGGCAGATATTCCTTGCGCACCGGGGCAAAGACCTCAAGGGCTACCGAGTCTTCGAGGATCTCGGCGCCATGCCTGACCCCCCCGCCGATACACCAGCTGTCGCCGGGCAGGACCTCATGGGTCACCTCGCCGATGGTGAGCAAAATCCTGCCGCTCACCAGATATCCGGTCTGTTCGTGGGGATGGGCATGCAAGGGCAGGCTGGCGCCCTGGTGCAGCCTGAACTCGACCATCAGGGTCTTCTCACCGTATACCAGGGTCTTTTGCTCGATCCCCGCCTTCGCCCGTTTATATCCGACTTCAATCTTCTTCTCAAACATCTCCGCACCTCATCCTGTCAGCCTGTCTGTGTATTAAAAGTCCGCTCGCCGGAGCAAAACCGATAGGGCCATCTTACTGCGAGAGGTTTCCCTTTGTCATGATGAAAACATAAGACCGGAGTCATGGAAACCTATGCTACCCCCACAAGGGGGACTCTTTTCAGTACTCCCTTGAAGGGGTATATAAGTACCTTCACGAAATTCATTCTTAAAAATCATGAATTTCTAATGCATTAAAAGAAGCCGGAAAACTTTCTTCGATAAGCGGACGGTGAGAGTCCGGTGGATCTTTTGAAGAGTTTGCGAAAGGAGCTGATATCCTCGTAACCCGTCTGCCGGGTGACTTCCTCGATAGTCTCGGCGGTCGATTCGAAAAGTTTTCTCGCCGCCTCGATGCGCAGCTGCTGCAGATAGAGCAGCGGGGTATCGCCGGTTGCTCGCTTAAACCGCCGCATGAAGGTCCGCTCCCCGAGACCCGCTCTGGCCGCAAGGTCGCGGATAGTGACCATCCCGGCAAAATTGGCCTCGAGCCATTCCTGCACGGCGAGAATCTCCAGGTCTCCATGGTTTTTCCTGAAGCTGCCGGTCTGGTAGGGAGTCTGCAGGCGCCGGGATGGATCGATCAGCAGGAGCTTCGACAGCATCGCGGCCAGTTCGTGGGAACCGAACCGGGCCGTCAGGTACAGCGTCAGATCCAGATAGGCCGAAACCCCGCCGGCGGTAATGCAATCGCCCTCATCGACCAGCATCTTTTCCCGCTTCAGGATGACGTCGGGAAAACGCTCGGCGAAACTGTCCGCCAGGTTCCAGTGGGTGGTCGCCTTTCTGCCGTTCAGCCTGCCGGTCTGGGCGATAAGAAAGGCCCCGGCACAGACGGAACAGAGACAGGCGCCCCGCTCGCCCTGGCGGGCAAGCCAGCCGATGGTTTCGGCGTCGGCTAAAAGCGGCGAAAGCTCGCCAAAAACTACCGGTACATAAACGATATCGTAAACGATATCGTCGCGGAGGCAGTCATCGGCCAAGATGATCGTGCCGTTGAAGGCGGTAACGATTCTGCCGGCGGGCGCCACCACCGTCGGGCTGAACAGGGATGGCTCCGCTCCTCCCGACATCGTTTGCCACAGGGAGGAGGCCACCGACAAGCAATCGAACGGTCCGGTGATACTGGAGTACATGCAGTTTTGTACGGCAAGCAAGGCGACAGTCGGCATAATGGCTCCTGAAAAGTCGGATTGTCCATTATCGCCTTCTTTTTGTCAATACCGACACTTTGCAGATTCGCCCGGGCGACTACAATGAACGTTATAACCGAGCAGCAATTGAGTGGTTACCTTGCCGCTTTTTACCAAAAAATTCACTTCAATGGAAGACGATGAACAAGACCGAACAGGAAGTATGGGCGACGGTCCAGGCAATGAATAGATGCTGGACCTGCGGCAACCTGGTAGAACTTGAAAAATTGCCGGATTATTTCCACGACCGGATGGTGGCCCTCACCCCGGTTGACCCATACCGGTTGGAAGGCAGAGAGGCGTGCATCGCCGGTTGGAGCAATTTTGCCAGGGGAGTAGCCATCCATTCGTGGAAGGAAAAAGAAGTCCGGGTGCAGGTTTTTGACGAAGCAGCAGTCGTCACCTATTACTACGAATTGGCGGGCGAGGCCGATGGCACGACACTTTTTCTCACCGGCCGGGATATGCTCACCCTGATCAGGGAACACGGCAGATGGCTGGTGGTTGCCGACCAATTTTCCCCCTTTCCGCAACAATACCAAGGAGCAACGCAATGAAAGACCACGACAAAGATGCTCTTCTCCTCATCGATATCCAGAATGACTATTTTCCCGGCGGCAAAATGGAACTGGCCGGTGCCGAAACGGCGGCCCGCCAGGCCGCAAAACTCCTGCAATGCTGGCGGGACAGGCTATTGCCTGTTGTCCATGTCGCCCATGAATCGGTACGGCCCGGAGGCGGCTTTTTCCTGCCCGGCACGGCAGGCCAGAAAATCCATCCAATGGTCTCTCCCCGGCCGGAGGAACCGGTGATCACCAAGAATTTCCCCAACAGCTTCCTCAAAACGCCGCTGCTGGAGACGTTGCGGGCCCAGGGGGTGCATCGTCTGGTCATCGTCGGCATGATGACCCATATGTGTGTCGACGCCACCGTCAGAGCGGCGAAGGATCTCGGGTTCCACTGCACCCTGGTCCATGATGCCACCGCCACGAGAGACCTCGCCTTTGCCGGAAACACGACCCCGGCGGCACAGGTTCAGACCGCCTTTATCGCCGCACTCTCGGCCGTTTGCGATGGTGTCTTCGCGGCCGAAGAGATCGCCTGCGAGGGGGCTACTCCGCCTGTTCGTCCCGCTCCTTGAGGAGGTCTTCATAGATCTGGTGGAGATGGACCGGTGCTTTTTTGCGCCGCAGGCGAAGGTTAAGCATCTCCACGAGAAGCGAGAAGGCCATGGCGAAATAGAGGTAGCCCTTGGGTATTTCATGGCCGGTACCTTCCGCCACCAGCGCGAAGCCGACCAGAACAAGAAAGGCCAGGGCCAGCATTTTCACGGTCGGATGCTTCTCCACAAAATCGCCGATGGGCCGGGCGGCAAACATCATGACGCCGATGGCGATGACGATTGCCGCCACCATGACCGGCACATGGTCCGCCAGGCCGACGGCGGTGATCACCGAATCCAGGGAGAAAACGATGTCGATGATCGCAATCTGGACGATAATCAGCGGCAACAGGTTGGACATGTGTTTCGGCCCATGGACTTCCTCTCCGCCTTCCAGGCTGCCGTGGATTTCCATAACCGCCTTATAGATCAGAAAGATCCCGCCGAGCAGCAGGACCAGGTCGCGCCCCGAGACCGGATGGTCGAAGACCCGGAAGAGGGGCTGGACCAGCCGCGCCAGCCAGGCCACCGACAGAAGCAGCAGGATGCGCGTGCCCATGGCGGCGAGAAGGCCGAACTGGCGGGCAAAAGCCCGCTTGTGATCGGGCAGCTTGCCTACCAGCAGGGTGAGAAAAACGATATTGTCGATTCCGAGGACAATTTCCAAGATGGTCAACGTCAGAAGGGAACTCCAGACGTTGATATCCCATAGCCATTCCATGCCGATCTCTCTTTCCCAGGTACGGTTTATCGATAAAGAGGTAAGAGGTACCTATCCCCCTTATGGTGGGTTAGATACACCCAATTCCGGATTTCCGCAACGTCAGGGTCTCATACCGCGGCGGGCAAGGCAAGGTTAAAGCAAGGGCTAGGGTGTGCGGCACAAGGCCAGCAGGCCGCCGGCAACGACAAAGAGAATGAACAGGAAATGCAGGAGCGCGACCGCGTCGGCAAGGATTCGATACACCATCTGGATGGTCTTGGCTGAGCCCAAATTTGTTCAGAAAAATTAAAGAATCATTATAGCCGGATCCACCGATGGCCGCCAGTTCTCCTCCTGACTTGTGCCGACTTTTCCGTGGCATCCCAAACAAAGAGGGGAACGCGGCAGTTTCCTGCAACCACGTTCCCCTCTGAACTGTGCTCTATCTCAGATCTCTCGCTACCACCTGTCACGGTGACGCGGGCGGTCACGCCAGCGATCGTGACGATCGTCATGCCGATATCGGTCACCGCGCCAATGTCGATCGCCGCGCCAATATCGGTCGCCGCGCCAATGTCGGTCTCGCTCCCTGCACTCGGTTCTGATCACCTCCCGACATCGACCGTGCCAGCATTTAACGGTGACAATATCGCGACATCTCTCGATCGGACCATAGTGCCGACGATCATGCCGGCCTCCGAAGGCAAGGACCAAATTAGGCGACGGTGAAGGAGGCGGCAGGTATACCGCCGACTGCGCCGAAGCATAGCCGTTGTCCGAAGCATAGGCAGTATCGTTACCTTGCTTATCCATCTCATTGCCTACTATATAACCCAGCATGCCGCCCACCGCAGTCCCGACGAGGGTCCCTTCGGTGTCGCGGCCGATGGCCTGGCCCACCAGAGCGCCGCTGCCAGCGCCCACCACCAATCCATTCACGCCCTGGTCCCGGGCCTCTGCCTGGACCGCCATTAATCCTGCTACCAATACCGCCACAATAATCGATTTCACCGTCTTCATCGTATGTCCTCCCTTTCCAAGATAGTCACGACAGTCGAAAGAACCCTTCTTTGATTTTTTTATACGTCCGGCCGCTCAAACATCCTAGGGGACATCTGGAGGAATCGGTGGACAAGTGGCCTGATATCTTGGCCATGTCGGGTCAATGTCGAGTGAGAATATTCTAGAATTACAGATGATTAGACGGAAATAGCCGTTTCAGGGGAGCTCGTCGGCCGGGGACGCAGCCTAGCAGGAGCTAGCTTACGAAATATGCCGGCCGGCGGCAAGAATATCGCCAGAACTACTGTAAGAATAGCGAGCGGGTTTGCTGTCAAGAAGAAAGATTTGACCCCCTCGCCGCCAGGGAGCGCGGCCGGGAGAGGTGGGGGACGAGTTCGACGGCGAGAATGCTGATGAGTATCAAGAGGCCGCCGGAGAGACGCATGAGGCTCAGCCGTTCGCCCAGGAAGATCATGCCGCCGATGGCCGCAAAGACCGTTTCGGAACTGAGGATAATCGCCGCATCGGCTGCCGGGGTGAAGCGCTGGCCGACCACCTGCAGGGTAAAGGCCATCCCCACCGAAAAAATCCCCACATAGAGAATGCCCCAGAGCGCCCCGGCAAAATGGGCGGGCGCAGGTGCTTCGACCCAAAAGCCTACGAGCAGGCCGCCGCAGCCACAGACCAGGAACTGCCCCGCCGCCACCACCAGCGGCGCCCGGGTCCGCGAGGCCATCGCCCCGACCAGCATGACGTGGGTCGCCCAGAACAAGGTACTGGAGATCACCCACAGATCCCCCGTTGCAAGAGCCACCTCGCGGGCGCCGCTCAGAATGAAAGTGCCGACAAAACAGCAGATCGAGGCCGGCCAGATGGTGAAATGAACCTTGCGCCGCAGGATGAGCAAGCCCAGCACCGGCACCATCGGAACATAGAGGGCGGTGAGAAAACCGGAATTGGTGACGGTGGTCCGCAGGATGCCGTGCTGCTGGAGGACCGCCGCCGTCAACAGGACACAGCCGGTCAAGAGAATCCCCAGCCAGTCGGCGGTCTTAAATGGCCGTTCTTCCCGGCTGACCCTCAGGAACTGCCGCCAGGCAAAAGGCAGGACCATGCAGGCCCCGACCAGAAATCGGGAGCCGGTAAAACTGATGGTCCCCAACTCGCCGGTGCCGATCTGCTGAACCACGAAACTGCTGCCCCAGATGATGGCCGCCAGAGTCAGAAGAAGATTTGCCTGGATACGTGTCATTGGTCTCCTTGAAAGGGTGCCAGTTTCATGAGAAGGTATTTTTGAGGTTTTCAACCAAGCGATCCGCAAGTATACAGGCACGCCGCCTTTTTTCAAGCAATCTATCTCATTCCGCGCCGTTCTGCCGACCTCGCTGCCGTTCTCGATTCAGATATTGTTTTCGTTTTGTCCTTTTTTTCGCCGCCACATCTTTCATTTGAAATATAATTTGACATTAACGAACCTTCATTGAATAATGGAACGTCCGCGGCAGACCCCCTTTCACTCCCAACTTTCAGGAAGGCTCCATGGAAACACTCTCCGAACGACAGAACACCATCCTCGCACTTGCCCGGGAACATGGCCGGGTCGATGTCGACGAACTCTCCACCGCCTTCAAGGTTTCGCCCCAGACCATCCGTAAGGACCTCAACGAACTGTGCGACAGGCAGCTGCTGCAGCGGGTGCACGGCGGAGCCATCGTCGGCTCGGGCATCGAAAACGTCAGTTACGAAGCAAGACGCCTTCTCGCCCCCGGCGCCAAAAAAGCCATCGGCAAGAAGGCGGCGGAGTTGATCCCCGACAACAGTTCGCTGCTCATCAATATCGGCACCACCACGGAACAGGTAGCCCACGCTCTGGCCGGCCACCGCGGCCTGCTGGTTATCACCAACAACATCAATGCCGTGGAAATCATGAAAAATTTTCTCGGTGTGGAGCTCATTATCGCCGGCGGCCAGGTACGCCGCTCGGACGGCGGGATCGTCGGCGACGCGGCGGTGGATTTCATCAACCAGTTCAAGGCCGATTATGCCGTGATCGGCGTCTCCGCCATCGATGCGGACGGCTCGCTGCTCGATTACGATTTCCGTGAGGTCCGGGTGGCCCAGGCGATCATCAGGAACGCCCGCCACATCATCCTGGTTACCGATGCCATGAAGCTCGAACGGAACGCGCCGATCCGGATCGGCCACATCTCCCAGATCGACACCATCGTCATCGATGCGCCATTGCCCAAAGAGCTTCAGGCCATCTGCAATGAAAACGATGTGAACGTGGTGGTCGTCAGGCCCTGACAGCTCGCTATTACAGAGGCAAATGCCATACTTTACAAAAATGTTGTTGCCGTAAGAATTTCACTTGCCTGAGAATTTGTTTTCGGTTAATTCTCAGTTAGACTTGCGTTCGAAACTTTTTATTATGAAAGCTGAAACCAAGCAGTAAGCCCAAGCCATGATGTACGGCCGGAAGACGGCCGAAATTCTGGCAACGGTTCCTGAAAGAGTACCTCTGCAACAGAGTGCCGAAAAATGAAGACTCCTGTTTTCGATGTAGCGGTAATAGGCGGTGGCATCAACGGCTGCGGCATAGCCCGTGATGCCGCGGGACGGGGACTTTCCGTCTTTCTCTGCGAACAGGAGGATCTTGCCCACGGCACTTCATCGGCCTCCACCAAGCTGATCCACGGCGGACTCCGGTATCTGGAGTACTACGAATTCCGCCTGGTCCGCGAGGCCCTGCGCGAGCGGGAGGTCCTGCTGAGGGCCGCCCCCCATATCATCCGCCCTTTGCGCTTCATTTTGCCGCATCATGAG
>MGTI01000156.1:8904-10485 GCA_001799365.1 Desulfobacterales bacterium GWB2_56_26 | reverse complement strand
CCGACCACGACACTATTTTCCGCAACACCTTTAAGAACCACACTGCCCATCCCGATGAGGCTGAAATCGCCAATTGTAATGTTGTTGTTGATGGAGCAGTTGGCGCCCAGGTAGCATTGTCTGCCCACCCGGGTGCCTCCTGCTATGCACACTCCTCCGGTAATGCAGGTATAATCGTCGATGACGACATCGTGGCTGATAACGGCATTGGGCAGTATGATGACATGGTTGCCGATCCTGACATTCGATGTGATCGTTACGTTCTCAAATACCACGGTGCCCCGGCCTAACTGCGCCGATCTGGAAACAGCGGCCGAGGGGTGGATGAGGGTCGCAAATCCCGCCAAGGGAACATTGGTCCGCGCGATTATGGCTTCCTTGTGCATATAGTTGGCCGGGCTGCCGATGCCGTTGACGAATTGACAATCGGCAAGTTCGCAGGCCAGTGACAACGGGCCGAGAACTTTCACCCCGCAGAGCGCCTGTCCGTGGGTCGACGGGTTGTCGTCCAGAAAACCTCTGCATTCATAGATCCGGCTGTCTTGGTGGGCGTTGATGCTGTCGATGGTTTCAAGGATGTCGACGCAATTTCCGTTGGTGCCCAGAATCACAATCTGTTTCGGCATAGAGTGTTTCCTTGCATGATTAATCAAGCGCATTTTTCAGGGCATCGACCACCTCGTCCTGCTCGGCATCGGTGAGACCGACGAACATCGGCAACAGTATCGTCTCCTTCGATGCGCGTTCCGATTCGATAAGCGAATGTTTCAGCTCGCTATCCTTATATACCTGCTCCAGATGGATGGCCAATATGCGCCGGGAGGCAACATCCTTTTGCGCCAGGCTGTTCATGACCTCCACCTGCGGCTTTTTCAAAAGCCGGACGCAGTAGGATTGGTAGACATGCAGATAACCCTGCGGTTCATGCGGCAGCTGAATTCTTTCGTCATCCTGCAGCTCTTTTTTGTAACGGTCGGCCAGGCGGCGCCGTTCGGCGACGATTTCCTCGATCCTGCCCATCTGCACAATTCCTATTGCCCCCTGTATATCGGTCATTTTGTAGTTGTATCCCAGTTCCGGATAGCTTTCGAGAATGACGCTGGTCGAGGTGTGACGCGCGATTGCCGACACCGATGCCGAATGGGCCCGCATGGCAACAAGCCGGGCGGCGGCTGCGTCGTCGTCGGTGGTGATCATACCCCCCTCGCCGGTGGTCAGGATCTTGCGCGGGTCGAAACTGAAACAGGTAAAGTCGCTGAGACTGCCGAGTCGGGCCTTGCCGA
Source organism: Desulfobacterales bacterium GWB2_56_26 (assembly GCA_001799365.1). Taxonomy (GTDB): domain Bacteria; phylum Desulfobacterota; class Desulfobulbia; order Desulfobulbales; family Desulfocapsaceae; genus Desulforhopalus_A. The sequence goes on along the minus strand of MGTI01000156.1, from coordinate 9,202 downwards.
TTCTGGCCCCGAGAGACGGTGCCGCGTCTTCCACCACCTTCAGGCCGTGCATCCTGGCAACCCTGACGATGGCCGGAATATCAGCGGCAAGGCCGATCTGGCTGACTGGCATAATCGCCCTCGTCCGCGGCGTGATTGCCGCCTCGATACGTTCGGGAGAGATATTGTACGTTGCCGGATCGATATCGACAAACACCGGTGTCGCCCCCGCATAGAGGATGGCATTGGCAGTCGCTATGAAGCTGAACGACGGGCAGATGACCTCGTCGCCCGGCTTCACCCCTGCCGCGATGAGCGC
>MGTI01000156.1:0-8880 GCA_001799365.1 Desulfobacterales bacterium GWB2_56_26 | reverse complement strand
GCTGGTCGCAATGGCATGTTTGGCGCCGACATATTCCGCCACCATCGACTCGAACTTCTGCACCCGCTTGCCGGTCGACAGCCATCCCGAACGAACCGCATCCGCCGCTGCCCCTGCCTCGGCTTCACCTACGCTTAAACGAGTAATCGGTATCATGGTAAGATTTCTCCTGATTCATTGATTTAACTTATTGATAGTGATCAAAGATAAAGAGGTCTCTCAGCTCGCAGCTGAAATCAAAAAAACGGATTTTTTGTATACTCTTTCAGGCTCATCCCGGATGTCCTGTCACGATCCGAGAGTATCGGGTCCCTCACCGGCCAGGGAACGTTCACATCCGGATCGTTCCAGGCAAGGGATCTCTCGGCCGACGGGTTATGGTGCCCGGTGCATTTGTATTGAATTTCCGCCACGTCCGACAACACCACAAAGCCATGGGCGAAATGCGGCGCCATGAGGACCTGTTTCTTGTTGTCGGCCGATAGCGCTACTCCGTACCATTTGCCGAAGGTCGGAGATCCCGGCTTGAGATCCACGACCACGTCCCACACCTCGCCCACCGTGCAGCGGACCATTCTGTACTGGGGCGCCGTCTTGTCCTGGTAGTGGAAGCCACGCAGGACGCACCGCCCCGAGCGGGAATGATTGTCCTGTACGAAGTCGAGGTCGATGCCGTGTTCCGCCAATCGTTTCTTATGATAGCTTTCGAAAAAGAACCCACGATGGTCCTGGAAGAATTCAGGTTCAATGATCACGATACCTTCCAGCCCGGTTTTTTTAACTTGAATATCCATTCGCTGCCTCGCTTGAGAATCTTGTGTTAAGTCGGATGCCAGATTATGTCATCCGTTTCAGTTCAGATGCGCCTTGGAAGAAATGTTCTCATTGCGCCACGCCAGCAGGCGCCGCAAGCCTTCTTCCACGTCGACCTTGGCCTTGAAGCCCAGGAGCCTCTCTGCCTTGCTTGTGTCCGCCAGCCGCCGTGGCACCGGATTTACCGAACGCTCCGGCTGAAATTCAGGTTGAAGATCGGAGCCGGTGATTTTCAGCAGGGCCTGGAGAAGACCGAGAAGACTGGTTTCCGTGCCGCTGGCGACATTGAAGACCTCATCGCTAACGTCCGATTCCATGGCGAGCATATTGGCATCGGTAACGTCGTCGATGCTGATCATGTCCATAGTCTGCAGGCCGTCGCCGAAGATGAGCGGCGGCTGTCCCGCTTCGATCCGGTCGAGCCAGCGGATGAGCACCTCGGTGTATTTGCCGTGGATGTCCATGCGGGGGCCGTACACGTTGAAATAACGGTGGGCGACATAGGAGATGCCGTACATCTCGGCATACGAGCGGGCCATGCCTTCGCCGGCTATCTTGGCGGCGCCGTAATACGTCCGATTGTTGTACGGGTGGTGCTTCTCGGTTGTGGGAAATGAATCCGCGAGGCCGTACACCGAGGCGGAAGAGGCGTACAGCAGTCTGCCCACCTTCTTTTCGACCACGGTCTGAAGAACGTTGTGGGTGCCGACCAGCATGACTTCCATGGCCTCCCTGGGGTTGACGGCACAGGCGGTAATTCGTAAGGCTGCCATGTGAAAGAGGCCGTCGATGCCCTCGGCGAGTTGCATGAGCAGATCGAGATCGCGAATATCTCCCCGCACGAGTTGTACGCGTGGATCCTGCAGAACGTGTTCGATATTGTGCATGCCGCCTCGCACAAAATTATCAAGAAGGATGACCTTCGCTGCGCCGCCGGCCAGAAGCCGATCTGCGATGTGTGATCCCATCAGGCCGGCTCCGCCGGTGATGAGAAAGCTGTTGCCTCGTATCTTCATAAAATTGCTCCTCTTTCCGTGATATATGGTGACTGTTCCTGAAACAGACGCGCGAAAGCTTTCGCTTGTCCATAGGTCTATGTACATTGTATAGATCGGTATTTGTGGTTGTCGGCAGTCTCCAGGAACTGCCTGGCAACTTTGTCGGGATTGAACTCACTTCGGCTCGCGCTCAGTACGGCGTTCCGGCTGAGGTGAGCGTACATGTCTTTATCGGCGAGGATTTGCTCAATCGTCTCCGCCCATCTTTCCGGCGGGTCTAAGGGTGACAACAGGATCCCGCCTTCCGCTATCGCTTCGGGTATTCCCCCTATCCGACTCGCAACCACCGGAATTCCGTTTAAGCCGGCCTCGACAATTATTCGTCCGAACGCTTCTTCGCATTGCGAAGGCATAAGAAGCAGGGACGCTCTTGAGTAGACATCCTGCATGTGCATCGACTGCGGGCGAAAGTGCACGTTCGGTAAATTCGCCAGTCGCGAGTCAAGTTCCTTGCGGGCTGCGCGCTCCAACTTCCAGGACTCAACGAACAGGAACGTACGATGAGGCAGCAGCAAGGCGACTTTCAGGGCAATTTCCAACCCTTTGATTGTCGAAGGGTTTATAAATGTCACGTACTCAGGATGTCGCTTTGAAACGGCGCAGTCATCGGGTCGGATCAATGGATAAATAACCGGTGATTCGAGCCCAAGAAGTTGGCGAACTTTGGCTGAAATAAACGTCGAATTACTGATAATGAGGAGCCGGGGGCTGCGGAGGGTTGTTGCTGTTCCTGCGATTTGCTTCTCGGCATATTGCAGTGTTTCGACGCCTCCCGCCGAAACGATCCGGATAATGGTGGCATACCCCCTGTTGATCGCTTCTCCGGCAAGAAACCAGTCCTGCACGCCCTGGGCAATGACAATGTCCGGATTCAACTCAGCCAGGCGCTTCCTCAAAAGCTGCGGGACATGCCACTCGCTTCCTCTATGAGTGACATATCTGTTTTTGCAGTCGGACACGCCGATCAGTTTCCTGCCCGAAATCAGGCGACGAAATCGATGAGCGAGGTGGCGCAGGCCTGGGGCCAGACTCGCAATTACTTCGCATTGATGGCCGAGGTCGAGAAACTGCAGGATCAAATGGTGGATATCCAGTACTCCGCCGCCAATCGCATCCGGTAAATACGGTTCTTTGATCACAAACAGCAAGCGCATTGACCTGCCCTTATTCGTGTACCTTTCGTGATTGTCAGTCATGTCGTGTGGTGAAAAGGCATCCTGTGTGTTCAGTAATGTACAATTGCCCTGTCACGGGATGTCCAAGCCCCCGTTCCAGTTGTCCAACAAACAAAATTACAGGGTTTTGAATGCTTCCCGGACTGATCTGGCCACGACATTCTGCTGACCGGCAGTCAACTCGGCGAACATCGGCAAAGAGAGCACTTCATTGGCAACGGCTTCGGAGATGGGGAAATCACCTGATCTATACCCAAGATCCGCATAAGCCGGCTGAAGGTGAACAGGAATCGGGTAATGGATTCCTGTGTGCACTCCCAGCGCCGTTAAGGATTGCTGAAACCTGTCCCGTCGAGGCACACGAATGGCGTAAATGTGGTACACATGACGGTCGCCAAGAGTTTCCTCCGGAAGTCTGATATCTATGCCGGCGAGCAATCTGTTGTATTGCGCTGCATGGCTTCGCCGCGCTTCAGTCCATCTTTCCAGATGGCGGAGTTTGACCTGCAGAACAGCTCCCTGGATGCCCTCCATGCGATAGTTGTACCCCTTGAGTACATGATTGTATTTGTTCTCCGCTCCCCAGTCCCGCATCAGGCGGATTGTTTTCTCAAGGATGGGGTCACTCGTAACGACGATGCCGCCCTCGCCGTAAGCCCCCAGGTTTTTCCCGGGATAGAAACTGAAACAACCCATGTCGCCGATGCTCCCGACCCGCCGGCCTTTGTACTCGGCGCCGTGGGCCTGGCAGGCATCTTCAATCACGGTCAAGTCGTGCTTGTTTGCGATCGCCATGATGGGGTCCATGTCGGCGGCCTGGCCGTGGATGTGGACGGGCAGGATGCACTTGGTGCGTGGAGTGATGGCTGCCTCGATCATGTCGACATCCATGGTCAGGAGGCGGGGATCGACGTCGACGAAAACCGGTTTTGCACCCGTATAGACAATGGCTGCCGTGGTGGCGACAAAGGTGAACGGCACCGTAATGACTTCATCGCCTGGACCGATACCGGCTGCGAGCAGTGCCAGGTGGAGGGCGCTGGTGCCGGAATTCACCGCTATGCCTGAAGCTGCATGCTGATAAGTTGCAAACTCTTTTTCGAAGGCTGCGACATCAGCGCCGAGAACATAGGAACAATTATCGAGTACCCGATGTATCGCCGGCTGGATCTCAGACTTGATTGTCTGGTACTGTGCTTTCAAATCCAGAAACGGTACTGACACGATGACGTCGTTGTCGCTCGTTGCAGGGCTTTCGTCGGTAGGCCGGATATAGCGGGCAGGCGTTCCGGCGATGACCGCGTTTGCCGGAACATCGCGGGTGACGACGCTGCCTGCGCCGATGATGGCGTTTTCACCGATGGTGACCCCGCAGAGGATCGTTGAGCCTGTTCCTATCGAGGCACCTTTTTTAACCAGGGTTGGAACGCACTGCCAGTCTTCCTCGGTCTGCGGCCGCCCACTCACCGTGGCTCGAGGATATTTGTCGTTGATGAAGGAGACATTGTGACCGACAAAAACATCGTCTTCGATGGTGACGCCTTCACAGACAAAGGTATGGCTCGAAATTTTGACGTTCCGGCCTATCTTGGCATTCTTCTGAACCTCGACAAAGGCACCGATTCCCGAGTTGTCGCCGATTTCGCAGCCATAGAGATTGACGAAATCGGCGAGCCGGACGTTTTCCGCCAGGCGGACATTCTTAAGACTCTGTTTGCTCGCGTCGCTCATAATTTGACCTCTCTCCCTCTGTGCTTGATGGACATCTCCGACGCCTCGAGAATTTTCACGACGTTGAGACCGCTGATGCCGTCCGAGACGGGAGTGCGTCCGGTCTCGATGCATCCGGCGAACTCGGCGGTTACCAGGCGAAGAGCTTCGCTGGTATCCAGCCGCGGTGCCCACATGTCGCCCAGCCGATATGAGACAAGGACATCCCGGACTCCTTCAGGGGTTGAAACATCAACCCCCTTGTCATAGATCTTGAGCTTCTCGCTTATCTCCATGTCATCGTAATGGATGGTTTTCTTGCTTCCACCGATGAGCATGGTTCGTACTTTCACGGGGGAGAGCCAGTTGTTGTGCATGTGTGCGATTAGGCCGCTGGCGAAGTAAATGGTGAGGTAGGCAACATTCTCGTGACCGTTGCCCACATGGCAGGCGCCGTTGGCACAAACGCTGACCGGTTTTTCCTTGACGAGATAGTCGAGGATGGCAATGTCGTGAGGCGCCAGGTCCCACAGGACATTGACATCACGTTGGATCAGACCGAGATTGATGCGGACCGAATCGATATAGTAGAGGTCGCCGAGGATGCCCTGGTCGATAATCTCCTTCATCTTGCGAACCGCCCCGGTGTAGATGAAGGTGTGGTCGACCATAAACGTCAGGCCTCTCTTCTCAGCTATTTCCACCAGCTTTTCAGCCTCGGCAACCGAGGCGGTAACCGGCTTTTCCACCAGAACATGCTTGCCGTTCTCGAAGGCCATCCTGGCAAACTCATAGTGGGTGGCAACCGGAGTGGCTATCACCACCGCATCGATAAGGGGATTTTTTAGGATATCAGTGACTTCACTGAAGGTCTCGATGGACGGATACTTTGTTTTTGCCTGCATGAGACGTTCAGGAATCCGGTCGCAGCAGGCCACCACTCGCGTGTTTTCGGATTCCTGAAAATTTCGGACAAGATTTGGACCCCAGTAGCCAAACCCAACCACAGCAATATTGATCATAAATGTATTCCTCTTTGATAAACTTGGTGAGAAGTTGCAGCGTTAACTGAGATGCCTGATTAATTATTCTTCTCTTTCAATCTGCGGGGAATGGTCGTGGTAAATTATCATTTCCTAACATCTATAGCAAGCACTACCTAACATATTAAGAAAGTTTTCTTGCTAGGCGACAATGCCTGGAGTCCTTGCTTTGGCAAGAGATATTTTATGAAAACACGTAAAATATGAGCATAACGGTGTCGGGCAGTCCCTTGTCGGTTCTTGAAAGCAGGTCTGGGCGATGACCAGTTGCATGGGTTTAAAACCTGTTAATCAGCGTACGATGATGTTGCAGTAGAATTTTAATGCTTGATTTGCAGATAACTCACTTGATAATATTCTCTTCATGAGAACGTTAGGCTTAGTCGCGTTATTTCCATGAAGACTGATCTGACGGTCAGGTGCGGAGGAGATAGTTTAGCGGTAACATAATGCTAAAGTTTATCCTAAAGATTTATTGTCCATAATAAATATCTGATCATGTTGTAAAGAAAACATCGATCAGGAACGGTGGAAGGCTGTAATGTGCTGTTCAAACAGGATGATTTTCAGTGTTGATCGCTAAGTTCGAGTGTCTATGCGTTGTGATGAGACAGAATCATTAAGATGCATATTTAAACCAGGCAGCAGATTTTTTGATTTCTTTCCAGGGATAGTTGTGATAATCTAAGGCGCAATAAATGATGCATTTATAAGTTAATTTTGTGAGTTATCAAGATATATTGTTCTGTTATGCCAGTTTTCCTTCACTTGTCCTCAATAGAGCCGGTTTCCCCAAACATAGATCGAACGGTTTCAAGGAAACTGAAATCATCAGGATTTCTGAAATGACTAAAGCGAGCAGATCGGCTGTTCTTCTGCGCAATATTGCGAGCAATTGGGTCGGCTTTGCCGTCAACGCAGCGGTAACTCTGGTGCTGACTCCGTATGTGCTTCGAGAACTGGGTGTGGAGAGATATGGAATCTGGATTCTGACTTCCAGTCTTATAGGTTATTACGGATTTTTGGACCTGGGCTTCCGCGGAGGAATTGCACAATACATGACGCGCTATCTCGCGGTAGAGGATTATAAAAAAGGCAGCGAGTGCTTGAGCAGCGCAGTAGCGGTGCTTTCGCTGTTGGGGCTGGCGATGGCTGTTCTCAGCATAGCCGGTGCCTATGCCGTATCTCATCTTTTCAGCATCCCGCCGGACATGCACCGGGAGGCATTCTGGTGCGTTTTGGTTGTCGGCATGAGCAGTGCAGCAGAGTGCTTCTTTTCGCCTTTTGGCTCTGTGTTTGTAGCTAAACAACGATTCGATCTGTCGAATCTGATAGGTATTGGGACTAGACTGCTGACGGCGGGCGGGATTGTCGCAGCCCTGAAAACGGGGAATGGACTGGTCGGTGTCAGTGTAGCTTTCTGTGGGGCGAATGTGATCGATTATCTGACCCGCTGGCAAGTGGCGCGTCGGCTCGAACCGAAGGTGAAGGTGTCGTGGAGCCTGGCAAATCTTAGCCGCTTGCGGGAGATCGCATCATTCGGGGCCTGGAATTTCCTGATGTCGCTGAACTGCTACGTATGCACATATGTACCAAATATGTTGATCGGAACATTCATGCCTGTTGCTGCAGTCGGTCATTATGCCTTGGCCACGGGTCTCTACCGTCAGGTAAACTCAGTTCTTTCTCCGGTGCCCCAGGTGATTTACCCCGCCGCAACCGAAATGCATGTTCAGGGTAACCTGGTCGGGCTCGAAAGCCTGTACCATAAGGCCTCGCGTCTCATGATGCTGATAATGATCCCCGTGGTACTGCTGGCGGCATTCTGGGCTGATGATTTTTACCGTCTTTGGATCGGCGACAAGTATCTCAGCGGCGATCCATTCACTTCCGTAGCAGTGATATTCCAAATTCTCCTGATTGGCACTGCCACGAGTTTCGTCGCCACCATTGCCGTGCAAATAATAATGGGCACCGGCAATATACGAACAGTAGCCACAGCACTCATATTTGGATCGATCATCAATCTGTCGCTCAGTTTAATCCTTCTTCGTCCTTATGGCCTTCCTGGTGTGGCTGCGGCAACTGTCGTAACATCGGTGGTGATTGATTTGATCGTCATACCGCTGCTGCTGCAAAAGTTGCTCGGTTTCAAAGTATTTCTCCTCTTTAAGAATGCATGCATACGGCCCTTGTTAGCGGGTGTATTGCAGGCGGTCATAATGAGTAGCCTCAAACTTACGGGGCAACCCGAAACCCTTGTCCAACTGGTGTTTCAGGGAATTCTGGCCGGGGCGGGAGCCGTCACCGTGCTATTCTTGGTAGGCCTCACCCGGGAAGACAGGCAAAGATTTGTCTTCGAGCCACTGCGACGCATCATGTGTCGACTGAACATGAATACTCTGAACTCATAGAAACAACCTGAGGACAGGTCGTTTTCGGTAGATGATATGAATTTAAGGTTTTTGTGCAAAACAATGAATAGGCGTTGAGAGGTAAAGAGTGGATCCAAAAGTTACTTTTGTTGTGCCCTGTTATAACTTAGCGAACTTGCTGCCCGAGTGCATCAATTCCATCCTAGCCCAGACCTTTGAAGATTATGAGGTCCTCATCATGGATGACTGCTCTCCCGATGCCACGCCCGAGGTGGCGCAGTCTTTTCGTGATCCACGAGTTAAGCATGTCAGGAACGAATCTAACCTAAAACACCTTGCCAACTACAATAAAGGTATAGGCATGGCCAAAGGCAAGTACGTATGGCTGATTTCTGCTGATGACTGCCTGAGCAAACCTAATGTTCTAGAGCGCTATGTGGCGATGATGGATGATCACCCTGATGTTGGCTACATATTCTGCCCGGCCAAGGCTCTGCAAGATGGTGAGGAAACAGATGTGGTGCCATGGTCTTTCCACGGCGAAAGTGATCGGATCTTCAAAGGTCACGAGTTTTTCGTGCGTCTTCTGTCATCGAATTGCATCGCATCTCCCTGCGCTATGGTGCGAAGTGATTGCTACAAGATCGCGCAGTTTCCTCTTGATCTGCCATATGCGGGAGACTGGTATCTCTGGTGTTTCTTTGCT
>MGTI01000155.1 GCA_001799365.1 Desulfobacterales bacterium GWB2_56_26 | reverse complement strand
GCCGCGATGCTGGCCGGATAGATCCCGGAGCGAGCCTGCTCGATGGCCCGCGGATCGATGTCGGTGGCGAAGACCTGGACCTTGAAGGCTGGTTTCAACGTTTCCAGATGCTCCTGGAGCAGGATGGCGATGGAGTATGCCTCCTCGCCGGAAGCACAGCCGCAGACCCACACACGAACTGGTGCCCCGGCCGGTTTGCCGGCGAAGAGTTGCGGGATAACCTGGGTTTCAAGGACGGCGAAGGCCTCCGGGTCGCGGAAAAAATTGGTTACCCCGATCAGCAGATCGCGAAAGAGGGCCTGGGCCTCTGTCGAAGACTCCCGTAGATAGCGGAGATACTCCTCCGCCCGGCCGATCTGATGGACAGCCATGCGCCGTTCGACCCGGCGGATGAGAGTGTTGCGTTTGTATTGGGAGAAATCGTGCCCGGTAGAGTCACGCAGCAGGATGCAGATCTTCTTCAGGATATCCTCGGAACTTGTGGTCAAGGTTCTCTTTTGACGATTTTTGTTGCCGAAGGCATGAGCCGTATAGGCGATAAGCCGGGCCGGCATCTCGGCCGGCGGCAGAATATAATCTACCAGACCGGTGGCGATGGCGTTGCTCGGCATCCCGGAAAATTCGGTGGACTCGGGATTCTGGGCCATGACCATGCCGCCTTCGCCCTTGACCGCGCGCACGCCCAGTGAGCCATCGCTGCCGGTACCGGACAGCACGATGCAGATGGCCCGCTCGCGCTGATCTTGGGCCAGGGAGCGGAAGAAGAAATCTATAGTCATCCGCATCCCGCGAGACACAGTATGTTCCAGCAGCTGCAGGGAACCGTTCAGCAAGGCCATGTCGTAGTTGGGCGGGATAATATAGGTGCAGTTGGGCCTCATTTTCATCCCATTGGTAACTTCGAAAACCTCCATGCGCGTGTAGCGTTTGACCAGATCGGAAAGAATGCTTTTATGGTCCGGCGCGAGATGTTGCACGAGGACAAAGGCCATGCCGGGATCGCCCTCGACGGGCATACCGCTGAAAAACGCCTCAAAGGCCGCCAGCCCCCCGGCGGAAGCGCCGATACCGACAATGGGGAAAGAGGAGGCGATACTTTTCGCAGGCATTTGGGCCGGTGCAGCCGTCGTTGCCCTCCTCCCTGTTTCTTTTTTCTTTGCTGTCATGAAGGCCTCCGCCGCCGGTATTCAAAATTTTCATCCATGCTACTTTCCATATTTTTCAAAGCCTTTTTTACCGAATCGAGAAGCCCTTGCTGGCGCAGCGGTTTTATGAGGTAATCGGCGGCCTGCAGACGAGAACTGAGTTGCTCGGTTTCCGTGGTGGGATAGGCCGTCATGATAATCACGCGAGTTTTGAGAATCCTCCGCAGGACCTCACCCAGAATATCTATGCCGAAGCCATCGCCGAGAGTTATATCGGCAAGTATCAGGTGGAAATTTCTCTCATCCATTTTTGCCAGAGCTTCGCCATAACTTGCAGCGGTTGTCACCATGTGTCCCTCGGCGGCGAGGAATCGGTGAAAACTGAATCGGATGGATTCTTCATCATCCAGGACAAGTATATCCGCCCTCATGTATTCTCCTTGCAAAAGTTTCCTCTTCTGCAGAAAGGGGTTCGACTGAAATAGCTGCTTCTCCGGCTACGTCACAATCAATTATTTTAGCAAAGTACATTCCTGCTGTCAGGAGACGGCAACATTAGTGTTTTAGTATGGTTATCCAGACACTTACGTTGACAACATCATCGTTGAGAAGAAGATGTTCCTGAAATCTCAATGTGTTGCATGCAACAGAAGAGTTGCTCTTTTTGTGCAACATGTCACACCTCAATTTCGCGAGGCCGCTTCAGTGATATGGTATCTTTTGATTTTTCGATAGAGGGTCACGCGGTCTATTCCCAGCAATCGGGCCGCTTTTGCCTTATTCCAATCCGTTTTGTTCAGAGCGTCGACGACTTCCCGCAAATCGGCCTCAGGAGTCGCCGGGGCGCCATGTCGCACTATTTCCGGAGCATTCCCGAAGTCGGACGGCAGGTTGTCAAAAGTAATAATATTGCGGTTGCACAGGACGAAGGCGTGCTCCATGGTATGCTCAAGTTCCCGAACATTGCCCCGCCATGAATACTGGAGAAAGGCCTTCAGAACATCCGCCGATATCGCCTCGATGTTTTTCTTGAATTTGACATTGAAGCCTTTACGGAAATGCTCGACCAGCAGCGGAATATCCTCTCGCCGGTCGCGGAGGGGGGGAAGCTTGATCTCGATCACCTTCAGCCGGTAGTAGAGGTCTTCCCGCAGTTCGCCCTGACTGACCTTTTCCAGCAGGTTCCTGTTCGTTGCGGCAATCAGCCGAACGTCCACCTTGGTCGGCGCAGAGCTTCCGACCCGCTCGAATTCCCGCTCTTCCAGGACGCGCAGGAGCTTCAACTGAACCTTGGGCGAGACATCTCCTATCTCATCGAAGAAGATGGTGCCGCCATCGGCGCGGTGGAACCGGCCGATATTGTCCCGGATCGCCCCGGTAAACGCACCTTTGACATGGCCGAACAGTTCGCTCTCCAACAGACTTTCGGGCAAGGCCGAGCAGTTGACCTTGACCAGGGGCTTATGGCTGCGGTCCCCGGCCAGATGCAGGGCTTCGGCGACCAGCTCCTTGCCCGTCCCGCTTTCGCCGGTAACAAGAACGGTCGTCTGCACATTGGCCAGGGACTTTATCAAGGTGTACATCTTCTGCATCGGCCCGCTTTTACCGACGATACGATGAAACTGACGATGTTCTTTCAATTCGATTTCAAGGTCGGCAACATGAGTATCGTCACGTAATACCATAACGACACCCGTGGGTTGACCTTGAAAGCTGAGCAGCGGATACGTCCTGATACTGACTACCCGTCGCTTGCGGTTTTCGGAAAGACATTCGATCCGGTCCACTTCCACCGGCAGGCCGCTGGCCAGGGCGCCTATCAGGATCTCCTCGCATTTACCGTCGCACATTTTCGCCCGAGAACCAAAAGGCTTGCCCTGGTCCTCAGGAGAGAACCCAAATATGTCGATGGCCGCCTCATTGAAATCGAGCACCACCGAATTCTTATCGACAGTGACGATGGCATCCTTGACGCTCCTGAAGGTAGCTTCGAGATTGGTGCGGTATCTTTCCTTTTCTTCATGAACCACCTTATATTTCAAGGCAGTCCTGGCGACGTGCAGCAACGACTCCTGGTTAATAGGCTTGGGTATATAGTCGAATGCGCCCAGACGCATAGCCTCGGCAGCAGTCTCGACACCAGGATCGCCGGTTACCATGATCACCGGGCAGGTCAAACCCTTCGCCTTGATTTTGCGCAGAATCTCGATTCCCGTGCCGTCTTCGAGAATAATGTCGGCAAAGACTACATCAAAATGTGTTTCATTGATCCGGGCCAAAGCCTCGCCGCAGCTCTCCGCCGTCGTGACTATATAGCCGGCGGCCCGTAGAAACCTTTCAAAGGTAAACCTGATCGAGCTCTCATCGTCGATGACCAGAATTCTCGCATTCATTGTCCTCCTCCCTCACCTTGGCTACAGGCCGGAAACTCCACGACAACCCTGGTAAAACGGTCTTTCTCGCTCTCAAAACGCAAGTTGCCGCCGTGATCCTTGATTATTCTTTCCGTGATATTCAAGCCAAGCCCGGTCCCTTTGCCGAATGGTTTCGTTGAAAAAAACTGTTTGGTCAGCATGGGGATGTCATTGTCAGGAATACCCACCCCCCGATCACAAAAAATTATGCGGACGTAAGGAAGGTCGTCGACAGTGCATTGCAGAGCGGTGATTTCCAGTTTTTTTTCTTCGTGTCTTTCCGGATACTTTTCGTTTAAGGCATAGCGCGCGTTATTGATGATATTAATAAAACACTGCTGGATCTGTTGCAGGTTGGCATGGATTTCCGGAAGATCGTTGGGAAAGTCTATCTGCAGATCGATGCCCTCCTTGCGCATTTGCGCCTGGGTGAGAATAATCGATTCCTGCAAAATGGCAGGAATACCGATGGATGTTTTTATCTCCCGTCCATCACGGGCATAGGAGAGCAGCGTCTTAACGATACGGCCAACGCGATCTCCTTCTTTGACAATACGCTCGCCGATATCTTTTTCCATACTGTCCGGGAGGCACTCGTTTATCAGTATTTGGCCATAATTGATAATGCCGGTGATGGGATTGTTGATTTCATGGGCTACACCGGAAGCCAACTCCCCCAGGGAGGCCATGTGCCCAGCCTGCAACGCTTCTGCCTGCATGGTCATTTTTTCAGTAATATCGCTTACTAAAAGAAGAACACTGCTCACTTTCGTACTTTCTTTAATGGGAAATGCCCGCTGGTCGAGCACTGCTCCATTGTAATGTGCGACAGTAACTGCCTTTAATCCGGTTTTGAAGCATCGTATTACCGGACAGTCATGCGAAAGAGCGGCATGGCCATGAATCAGCAATTTACAGTATTGCCCGATGGGTTTTAACTCCCTCTCATGGACATTCCCAGCGTTATAATCGTTGGTCCACAGTACTTTCACCTCGGGGGAAAACAGGATCAAGGTGTCGGTAATGGCATTTAACAGAGCATGGAACTCCTGGGAGAGCTTTCTGAATTTCTTTTCGCCTTCAAAAAGTTCGGCGGTCCGCTCTGCCACTCTTTTTTCCAGTTCGTCATTGATTTTGGCGAGTTCCTTTTCGATATCTATTCTGACTGAAATATCCGTTACCGAAGTCCTGCACAACTCGGTGCCATCGCCATCATGCACCAGGATGCTGACTAATTGGACATACAGTTCCGGGTCGCTTGATTTGTCCATACGAAGTTCGCATGTCTGCCGTTCATCTGAAGTGAAAACGTGCTCGAGATGGAATTGAAATTCGCCACGATCCTCTGCAGCGACGTAAAATCCGAGGGGAGTATTGAGCAGGCGGGATTTTTCCCGGTCAATCTGGCTGCAAAAGGTGAGATTGGTTTCAAGAATCAGGCCATTTCTGTCCAGGCTGATGTAGCCGACCGGTGCAAAATTATAGAGATCGGCATATTTTTCCAGGGATTCGCTGAGGAGTTCCTGAGTATTGTAAAGTTCTTCATTCTGCATTTCCAACTCGATCTGATGCACCTGGAGATCGTGGACCAAACTATCCTGTTCGAATGGTGTGCGGCTCGTACCGGATGCGCTTTTGCTGCTTCTTATTTCGGCCTGGCGGCGTAGTTCAGCCAAACGCTCCTCTGCCGATATCCGGTTTATCATCTGAACACCTCGCGTTTTTTTCTTGAGTCCCAACATTTTTTTGAAGTGTAACATGCAACAGGAATAAATGTAACGTTTCTGTTGCACGCAACGCTCTTATATCGCCGGGGCAGTTTATCCTGCTCTCGATCTACCCCCCATCTAACTGAACTTACATCATATAAATTTCAAAAAAGGGTTCTCTGCCTCCTCGGCACAAGAGTTGCTGTAAAAAAAGAAGGGAATTCAAGACCAGCCGTCACATAAAATGAAATAGTCTGAAGAATAAAATGCCCGGTATGCGTGAGAGGACCACCTTTAACCAACCATTACCTCAAGGAGATAAGCATGAATCGCGATACCTACGGCATATATAAAGAACCACCAACGGTGGGACAAAAAAACCTGCGCTATCACAATGAATGTCTGGTGGTTGGCTTGCGCCGAAAGGAGGGCGAAATGTTGAATAATATAATCAAATTAGGAGGAACAGCCATGATTATCGGAGAATTGGTAAACCGGGTGCTTCATGCCCGAAGCGATCGCGAAAAAGCAATACAGCGGAATAAAGCCGGGATGCTGGCACTTGGTGTTTCCATCGGCTGCACTGTCGGAGCAGTGGCCGGGGTACTTTTCGCACCCCGGGCCGGCAAAGATACCCGTGAGGATGTCGGCAGGCGCGGCAGCGAGGCCTGGGAAAAAATTAAAGACAATGTTTCAGCAAGTGGCCATCGCCTGGTTCAGGCTATTGAAGAAAAAGGCGCTTGCCTCTGCACCGTCGGCGGAAAATGTGACGATGCGGCCAAAGAGCCACTCCAGGAACTATCCGCAAAACTCGAAAAGATGGAACCGAAAAAGAACTGATACCGGAGCACATAAGAGATGCCAAACGGAGAGATACCGATGGAAGGATATATCACCTACAGTCAAGTGGGGCTGCTGCTCATGTTTCTGATTGTTGCCGCGGTCGGCGGCTATGCAATCCTGACGATGAGAAACGTGAATGCAGCGGTGAAGGATATTGGCAGAATCCTGAAAGAAAATCAGGAGGCATTGAGCCGAGCCATTCCCAATATCGCCATAGCCTCGGAAAATGTGGCGGTGATTACCCAGGATCTCCGAACAGGCTTCAGCGAAACAAGCAAGGCCATGGAAACAGCCGACCAGATCGCCTCGTATGCCGTGGTTATCGGGGAAACGGCCAAAGCCCTCGCCGGCTTCTTTACGTCTACCAAAAAACCTTAGCCGGCCTTCGGCTCCGCTCCG
This sequence comes from Desulfobacterales bacterium GWB2_56_26, assembly GCA_001799365.1. Lineage (GTDB taxonomy): Bacteria > Desulfobacterota > Desulfobulbia > Desulfobulbales > Desulfocapsaceae > Desulforhopalus_A. The sequence goes on along the minus strand of MGTI01000155.1, from coordinate 4,748 downwards.
CTCCGGTTATGACCTCCCTGTATCCGGTTGCGGACGGCATTCCGGACCGGCCGCTTGCTGCACCGGGACATGTACCGTTTATACCTCCACATCCAAATTACCGCGAGGGCAGCTCATGACTACCTTTCACCGCACCTCTACCATTGCCAGAAGATTGATGAACCACCCGTTTCTTACCTCACTCTTCCCCCTGCTCCTTCTGGCTGCCGGGGTGCTGTTGTTTCTGCTCCTCGCCTCCCGGCCGGTTGGAGCCGCGCTTCCGACGAGCGATGAATACATTCGCGGCTATGCCGCCGCAACTCTGCAAAGGGACTTTCAAATCACCGCGGAATCGCTGAAAGTGCAGGATGGCGTTATCACTATTGAAGGGCTGGAAGCCTCGGATGTAATTGACGATAGGATTAAAACGTCACTTTCCACAATCGATGGCGTCAGAAAGGTGGTGATTACCAGGGAAGGTGCAGTTGTGGCTCAGACGGAACAGCGGGAATTCACACCAAAAGTCAATGTTTTCCTGCCACGTGACCTGCTTTTTAATTCCCTCCTCGCCGATCCCCGTTGGCCGCACTTTTCGGCATCCTACCAGCACCATCTCAATAACGACCGGCTGGAGAAGATAGGCTCGGCCACCTTCGGTGAGACCTTCAGCATCTATCGTTTCGGCGGCCCATGGGGCTCCCTCATGGAAGTGGGTCTTCACGCCGGTGTTTTTTCCATTTTCGACCTGGATGCAGAGTCGCATGACCTGGTCAATGCCGATTACTTTGTTGCCCTACCCCTGTCGCTGAAGAAAAACAATTTCTCGGCAATGACCCGGATCTTTCACCAAAGCTCGCATCTGGGCGATGAATTTTTGATCAATGATCGAACCCAGCAGCGCATTAATCTGAGCTATGAAGGCGTTGACACCCTCCTCTCCTATCATCTCCCCTACGGTTTCCGACTCTACGGGGGCGGCGGCTATCTGTTCGACCGCGATCCATCCGATCTGAAACCGTGGATCGCCCAGTCAGGGCTTGAGTTCAATAGTCACAACGCCTGGTGGAACGGTGCCCTCAGACCGATTGCCGCGGTCGATGTCCAGAGCCGGGAAGAAAGCGATTGGCGGGCGGATGTTTCGCTGCGGGCGGGGTTTCAGTTTGAAAATCCGGATTTCCTCAGCCGCAAGCTGAAGCTGATGTTCGAATACTACAAAGGCCGATCGCCCAACGGCCAGTTTTATATTCGCGAAGTTGAGGAATTTTTCGGCATCGGTCTCCATTTTTTCCTGTAATGGCCATGCATCGAAAGAGAGGAAATGTGTGACATGCAACAAAAACAAAAGCAACGATTCTGTTGCGTGCAACATTTTTCCGTCTGTGAATTTTTCTTTCCCGTCCGGCAACTACATGAATATGCAACAAAACCCGATCATGATCGCTATTTGCCGGAAGGGCACAAACCTTGCTTTAGAAGATAGAGGCGATGACCTTGTGAAATATCGCAAGCGACGACCCCCAAAATACGCGTGAAATTGCTCGACCACGCCGAGATAAACAGGAGTCTTATGACTAAAAATTTTGCCGGTCTGTCGGTAATATTCTTCCTTGCCTTTGTTTCCATCGCCTCAGCCCGGTCCTCTCCGCCGCGACCACCCGGCGGAGAGGACGTCCTGGTAGGACACATTTCGCACGTTGAAGGGCAATTGCTGCGTTATGTTTCCGAGGAGAATGACTGGGTGGCAACGGTGAAGGACGCGCCTTTCGGCCTGGACGACGCCCTGTATTCAGACGAAGATTCCAAAGCCGAGTTCCTCATCCCCAACGACACCTGGATACGGACAGGGGGCAGCACCCAGATTCAACTTATCGCTCTCAAGCGTGATGTCACCGAAGCCGACATGGCCTCCGGCATCGCCCGTTTTTATAACAGGAGTGCAAAAGGCGTTATAAAGGTGACGACCGAATACGGCTATGTGATCGCCGATCGTGAAACCACCTTCGACCTCTATGTGGGTGATGAGTCCCTCGAAGTCGTCACCTTGAACGGGAGAGTAGATTTTGTTCATGCCGGAAATCAGAAAAGATATGACGTGATCTCCGGTTCATCCATCGTCGCCGACGGCAACCAGGTGACATCGAATGAAGCCAATGTCGATGTCGTTTGGGACGATTGGAATGTCGAACGTGACAGGCTCTGGCGTAAATGGCAGGAAACGGCCGGAGATTCCGGCAGATATCTGCCGAAAACCCTGCGCGATGAGGCCTATGTCCTCGAAGAAAACGGCCGGTGGGAAGAAGTCCGGTATGAAGGCGCCACCCGTCGATTCTGGCGTCCTACGAGTATCAGCGCGGAGTGGTCGCCGTTCACCGCCGGTCGGTGGACCGATTATCACGGCGACAACACCTGGATTCCCGATGAGCAATTCGGCTATGTCACCCATCATTACGGCAACTGGATATATACCGGCAACCTATGGTATTGGGCGCCCCCGGTTGCCGAAGTGCGAGTCGGTAGCGGTCCTTTTTTAGCAGTGGGGCTCGGCTGGTATCCCGGCAGAGTCGGGTGGATCCATACCGGTGCAGAGATCGGCTGGGTGCCGCTCGCCTGGAATGAGCGCTATTATTCCCATCGACGCTGGGGCTCCCGGAATACCGTCATAAACACCACTAATATCAACATCAACATCGGCAATTACCGTTATCTCGACAGGGCGATCGTGGTCAATCGGGATAGACTCTACAGCTCTAGAAATTACAGGGATTCGAGGCTCGCCAACATTTCCAGAGAGACCATTACCCGAGACTACCGGGCGGCGGCCATTGTGGATGACAGGGTGCTCGACAATTACAAGACCATCAGAGAACGGCACAACTTTGGCAACATCGAAGTAGAACGAAAACCACATGAGGTGGTCCGCGATAGGATCCAGCACAATGAAAAGCTGTCGCGGCAGGCTCGGAAAGTCAGCTCTTCCGCCTTTCTGCAAAACGTGCGCAAAAGTAAGCCGGGCAGGCTCGACCGGGATGTCTCGATAACACAGCCGAAAGTCGGCAACAAGCTGGTGGGTCTTGGCGAAGTATCCAATCCAAAGTCAGCAAGCAATTTCCACCAAAAAGCGCTCAAGAACGCCACCAGGCAAATACAGCCCGTTCATGTTGCCACAGTGCAAGGCCGGGAGAAACAGGGACCGACAATCCGCCCAGAAAAAAGAGCAAAAAAAGAGCAGTCAGCCGGGCCAGGCAAGAACGAGCAAAACGGTGGACCCGGCGATAAACCTCGTGGCCAGAAGTCGCATAAAGAAAAAGAAGGGCATAAATGAGCAACAATTGTCGGAGTCCGCAACGAAACGATTTGAGTTTTCGATGCGCCGGCGGACACACATAATCCCAAGGAGATCGGTCATGAAAAGTCAGACAAGTTGGACAATACGTTTTTGTGTAAGCCTATTATTTGCAGTGATGATCGCCGGCTGTGCGTCAACCGCGACCCGTGAAAGCACGGGAGAGTTCATTGATGACAGCGTCATCACCGCCAATGTCAAGTCGGTTATCTACAACGATCCGGATCTGAAGATCGGCCAGATCAGTGTTGAAACCTACAAGGGAGTCGTGCAGTTGAGCGGTTTTGTCAATTCGACGGCGGCTGTCGCCAAGGCCGGGCAACTCGCATCGTCGGTGAAAGGTGTCGTTTCCGTTAAAAACAGTCTGGTTTTAAAATAACCTGGCCGGGTTTCAGGTGAATGCCTGGCCCTGCCTTCTTTGAACACAATAGGAGGTAGCAATATGTCACTTGGCACAATCATACTCATCATTCTGGTTCTGATGTTATTAGGCGTTCTTCCGACCTGGTCCCACAGTCGCTCCTGGGGGTATGCCCCCAGCGGCGTGCTCGGGACGATACTGGTGATCGTTCTGATTCTGCTCGTACTGGGAAAAATTTAACTGCAGGAGGCGTTGAGCAATGAATTTGAAAACCAGTCGTTATTTAACCGTCGTTCTATGTGCACTCGTCTTAGTACTCACCAATTGTCAACAGGATGGACCAGCTGAAAAGGCAGGGAAAAAGGTTGACCAGACCGTTGAAGCAGCAGGGAAAAAGATGGAGACAGTCGGGGCGACGATGAGCAACAAAGTGGAAAGCGCCGCGGCGTCGCTGGACGATGCCGCCATTACCGCCAGGATTAAAGCAGGAATTGTCGGCGACTCACTGCTTAAAGTGGCCGAGATCGACGTTGTCACGACAAATGGCGTAGTGAAACTGAACGGCACTGTCAGTTCACAGAAGAGTGTCGATCGCGCCCAGGAAATAGCCAGTGGGGTCAAGGACGTAAAATCGGTGGAGAACGGTCTGAAAATTAAGAGCTATTGATCAGACCCACTGCTACCCACTTTAACATTTCCCTGTTTGCCGAAGGCCGCGCAGCGTTCGATCAATTCGACGATCTGGCCGATTATGGCCGCATCGGCGGGGGATTGCGTTTCAATTCTAATTAATGCTCTGTCGACTGCGTTCTTGGTTGAAAGTGGAAGATCTGTTTGGACAGAATTGTTTTCACTGAAGACGGGAACGCGGTTGATTGATTTTACTCCGGGAAGTGACCACCGCCCGATCGACCAGACAGTGAGTCTTACCGATCCTCACCCCGATGTCGCAGCAAAATAACACTAACAATAACACGACCGGTTAACTGACAAGAACACCGAAGCGGCGTCCTCATGGGCGCCTCGGGCGCGAGGAGGACAAATTACGTGATCCATAGAATCCTG
>MGTI01000154.1:5444-17410 GCA_001799365.1 Desulfobacterales bacterium GWB2_56_26 | reverse complement strand
TTCCGCCGTAACTCCAACAAGTTTTATGCCGAAGATACTGAGGGCTTTATTTGGTCCAACTATATCGAAAATCTCCATTGATCTCCCTGGGCTCCATCCCCGTTTACCGCGCTGCATTGAGTTTTGTTCGTTGTCATAGGACAGAAGCAATTGCAAGTTTCCTTCACTGGGCAGATGAAAGAGCGGCTGTTTCCGAAGCCACTCCTAACCAGTCATAACTGAAGTCACAGCGTCATGTTTCGTTTTTGAAAAAGCGATCCTTTTCCTCAGGAATAGTGCCAGAGAACATGCAGTAACTAACCCCGCGTCCTCAAGGCACCATCTGAATACACCTCTTCTTGAGCAAGAACATAATCGGGGAATTCCAAAACAGTTAAGCAACGAGTGAAGATGACAAGAAGAACCAGAATGTTTGCTTTCAATTTGTGGACGATGTGCCTCCTTGTTTATTTCGAGTGTATCTTTAAGACGTTCAAAAATAATGCCAGCGAGAAGGGCTTCATCGGTTCGGATCACTGCTTCCGGCTTCCTCCCGATAGCTGCAATTCACTGTTGGGCGACAATTCACGGTTGGGCGATTCTCGTAGATCCCGTCTCCCATTACAAGACCCTATCCGATGAAACAGGACCGAATCCGTACCCGGATTATTTAATGCTTTCTCTTCATTGTTCCGCTGCTGCGGGACTGAACCGAATAGGTCCTCGGCGGTTACCGATGAACGAGGCATTGTATTCGACCCGACATTGAATAGTTTTGTGGTTTTTGACGTCCCTCCTGGTGAAAGAATTGTCGATCAGGCTGTTTATTCCGCTTATCATCCCGCCGCCTCCAATTACCTCAGTGTGAAATCGTTATTGTGGCTCATGAATCGATCCCCTTCACCCCCGTCTCATCCCCCAAGACCCGTTCCACATAGAGCAGCTTGACCAGCACCAGCGCGGCGGCGGTCAGCGGCGTGGCGAGCGCCAGTCCCAGAATGCCCAGGGTGCTTCCCAGCACAACCTGGGAACTGAGCGTCAACACCGGCGGCAGGGCGACCTCATGTTGCTGGATAATGGGGGTGATCAAATAGCTCTCGATACCTTGAATGACGACAAACAGCAGGACGACCAGAAGAGCGGACATCGGCGAGACGGTGAATCCGAGCAGGATTGCGGGTACGGCTGAGATGACGGGGCCGATGTTCGGGATGAAGGTGAGAAGGCCTGCCAGGGTGGCCAGGGCCAAAGCCATGGGGATATTCAGGAGCAGCAGCCCGATGAAGGTGAAAACACTGATTAGCAGCATGCCGACGAACCTGCCGATGAGCCAGCGCGACAGCGTGTAATTCAGGGCTTGAAGGGCTTGCTCGGCGCCTTTGCGGGCCTCTCCCGGAAAAAGTTGCAGAATGCCTTGCCGGTAGTAGTGAGGCGAAAAGGAGAGATACAGCCCGACAAAGAGCATGATGAAGAGGCTCGTAATCGCTCCCAGGGTGGTGGCAAACAGCCCCATTGCCCGTCGGGCTATCTTCCCGGTCGAATCCATGGCGGCCGAATCTTTTGCCGTCTCAAAGAGTTCCCGGGCCCAGCTGGGCGGCAGGCCGGCTTCTTCCTGCAAAAGCTTCAGGGCCTCGGGCAATTGCTGGGCGAGTTTCTCGCCTTGGTCCAGCAGTTGAGGAACGAGTAGAATGAAGAAAGCGCAGAGAAGCGCCAGCAGGATGACCAGTGCGGCCAGGATACCTGCCTTTTCCGGCAGGGGTAGGAGCCTGCCGAAAAGAAAACCGGCGACTCCTCTGATAAATGTTGCCAAGAGAATTCCCGCAAAAATCAGCAGCAGCATCTGCACCGAGTACCAGACAAGCGCTCCCAGCAGGAGGAATAAACTAAGGAGCGCCAGGGAAATAAGCACCTTTTTGGTGAACCGAATGTTGTCGAGATGCATGGGGTTCCTCCTCAACGATTTCTGTTAAGAGCCTGACCTTCTTGGCTTGCTCACCGCCAGCAGGATAATCGGCAGACGCTGGGACCATGTGGACGGATTGGACTGCTACCCTTCCGGTTTCATGTGTCGTTCTTTAGGCATTCTCTTCCCCTGCTGTGCGACGGGTGTTGCTGCGGCTCGTAAGAGGCACCAAACCTGGTTAAAATCACCTGCTCCGAGTAAAGCTAGGATTATGGAGATGGAGATGGAACTCCCGACATTCTCGATAGATCAGGTGCAGAGCGAGGCGGTGCAAAATAGATGCCGTTTGAGCATGTGCATTGCGTTAGGACTCCACCTTTGCCGGTTTCTTGCTTGAGGTACTGCGGTGAGATGGAATTCTTTGACGTGTACCTACGGTCGGTGCGTCGGGCGGCATAGCGGGAGTGCTTGGTGCATATTATGTTTCCACGTGCCCAATCATTGCCGTATTTCCGGTTTTCTTCGGCATTCGATGTTGTGTAAGATGTCAATCAGAACGGGAAAAAACGCAGAAGACAGTTGGATTTTACAATCGAAGAGGTAGCAAGGATAGTCAACTGAAGTGATGGTTTTACTTCCTGATTTTGGGGTTTTCGATTCCGGACACGATGACAACTCCGGATTACTGAAATTCCTGGCTGTTATCTTCCGCGCCAAACGCTATCTTCTTGTGAAGGACAAGGTACAGGCAAGCGTCGACGCATGGTGCATGATACCGGATTCCCCGGCCTGATCGGATTTCATCGAGGGCCCGTTCGATCCCGAGTGACGGTCGGTACGGGCGATGCGACGACATGGCTTCCACCACGTCAGCTACGGTAAGGATTTTTGCTTCCAGTAGAATCTCCTCGTCTGTCAAACCCTGGGGATAGCCGGAGCCATCCAAATGTTCATGGTGCTGATGCACAATTTCGGCCACCGGCCATGCAAAATGAATGGTTTTCAGGATCTCAAAGCCGACCGTGGGATGGCAGCGCACAACGGCCCGCTCCTCATGGGACAATCTTGCCGGTTTGGCCAGATATTCGGAGGGCAGGGTGATCTTACCGATATCGTGGAGGAGCGCTGCGATATGTAGTCCCTCAATCTGGACCTCGCCGAGACCAAGCTCTCTGGCGATTGCACAGGCCAGAATATCGACGCGCTGTTGATGGCCGGCGGTGTAGGGATCGCGTTTTTCGACAGTGGACGACAGTGATCCCACGGTTTCCTCCAGGCTGGCATGGAGATCGTCGCGGCTTTTCTTCAACGCTTCCAAAGCTATCTTTCGCTCGGTGATGTCGCGGGCAACCCCCCGGTAGCCTGACAGTTCACCCTGATCGCCAAAGATCGGCACCGCATTCGTTTCAAGAACAACAATCTGTCCTTTCTTCCCCAGACAGGTGATCTCGAATCCGTTGAACGGCTGACCGCTTTGCAGTAATTGGCTGTATGAGGCGCTGCCCAGAGCTGCCTGATTGGGAGAGGCGAAATCAATCAGCGTCCTGCCGATCACCTCCTTGGGTGGATAACCGAGCAGAGCCTCTACTCGTGGGCTTACATACGTATATTTGCCATCCTGCTCCGTCTCCCAGATCCAGTCGCTGGTTGTCTCGACCAGATTGCGGAACCTCTCATTGCTCTCCTCCAGGGAATGCAGCAGTTTTTCCCGTTCCAGAAAAATTCGCAGCCGCTCCCGATCGGCCAATATGGACTGGCGGATGGAATAAAAAGCAAGCGATGAAATTATCAGCAGGATGCCGGTGGAGATGATGGTGAGTTTTGTGCGAATTTCGCCGATCTCAGCATGGACGTCATCGATATACATGCCGGTGCCGATAATCCATCCCCAAGGTGCAAAACCTTTCACATACGATAGCTTCGGGGTGATTTTCACCGGATCGTCCTTCCACTGCCACATGTAATCCACGTAGCCGGCACCCTGTTCCTTGACGATCCGGACAAATTCGACGAACAGATATTTGCCGTTCGGATCCTGGAAAAGGGAAATATCTTGCCCTTCCAGGTCGCGACGATAGGGGTGCATGATCATTCGCGGCACCATATCGTTGATCCAGAAATAGTCCTTTTTTTCCGGGCCGTACCGCAGCTTGGCGATCCGTAGGGCAGCACGGTGCTTGGCTTCCTCCACGGTCAGTTCACCGGTGAGTTCCCGTTCATGATAGGATTCGAGAAGGCTCCAGACCGTTTCCGTCAGCTCACGGATCATTTCCTGTTTTCGGCTGACAAAACTTTGTTCCAGTTGCGGCAGCAGGATATAGAAAATGGCTGTGACAAAGAGCAGAATGGTGAAGAATGCAGGCAGGGCAATACGGAGAGAGGTCTTGTAGGTCAACTTCTGCATTGTTTTTACGGGCATGGCAGAAACCAACGGTGGAAGACAGATGAACGTTCACTCTCCTGTTTTGAGTATGGACGATAAATCGAGGATAATCAACCTCAAGGTAGGGGTATCTTCTGTTCCCTGTTTTCTTGTTTCATCTTTTGTCATGGATATCATTAACCTCCTTGGTGTCGATTGCTCCGCCTGAGCCAGGAGAAGATCGGCCTCTCCCCGGAAATCGACTGTCTTCTTTTCCATGGGCCGCAGATCATTGACCTGGAAGTCAGTCGGATCAAGGTGGAAGAGGGCAAAAGGATGGCAGAGAGAGGTAGAATAGGATGCAAAAGTGGGGCGAATATGGAAAAATGCAGAAGGATTGCCTGTTCGGGCGCCGGCTGGCAATAATCGGTTCCCTTGCCCGGTTGGCTTCCCCGGCGATAAATAATCATGGGATAAAAACGGAATACGACCGTGCCAAGACAAGCGCATGCAAACACGATGGGCGGCCATGGCTTCATCCTGCTCCACCATCTCGGCTGCGGGCTTCTGGTCGTAGTTTTTGTGCATTTCTACAGTCTCTATCAACTGGTCAATCAAAAGCTCGGCGGCAGCTTTCTCGCCATCTCTCCGTTCGTACTGCCGGTGCTGTTGCTGGCCGCCCTCTTTTCCCTCAGATACCGCGTCGCTGGTAACCTTTCATCCATCCGCCGTCTGCCGGTAATTCTCGGCCTCTGCTGCTGTCTCGGCGCTTTGGCCGTGCCGGACCCGGAGATCGCCGTCAAGCGCATTCATGTGATGGAATACCTGCTGCTTTCTTTGTACGTCCGTTACGCCCTTTCCTTTCGAATCGGCGGAAAGCACCTTCTCGTCTTTTCATGTATGCTCTCCTGCCTTTACGGCGTTCATGACGAATTGCTGCAGGGTATTCATCCCGCCAGGACCTACGGCCTGCGCGACATGCTGGTCAATGGAGTCGCGGCCGTCGGCGGTGGCCTGGTGTGGCACGGGCTCAATTTGTTTTGCCGGCGTACAGACGATCGAGAGACCGGCTTTGCCGGCTGGCCCTGGTCGCAAATCCTCTATCTACTAGGCCTTGCCGCCGCGGTTCCGGCCATGGCTGTCCCGCTGATTGTCCACCGCCACGACGTTCTCCCCGCCTGGTCTTTTCTGCCTCTCGCGGCGGCGATGGTTGTCTGGGTTTGTTATTTTGCGGGCGATCGCTCAACGCTTCGCCACGGCGTGGTGCCGGTGAGCGTGGTTGCCTTCCTCTTTCTTCTTTACCCGCTCGCCGTCAATGGTCTGCAGATCGCTTTTTATTAGAACCTTAGAAATTCTTTTCTTTAGCCTGTGCAGCCTGATCTTCGGCATCTTCGCCCTCACCGCCCTCAACGAGGCAGAGGACAGGCGGCGCCCGAGGGTGGTGCTGCTGACGGTCGAGAGCCTTCGCGACGATCTGGTCGACGAGGAAAGTACTCCGCATCTGCTGCGTGCCGCCAGGACGGGACACCGCTTTGCCGGCCACCGGGCCGTTTCCGGCTGGACGGCGACCAATATCGTCTCGCTGCTCACCGGACTCACTCCGTTTGCCTCCGGGGTCCACACCAGGGGCCAGTCGGTGGCGCAAGGCATCTCTCCGCCCCTGGCGCAGCTGGCCGAGGCCGGCTACGTGGTGGAGGGATTGCAGCCCTTCATGGCTATGGACATCTACGAAAATCTTGGGTTCACCATCAACAGCCGGGGACCGGACCCGGCATTGTGGCTGGCCGAACGGCGGCGGGAGGGGCAGCCTTTCTTTCTCTGGTACCATTACGTCAACACTCATCTGCCTTACGGCCCGGAACCGCTGCCCGCCGACTGGCCGGAGGATGCGAAAGAACGGTTGGAGAAGGTGCGCAGCCAGGCCTCCATTCTCCATGATGAGGTGACGTTTTCCCGGGAAGACGTAGCTCGCATCCACGCGCTGCAAAGAAACAGGATCCGGGAGTTCGATCGGTGGTTTGCCGACTTCTGGGCATTCTGGCAAGGTTCGGGCTGCGGGCGCGACACCATCCTGATTGTCACCGCCGATCACGGCGACGAACACGGCGAGCGGGGCATGACCGGCCACGCCTCCACCACCCTGGCCGGTCATCTCCACGAGGAGATCGTCCGGGTGCCGCTCTTTATCTGGCTGCCGGAACAATTCGCCCATCTGGGCAGCACCGCCCGCACCGGCGAAATAAGTTCCCATCTCGACATCATGCCGACCATCCTCGCCCGTCTCGGGATCGCGCCGCAGATAAGGCTCGAAGGCCGGGATCTTTTCGCTGCGCCCAAGGAGCCTCACAGGCAGACAGGGAGCCGCCCCTGGCTCGGCATGACCGCCAGCGGCGGCTTCGCTGAACCCGATCCGGGAAGGATGCGGTATTTCGAATACGCCTGCCTGCAGGGCAACTGGAAGTCGCGGTTGCGCGTCCTGGCGGGCGGCACCGAGCTGTTCGCCCTCTATGACGTGACCCGTGACCCCGGCGAAACCATCGATCTTGCCGCCTCCCGTCCGGACATCGCCGCCGCCCATAGAAAGTTGCTCCGGTCGGCTATCGAAAGTCGGGTGCAAAACCCCATAAAATCCGGGCCGCACGACCGGAATGCGGAGGAGGGGGATGGCATGCTTGGCTGGCTGCGGCCGTCTCGTTCCGGTTCGTATTCCTACGAGGAACTGGCCGGCAGCTTTATCCTGCAATGGTCAGGGGCGCCGGACCGCGACTACCTGCTCGACTACCGGGCGGGCAACGGCCGCAAGGCCCTGACCGGAACCATGGCGGTGCGCGGTGCAATGAAGGATTTCGGCACCATCGACCGCCGCTACTGGCAGACCTGGATTGTCCCCAACAGCCCTTTCCGCCTGCGGGTGCGCGAGGCGGACGGTCCGGGGCGCAGTCCCTGGCTTGAACTGGAGGCGCGGCCATGAGTGGGCGACTCAAGGGATTGACAGGACTGCCGGGACCTGGCGGGGTCTTACGCCTTCTTGTCTGCGTCGCCGCGGTTCTCATCGCGACCCTCCTCTGGTTCGAGGGGCTTTTTCACTCGCCGCTCATGGATCCGAGGCGGCAGACAGAAAGAAAGTTCGTGAGTAATTATGTGCGGGCGAATACTCCCGACTCGGAGAAGGAACGGCTTCTCGCCGACAGCTACTGGCGCCGCTACCGCGACGTGCGCGAAGATGCCTACTGGGGCGAAAACGGGCCTATGGGCATCTGGGGGCCGCGGGACCACTACCGGCAGCACGGCCGAAAGGAGGGACGGATCTTTCGTCCAGTGACCGAGGCTCCGGATCCGGAGGCGGAAAAGACTCTCGCCAGGGCCTACTGGGACCGCTACCCGAATGTCCGCGGAAGCCCGATCTGGGGAGAAAATTCCGACCTTGGCATCCTGGGTCCCCGGGACCACTTCATCCACATCGGCAGGTTCCTTGGCCTGACCTGGGGGCCGCCGGCACCACCGGCCGATGGCAAATGAGAGCGCCATCCCGGAAGGAGCGGAGGCCGGCGAATTTACCCTATGGATGTTGTCTCCCACGGAGTCAAAATAAACATTTAACATCTTCCTAACGGGGGGATTCTACGGTGGTATGAAATCCGCCGCCATGCCTGCGGTCTCCGATCAATCTTTTTCCCGTGATCCCATGAAAAACCGACCTCTGGAAACCGCCGTTCTGATTCCCTGCTATAACGAGGAAGCCACCGTCGCTCGGGTGGTCGACGATTTTCGCCGGCATCTGCCCGACGCCCGGATCTTCGTCTATGACAACAACTCCACCGACCGCACGGTCGAACGGGCAATGGCGGCAGGGGCGATTGTCCGCTTCGAACCGCTGCAGGGCAAAGGCAATGTGATCCGGCGGATGTTTGCCGATATCGAGGCCGACGTGTATGTGATGGTCGACGGCGACGCCACGTACGACGCCGGCACTGCGCCGGGCATGATCCGCCTCCTGATCGACCATCAGCTGGACATGGTGAACGGAGCTCGGGTCACCGACATCAAGGAAGCCTATCGCCCCGGCCACCGCTTCGGCAACCGGATGCTGACCGGCATCGTCGCCTGGACCTTCGGCAATCGCCTCAAGGACATGCTGTCCGGCTACCGGGTTTTTTCCAGGCGGTATGTGAAGAGCTTTCCGTCGTTATCGTCGGGTTTTGAGACGGAGACGGAACTGACCGTCCATGCCCTGCATCTGCGCATGCCGGTGGCGGAAATCGCCACGGCCTATAAAGACCGGCCGGCGGGGTCGTCCAGCAAACTCTCCACTTACAAGGATGGGATACGTATCCTGTGGAGAATTCTGAATTTCGTGAAAGAGGAGAGGCCGATGGCGTTCTTTTCCATCGTCGCCGTTTTCTTCGGCCTTTCGTCGGTCGGCTTGATGGCGCCGATCCTGAAGGAATTCATCGAAACCGGGCTGGTGCCGCGGGTGCCCACCGCGGTGTTGTCGATGAGTATGATGATTATCGGCTTTCTCAGTTTCGCCTGCGGCCTGATTCTCGATACGGTTACCCAGGGCCGGAGCGAGATGAAGCGGATGCGGTATCTCGATACGCCGGCAATATCCACCTCGTCGATTCCTGCCAGTCCGCCGTTTCGGGAAATGGTTGAGGCCGGCTCGATTCCCCTGCGGCCGGCTGCGAACTGCATCTCCCTTGCTCCTGTGATTGGTTCGCCGGCGATGCAGCAAGGCATGCCGGCACCGGAAGAAAAGGGTGCCGGCGGGTATCTGTCGGCAGCGTAGCCGCTATCGCCGATTTTTTTCGTTCCCCAAATGCCGCCAGCGAAGGGCGGCCATCATGACGACGAAGGTCGCGACCCACACCAGGCGGCTTTGATAACGGTCATGGGGATTGGAAAGGGCCCCGCAGATAAAGGCGTTGCCGAGAAGACTGAGCAGAACGAACGCTGCAAGTCCGGCGATATCGACCTGCCTCTTCATCAATCCCCAATAGATCACCAGGACCAGGCCGAGCATCGAGAGCAGGGCCACGGGGATGTGGACCTTGTTCAAGCCGTCGAACAAGGCCTGGGTGACCTGTTCCTGCTGCTGGCGGGCTGCCTGGTATTGCTCGGCGACCGACGGGGAAAGTGAGGCGAAGACACCCCGGGCATGGAAGTGATGTTCATCCAGCCCGTCGCCTGTGCCGACCAGGACCATCTGCTGAGCGGTAAGGACCAGAGATGACCAGATCACCTCCCTGGGATAGGTCTTGAAACATTCGCGCACCAGAGAGCTGAGTTCAGCTTTCGCGCCGTCCCAGTCGCCGATTTCCTTGAAAGCCGAATCGCCCCACAGAAATTCATCAGCTGTCTTCGGTAAACGGTGCTGCAGATCGCACAGTTTGACGCCCTCGATCGGGCAATGTTCCGCAAGATACTTCTGAGCGATACCATCCTGCACGAGACGGGCGAAGATGAAGACCGGTCCGCCGGGGGTGTAGCCGACCTTGCCAACCAACATGAAGTGCACCAGCGGCATGAGAATCACGGCGGTCATGACCGTTGCCAGGGGTGGCAAGAGGTGCACCGGCAGATGGAGTCGCCACCGCGTGCCGGCAAGTTTTGCCAGTACGGCCACAATCACCAGCCCCATGCCAAGCGCCAGGCACGACATGTGCGACAGCATGCCCAGCAGGGCGATGACGGCCAGGAGCAGCCGTTCCGCACGACTCAGGTCCTGCAGGCGAAAGCCCAGAAGCCACAGACCAAGGACCGTCAGAGGCACGAGGATATCGGGCAACAGCTGGGCCGCATACCAGGAAATACCGGTGACAATGCTGAGAACTGCGGCAAAGGCGGCAGTGGTGACGGGACCTGAGGAGAGGCCATGACAGCGGAGCACCAGCCGGATGAGCCAGACGGCGGCCAGGGCCTGGATGATCGCCGGTCCCCAGAACGACCACCAGCCAAGCGATGTGAGCCACAGGAACAGCCCATAGAAAAACGAGCGACCGTACCCGAGGTTCATCTGGATAATGCGGTCGATATAGCCGCCGGTATCGTGGAAGACGATGGGAAAGCCGTTCCAGAGGGCGGGGGCGAGGAGAAACAGCAGACTGAAGGCAAGGCTGCAGAGCCAGGCGGTTCCACGGCTGAAGACAACCGCGGGAAGAATTTTGGGGAGAGATACGGGAGCGGTGGCAATCGACATGTTATTTCCTTTCTGTAAAAGGTGGAGTTATTGGTGCGCCGGGCGCACCCCACAAAGCTGACTGGTGAAAGCTTTATCTTACGAACGCGGCTGCCGGCCGTCGCCCGGCAGGTAAGGTCTCTCTCCCGCGCCGGCAAAGAGGCTGGGGGCATCGCCGATCGACAGGGTCTCCCCATCGAGGGTCAGGCCATGTATGCCGCGGTCGAGGGCGAAGGCGGCGACCGTCTCCCACAGCTCGGCCGCGGGCTGCGGCGGCAGAAGGGAGATCGGACGTCCGAAGAAATTCTCCTGCCGGAGGGCTTGGGCCTTTTGCACGGCGACGGTGTAGAAGTCGCAGTCCGCGATTTTCTCCGGGCCCGAGTAGGCGAAATCGCGCAGCACCTGTCTGGCCAGGAGCAGGTCCGCGCCCTTTACCCGCATCAGATAGAGGCTGCTGCTGCCGGTGGTTCCCACCGGTTCCCGTTCGACCTTGAAGGTGTCGAAAAGGTCTTGCCGGGTGAGGCCCCCCCGCCAGTTGTCCTGCCAGACACTTGCCGGGCTGACGAACGCTGCATCGACGCCGGGGCGGCTTGCGGCGGCAAGGGCGGCGATCTTCGCGATCTCCGGACGACCGTGCACTTTCTTCACCGCCGCGACCGTCTCGTCCAGTGGCGGCCGGTACCGGTGCAGGATGTCCGCTACCGCCCGGTCGATCCTGTCGCTTCCGGCAATCACGCCGGGCAGGTTTTCGACGAGCCGGTAACTGCTTTCGGCAATGACCCTGTTTTTCAGGTCGTATTGAAGATCGTAGCGGCCGATGTATTCGGCATTGGAGCCGGGATGGATGATTTGGGTGGTCTTCACCTGGATGGCTTTATCGAGGACGGTGTGGCTGTGGCCGCCGAGGATCAGATCGATGCCGTCCGTTCCCTCGGCCAACAGGATGTCGTCGGTGATGCCTAAATGGCTCACCAGGACGAGCAGGTCGACCTCCTGCCGGTGTTCCTTGATGATCTGTCTGGCGATGCTCAGGTGGTCGTAATCCGACTCGAGGGCGGGGTGCTCCGGATAAATGGGGCCGTCATGCTGGCGGCCGGTCGAGTCGTAGGGCCTGGTGGTGAGGCCGAAAAAGCCTATTTTTACGCATCCCACCTGCAGTTCCGCATAATCCGTCCAGGGTTGTCTGCCTTGTTTGCCTTTGGCTAAGGCCGCGCCGCTTTCGCCGACCAGCCGGGAGTTGGCGGACAGCACCACCGCCCGGGGATCGTCGCTGAACCGCATCAGCTCCTCAATGCCCCAGGCGAAGTCGTGATTGCCGAGGGTCCGGACATCGTAGGCTAAAGCCTTGACGACGTCCCGGGTCGATTGTCCCCGGGAAAATTCTTCGGCAACCGAGCCTTTTTCGTAATCGTCTCCCCCGTCGGTGAAGACGGTGTAAGGATTTTCCTTTTTCACCGCTTCATAATAGCCGCGGATGCGGCCGACCGGCGTGGCGCCGTCCGTTTCCGGATTGTACTGGGCATGGACGTCGGAGACATGGACAA
>MGTI01000154.1:3580-5145 GCA_001799365.1 Desulfobacterales bacterium GWB2_56_26 | reverse complement strand
GGTAGGCGAGCCGCAGGCGCAGGTTGCGACAGGAGCTAACGGTGGCCTTAAGGGATTCTATTCTTTTTCTAACATGTGCAGGGCAAGCTCCCTGCACAGGCCTGCAAGCCTGCAACGTTCACAACCCGAATCTCTCGTTTCCAACACCGCCGGCGAGTTGCCGCCCAAGAGGAGTACTATGCCGAGAAAGAAAAAGATCTTCATCCTGGACACCAACGTTATTCTTCACGACAGCACCTGCATCTACAATTTCGAGGAACACGACATCATCATTCCGATTCCGGTGCTGGAGGAGTTGGACCAATTCAAGAAGGGCACCCAGATTATCAATTATCATGCCCGCGAGTTTGTCCGTGAGCTCGACAAGCTGAGCACCAGTAAGCTGTTCAACGGCAGCATGACCCTCGGCGAGGGGAAGGGAGTGCTTGCCATCCGTCTCGACAAGGAGATGCACCCCGACCTGAAGATCATCTTTCCGAACGCGGAGAAAAAGGACCACCGAATCATCAACATCGCCTACCATATCTCCCATAAGCACAAGAACCATCAGGTGGTCATCGTCAGCAAGGACGTCAACCTGCGGATGAAGGCGCGCTCGGTCCGGCTGCTGACCGAGGATTACACCACCGACTACGTCCGCGATCCCGCCCACCCCTATTCCGGTTGCCATTACGCGGAAGATCTGCCCGCGGAGCTCATCGCCAGGCTGTACGAACAGGAGGGGCAGCTGACCGACCGGGAGTACAGCCCGGTACCGGCCCTTTTGCCCAACCAGTATCTGGTTCTGCGTAACGGTAAAAAATCGGCCCTCGCCATATACGGCTCGAATCCGGAAGGCGACAACGGCTACGTGATCAGGCGGGTGAACAAGGAAAGCGTGTACGGCATCACCCCGCGCAATGTCGAACAGACCTTCGCCGTTCACGCCCTGTTGAACCCTGAGGTGAAGCTGGTGACGATTTCCGGCAAGGCCGGCACCGGCAAGACGCTCCTGGCGCTCGCTGCCGCCCTGGAGAGCAGAACGATATACCGCCAGATCCTGCTGACCCGGCCGATCATTCCCCTGTCGAACCGGGACAGCGGCTTCTTGCCTGGCGATATCACCAGCAAAATCAAGCCGTTCATGCAGCCCCTCTATGACAACCTGAGTGTAATCCGTGGGCAGTTCCCGGAAAAAAACGAAATGTTCCGGCGCCTCCAGAACATGCTCGAAGAGGACAAGCTGGCTATCGAGCCGCTCGCCTATATCCGCGGACGCAGCCTGGTAAAGATGTTCATGATCGTCGACGAGGCCCAGAACCTTACGCCGCATGAGGTCAAAACCATCATCACCCGGGCGGGGGAAGGGACCAAGATCGTCTTCACCGGCGATATCAACCAGATCGATCATCCGTACCTCGGTATCCACTCCAACGGCCTCTCCACGCTGATCGATAAGATGGCCGGTCAACGGCTCTATGCCCACATCGATCTGCGCAAGGGTGAACGTTCGGAATTGGCGGAGCTGGCGAGCAATATTTTGTAAGTATTGAGCTCTCAGCAATCAGCGGTCAGCTCGGTTTCTG
>MGTI01000154.1:0-3545 GCA_001799365.1 Desulfobacterales bacterium GWB2_56_26 | reverse complement strand
GTGCGTGGAGCACACCCTACTGAGCTGAAAGCTGACCGCTGCAGTTAAACCAGGATAGTCTCCTCGATATACCGCTTCCGTTTCTGCTCTTTCAGCTTGTGCAGATCGACGATCACCAGCCCGTCCACGCAGTTGTTGAAGGACGGATCGACGTTGAAGTCAAGGAAGACCACGCCGCCCGGCTCGCACAGTTCGGCATACTGCTTGTACAGCGGCGGGATAGCCACCCCCAGGTTGCCGAGCAGGGTTTTCAGCCGCCGGAAATCGGCCCGGCAGTCACTGCCTGCAAATTCCGCGGCAAGCGATTGGAGGGGCAAGGTGAAGATGAAGGGGTTGCGGGACCGGCAGCTTTCGCCCACGGTTTCGCTATTCCCGGCAAAATAGAGTTTGTAAAAATAAATGAGGAGCTCCCGGGCCAACGGCGGCAAGGCGCTGCTGATACTGACCGCGCCGAAGAGATAGCGGTACTGGGTGTTTTTGGCGAGAAAGGCGCCGATGCCGTACCAGAGGTAGTCGAGGCTCCGCTTGCCCCAGTAGCGCTGTTGGACGAAACTGCGTCCCAGCTCCAGGCCGTTCTTAAGAAAATAGGACTTTTCCGGGTCGAAATGGAAGAGGCTCGCCGAATAGAGGCCGTCCTCGCCCTTTTCGGCCAGTACCTGGCCGGCATCGACAAACCGGTAGGCGCCGGCGATTTCCAGATCCTCGTCATCCCAGAGAATGAGATGCCGGTAGTACCAGTCGAAGCGGTCGAGATCCCGCCGGTTGCCGGTCCCTTCGCCGACCGCCCGGAAGACCTGTTCGCGTAGCCGGCCGACCTCCCGCATGACGGGCGAGGAATCCGCCGGTGTAAAAAGATACATGGCTTTGCCGTCAGGCGTCTTGCCCAGCCGCTCGCCTGCGGCCACCTCCTTTTTCAGGTCGGCTTTCCGTTCCGGCCGGGCAATGGCCGATTCGGTGAGAAAAAGCGGCTTTTTCCCCTGGCCGATGCGGTAGACGCTCTTTTTGAAGAGTTTCACTTTTTCGTGCCTGTTGGTGGCAACGGAGCTGTAGGCATGGTGCGGAATAAGCGAACCGATGGTCATCCGGATCTGTTTTCGATCCTGTCCGAACATCTCGCCGACGAGCATGACGGTAGATAACGGCGGGGCGAGGATCGAAGCGAGATAGAAGAGTTTTGAGCAGCGTCCGTCGATATGGACGGGCAGGATCGGTGTGCGGCTCCGTTCGGCGATCTTCAGAAAGCCGCGCTGCCATTTGCCGTCTTGGATTCCGCGAAAACCAAACCGCGAGACTTCGCCTGCGGGAAAGATGATGACCGCCTCCTCTCTTGCCAGAGAGTCGAGGATACGCTCGATGTCCGTCTTTTTGCTCGTGCCGGTCATGTTTTTCACCGGCAGAAGGTGGGAGCGCAGCGGCGGAATCGTCATCAGGAGGTCGTTGGCGACAACCTTTGCATCGGACCGTATTTCATGGACCAACTTCAGCAGGGCGAGTCCGTCGAGGGAGCCGATGGGATGATTGGCGATGATGATCAGCCGGCCCGAAGTGGGGATATTTTCCCGCTGCCGGTCGGCGACCACGAAGGTGAAGTTGAAATATTCGAGGACCTGTTCGACGAACTCGATGCCGCGCAGGTGCGGGTAGCGTTCGGCAAAATCCTGAAAAGCCCGTTCATGCAACAGGCGGCGCAGCAGGGTCTTGACGAAGGGGCCGGTGAATTTTCGCTCATTGAGGGCCGGATAATACTCGGTGACTACTTGATCGACGGAAAGCATGGCAATGGTCCTGTCAGTCGGCCTTGATCAGGCCGATATGGTGAATAAAGGCCGAAGAAGACACTGCTTCTCCGGACAGATCTCCGGTATCGACTTCAATGGCGATACCGGTAACCGGAGGAATGGCCCGGTTGCCGAACCAGTCCCGGAAAGCGTCGCGGATGTCCAGCCTGGTAACGATCGTTCGCCCCGCCGGAGGATTCTCCATGCATACGTATCTTCCCGTTTCCGAGTAATTTTTGCTTGCAAAGGCCGTCCGCGGAAGGTCGTTCTCGCCTAGGAACATGCCTAGAAAAAGCGGCATGTCGGGAAGATAAAACTGGTTGCCCGGCAGGGGATCCCCGAAAAAAAGAACGACCATCACCGCCTCATTTTTCCTCCCGCCCTGCCAATCCGCACCTTGCGGATACCGCTCTACCCCCCAGGTGATTTCAAGCAGTTCCGGATGGGTGATGTGCAGGTCCTTCTTTACCAATACACCCAGGGCCGGTCCGTCAGTCACGATATTCAGCCGACCCTTTTCCGCCGAGAGGTGGATGGCGCTTTCGTCTCCCATCTGTTGTTCAAGGGTGAAGCCTTGACTCTTCAAGTCGTTGCGGACATCGTCCGGTAAGATGGAGAAATCGAGATCAAAGGTTGAAGAGGCCGAGTGAGGAGGTGGAAACTTCTGGCCGGGAGAGGACGTGGCAGGGGAAAAACCGATGAGGAGAATCGATAAGATGGCGGCAGATAACGATACTCGGAGTCGAGACATGAGATATTGCAATTACGTTCAAACGGAAAATCCGCGGGTCTCTTCCAATAGTGCCGGCGGCCTGACGATTCCACGAATATTGACCGGGAAAAATTAGAGAAAGAATAGAATTAAGAAAGGATTGGGTTGCCGGGAACAGGAAGGCATGTTTGCGGGAGGACTTGTAACAAAAGTCTCATCATCTCATGATATTTCTTTAATGAACCTGACGGATTAATGATGGCGGGATGTTTCATGTTGTCGTATCAAGTCGATCGTTAAAACGACGGATGTTCAAATCAGTTCAAAAGGAGAAGGCATGTTTCAGGGAAAAAGAGGTGCGTTTGCAGCGTTGGTGGGTGTCGGCCTGTGGTGTTCGGTCGGCAACGGAATCGGTTGGGCCCAGGCCGCAACCGAGGCGAATCCGGAGAAAGCCAAGTATGTGTTCCTGTTCATCGGTGACGGGATGGGAATCGCGCAGCGTAATGCGGCGGAGCTTTATCTGGCTCATCAGAAAGGGTTGAAACGGCCGGAAGAGGCCAAACTGGTGATGAACACCTTCCCGGCCCAGGGAATGAACACCACCTACGATCTGTCGAGCGTCATTCCGGATTCGGCCTCGACGGCCACGGCCATCGCCACCGGTTTCAAGACCAAGTCCGGCGTCATCGGCATGGATGCCGACGGGAAAAATGCCTACCAAAGCATAGCGGAGCTGGCCAAATCGAAGGGCCGGAAGATAGGTGTTCTCAGCACGGTGTCGCTTGACCACGCAACGCCTGCGGCATTCTATGCCCATGTGCCGAGCCGCCAACTTATGTATGACATCTCCTTGCAGCTTGCCTCCTCCGGCTTCGATTATTTTGCCGGCGGCCAGATGGCCCAGCCGACCGACACACAGGATGAGGCCAAGCCGTCGGCGATCGAAACCGCCAAGAGCAACGGTTATACCGTGGCGGTGGGCCGCGCCGAATTCGAGAAGCTGACGGCAGGGTCAGGCAAGGTCATTGCCATGAACACGATAGTGGATGAGGACA
>MGTI01000153.1 GCA_001799365.1 Desulfobacterales bacterium GWB2_56_26 | reverse complement strand
GCAGGCGGCCATGGCGGCGCTGGAGCTGGCTTTTCTGGCGCTGGGCGATGACTATCGCCTGGCCGATAGAAACCAGTATCTGCTTGCCAGGAACAGCTATCTCGGCGTTCTCGAAAAGTATCCGGATCTTCCGGCCATCGCCGCCAAAGCGCTCTGGTACCTCGGCTGGATCTCCTCCGACCTGGCGACCGACGGGCAGCAGGGGGTAAGCTGGTACCAGCGGCTCATCACCCTCTACCCGAACGAAAAGCTGAGTATTGTCGGTCCGGTACCCTGGTTGACGATCCGCGCGGCAGACCCCGACCTGAAGCAGCACGCCTCATACCCGAAGACCGTCCTCACCTGGGCGGATATCGCCCATCTGGAGATCATCCGCCATGCGGTCAGCCGGGAGCAGGCCTGGCAGTCGTTTGCGGCCATTCAAAAGGCCGGCGCGGATGAGGTTTTTGCGGCTGCCGCCTTGAAAGTCCTGATCGAACACCACGGTTTCGATGACAAGAGTGAGCGGCTGGTGCGGGAATACTTAGCAAAACCGGATGCGGACGGCATCCTGAAGAACGACCTTCTCCTCGCCCTGTCCGATTACCGACGGCAGGCGGATACTCCGGGAGGGACGCAATGAGGCTGAAACACACCCTCAGGAAATACCGGCAGTCATTTCATCTGCGGGTTTTTCTCGCCCTCGTCCTGGTGATCGTCATTTTCATTCCAGGCACCGGCTATGTTGGCTATCTGCAGGCCCTGAAGGTGGCGGAAGACCAGATGGAACAGTACACCATCGGCACGGCAGAACAGATTGTGAAACGCGTCACCTCGTTTCTCGCTCAGCACACCCATAATGTCAACCTGCTTGCTTCGCTTTTTGCGGGCGGTTTGATCGACTCGGGAGATGACCGGGAACTGCTCCAGTACTTGCATCTATTCAAGAAGGACCATCCGGAATTCGTCAATATCTACTTCGGCGACGAGCGCGGCAAATTTCTCATGGTGCCGCCGCAAAGCCCGGAGGTGCACAAGATCTTCGATCCCCGTAACCGCCCCTGGTACAAAGGCGCCGTGGCCAGCCACGGCATCAACTGGACCGACGTCTATCTCTTCGCCTCGACGCAAAAACCGGGTATTACCGTCTCCGCCCCCATCTTTACGGAAAATAAATATCTCCGCGGCGTCTGCGGCATCGATATCGATCTGGTCGCCTTTTCCAAATTCCTGCAGGGCATCGATATCGGCAACCACGGCGTCGCCTACATCTTCGAAAACAGTACCGGTCATATCATAGCCCATCCCTTGCTGGCCGGTCCGCCGGGCGAATCGGACCGGCTGGACCCCTTGCGGGCGAGCCTCGCCGAACTCACCCGCAGAAACGTCAGCTTCGGCCGCACCTCCTTCGGCGGCGAGCAGTATTTCACCGCCTATGCCCGCTATCCCGACAAGGACTGGACGGTGGGGGTGACGCTGTCGATTTCCGATTACCTCAAGAAAATCCAGGTGATCAAGAAAACCACCATTACGCTCGTCGTCATCGCCATCCTGCTGTCGAGCATCCTGAGCTATCTGCTGGCCAAGACCATCATCAGTCCGCTCCTCCGGCTGCAGCAGGGTATCGAGCGCATCACCGGCGGCGACCTGGAATACCGGGTGGCCATCAAGGACCCGGATATCGCCCGCGACCTGGCCAGGTCCTTCAACCGGATGGCGCTGTCGCTGCGCGAAAGCCTGGTGGAGCTGAAATCCACCTATGCCGAGCTCCAGGACAAACAAAAACTTGCGGCGGTGGGCAAAATGACCGCGGGCATCGCCCACGAGATCAAGAACCCGCTCGGCATTATCCTCGGTTCGACCCAGATCGTCCTCGACCGCCAGCGGCCCTGGGAGATGCGGGAAAAGGCGGCGAGCTTCATCATGGCCGAGGTGATGCGCCTGGACAACACCCTGAAGACTTTTCTCGCGTTCGCCAAGCCTGCCACCCCGGTGTTCAGTGAGGTGGATATCGTCCGCCTCCTGGAGGAGACCCTGTCCGCCACCGAAGAGCGCTACCGGGAGGAGGGTTATCGTTTCGTCCGAGACTTTCCGCCGTCCGTGCCGCTGTTCGAGGCCGATCCGTCCCAGATCCGCCAGATCTTCATGAATATCTTTTTAAACAGCTTCAAGGCCATGCCCGATGGCGGCACGATCGCCATCACCATCCGGGCCGAAAAGGAGCCGGAGAAACTGAAGATCAACAAACGGTTCATTTCCATCCGCAACCCCTTCACCGTGGCCCGCGACTGGCTGATCATCTCGATCAGGGACGAAGGCTGCGGCATCCCCGAGGAATACATGGGCAAGATCATGGAACCCTTCGTCAGTTTCCGCGACGACGGCATCGGCCTCGGGCTCTCCATCGTCTCCCAGCTGGTCCGGCTGCACCGCGGCCATATAGAGATTGAAAGCGAGATTGAAAGCGAGATCGATAGCACGGAAGGCGGCGGCACCACCTTCCACCTCTTTTTCCCCTGCATACTGAAAAAACCGGGTACCGATGACAAATTTACTCATAATTGAAGACGAAACCAGGATGCGCGAGGTCATCATGATGCTGCTGTCCGACATGCAGCTCAAGATGTTCGAGGCGCGGGACGGGGCGGAGGCCATCGAGGTCTTCGACAGCGAGACCATCCATCTGGTGATCACCGACCTCAAGCTGCCGAAAAAGAGCGGTATGGAGGTCCTGAACCATATCAAGGAGGTAAAACCCGAGGTGCCGGTGATCATCATCACCGCCTTCGGCTCCATCGACAATGCGGTGGAGGCCATCCGGCTCGGCGCCTTCGACTACGTGACCAAGCCCTTCACCGAGGACAAGCTCCGCGCCTGCGTGGAA
Source organism: Desulfobacterales bacterium GWB2_56_26 (assembly GCA_001799365.1). GTDB lineage: Bacteria > Desulfobacterota > Desulfobulbia > Desulfobulbales > Desulfocapsaceae > Desulforhopalus_A. The sequence goes on along the minus strand of MGTI01000153.1, from coordinate 7,088 downwards.
AAAGCCATGCAGATCAGCCAGTTAACCTCGGAGGTCAAATACCTCAGGAGCGAGATCGAGGGCAAATACACCTTCAACAACATCATCGGCAATTCGAGTGAAATCTGCGAAATCCTGCGCCTCGCGGGAGAGGTTTCGCACACCGACACCACGGTGCTCATCACCGGGGAGTCCGGCACCGGCAAGGAGCTCCTCAGCCGGGCCACCCACCTGAACAGCGCCCGCTCGAAGGGCCCCTTTCTGCCGGTCAACTGCGCGGCCATCCCCAATGCCCTCCTGGAGGCCGAGCTCTTCGGCTATGAACGGGGGGCCTTCACCGGCGCCCAGCAGTTAAAAAAAGGCAAATTTGAGATCGCCTCGGGCGGCACACTTTTCCTGGACGAGATCGGCGACATGGAACTGGACGTCCAGGCCAAGCTGCTCCGGGTGCTGGAATCGAAGAGCTTCGAGCGGCTGGGCGGCAGCAAGACCGTGCAAAGCGATGTCCGGATCATCGCCGCAACCAACAAGGATCTGGAGTCGATGGTCAGGGAGAAAACGTTCCGGGAAGACCTCTTTTACCGGATCAGCGTCTTTCCCATCCGCATCCCGCCGCTCCGCGAACGGCGCAATGACATCCCGCTGCTCTCCCAGTATTTCATCAAGGAATTCGCCACCGCTTTCGGCCGGCGGCCGCCGGTCATGTCCGACAAAGTCATGGAGATGCTCTATAACCATTCCTGGAAGGGCAATATCCGGGAATTGCGCAATGTGCTTGAACGGGCGATGATCCTGGCCAAGGGCGAGAAGATCACCTCCCGCCATGTGATTCTCCACGAAAGCCATGAAAAACCGCTGGGCGAGCTGGATCTCGACCAGATCGTCAAACTGCTGGTGTTCGATCACCGGGTGGGCCTGGAGCAGGTGGAAAGGCGGTGCATCCAGTATGCCATGGAGGTGGCCGGCAACAACGTCTCAAAGGCGGCTCGGCTTTTGGGGCTCTCCCGGGCAACTCTCAGATACCGGCTGGATAAACTCGACGATCAGGTGACAGGTTACAGGTGACAGCAATTGAGCGCGAAGCGCCTTGCTACCCTGTCCCCTGTCCCCCTGTCCCCTGGATTAGAATCTGAACCCGCCGTTGACGGTAATGGAGAAGCCGCTGAGGTCGCCTTCGTATTCGACCGGGATCGAAGCAACGGTATCATCGATATCGAGATCGTCTGTCCAGCGGTACATCCCTTCGATGCCGGCAAAGAACCGGCTGGTGACATCGTAGTTCACCCCTGCCACCACATGGAGTCCAAATACCTGATCGTCCTCATCGGTGCTGAAATCGCCGAGCCGCGTGGATTCGATATCGCTGTCCAGGTTGGCAGTATAGAAGCCGGCTCCAACGCCGCCGAAAACGTGGGCGGGGCCAGCCGGCACCTCGCCTTTCAGGGTGACCAGAAGGCCTGCGACGGAAAGGGTGTTATCCTGGTCGAAATTGCCGGCAGTATCGTTGCTGCCGTCGACGTCGTTATCCACCGCAAAGCCATCGATCCCCGCTTCGACGATCAGATAAGGGGTCAGATAGCGGCCATAGGCGCCCGAGATCTGAAAGCCGGTATCGAAGCCGGCATCGTCGAGATCGTCGGTCGGCTCGAATGCCCCAAGCTTCAACTGGGCGTAATTCGGCTTATCCATATCGGCCATGACATTGCCGGCGAAAAGGATGCCCAGCACATTGACTGCGGCCAGCATTCCAACCACCTGTTTTCTTCCTAAATTCATGTTGCTCCCTCCCTTTGCTGATAATTGTTTTTGATACCATGCTCCGGCGTCGCTTACTCACCATCCTTTGGGCCGGAAAAGTGTCCGAAAACTGCGAGAGGCGCGTATCGCCTGCACATAAGACTTTATTCCGGCAATCGTTGAAAACTTTGTAACGAAGTTGTTGTAAATTGTATCAATTTGCAGGCTAACACGCCACTACTAATATGCGACAGGAAAAAAACCTTTGCGGAGGCCTGCAGCCTCTTGAAAATTATGAGAACGCCATTTATGGATAAGCTCGACGAGTGACGGGGAAGGGGAAACGGAAAAGGCCTGCCGCCGGATACATGGGAGCGGCAGGCCTCGAGACGGTACAGGAACGCTAGAACCTGAACCCGCCGTTGACAGACACGGAGAAGCCACTGAGGTCGCCGTTGTACTCGACGGGAATTGAAGCGACAGTCTCGGTAATTTCCACATCGTCGGTCCAGCGGTACATCCCTTCCACCCCGAGAAAAAACCGCTCCGTGATATCATAATTCACACCGGCCACCACATGGGCGCCAAACACCTGATCGTCGTCATCGGCGCTGAAGTCGCCAAGCCTCGACGACTCGATGTCGCTGTCCAGGGTCACCGAATATAAACCGCCGCCGATACCGCCGAAAAGATTGGCCTGACCGACTGGAATTTCTCCTTTGACCGTCACCAGAATGGCACCTACCGAAAGGGTGTCTTCCCGTTCATAGCTGCCGGCGCTGGCATTTGCACCGCGACTATCGTTTTCCACGCCAAAACCATCTACCGCCGCCTCAACCACCAGATAACGGGTAAGATATCGGTTATATGACAGGGCAGCCTGGAGGCCCGCATCGTAATCGGCATCATCGAGATCGCCGGTGGGCTGAAAGGCTCCAAGTTTCAACTGGGCGAAGTTTGATTTTTCCACCACATCATCGGCCATGACATCGCCGGCGGCAAAGATACTCAATACGTTCATCGCAGCCAACATGACAATCACACGTTTTCTTCCTACCTTCATTGCTTCCTCTCCTTGCTGATATTGTTGTTTTATATTAAACCGCATCCGGCATCGCATACTGGTCAACGTTGTATTCAATCCAATCGTGGCCCGCAAAGCCTTTCAATCCTGCAAAGGCATAAGTGATGCTCACGATATCTTTTAGCTGGCAATTGTAGAAATATCTGTAGCGAATATGTTGTAAATTGTATCAATTTGTAGCTAACCTACTGCTACTAATATGCGACAGGAATAAAAGCTTATGCAATTCCTGTTGCGCCTTGGGCGGTGACGATTTTCTACAATTTGTTACAGTTGATGACAAAAAAACAACAGTTTGCCTTCCCGGTCCGTGCTAGTGTGTATCCGATCAACTGCCGGCAAGACCGGCTGAACCAGCGCCGTTGATCAAAAAATTGATCGGAAAAATGTACGGAACGGCAACTTCTTAGGTGCATACCCATGCCTGATTCATCCCGCATTCTGCTCGTCGAAGATGATGTGCGACTGGCCGAACTGATTAAGGCCTATCTGGCGAAACAGGGATTTCTCGTCGCCATTGAAGGCAGAGGCGATATCGGTCTTACGCGGATTATCGCTGAACAACCGGATCTGGTCATCCTCGATCTGATGCTGCCGGGCATGGACGGCCTCACAGTATGCCGCAAGGCGCGGCAGGACTATGCCGGTCCTGTCCTGATGCTCACCGCCCGTGAGGACGATACCGATCAGGTGGTCGGCCTGGAACTGGGGGCCGACGACTATGTGAAAAAGCCGGTAGAGCCACGGGTGTTGCTGGCTCGGATCCGCGCAATTCTGCGCCGGTTTGGCATAATGCAGGACAACGGCAAGGGCGAACCCGACAAGCTCGAAGAGCTGGCATTCGGCGCCCTCCACCTCAACCAGGCTTCGCAGACCGCCACCCTCTGCGGCCTCCCCGTCGATTTGACCAGCAATGAATTCGCCCTGCTGTGGATCCTGGCGCAGAACGGCGGCCGAACCATGGACCGTGAGACCCTTTTTCAACTCACCCGGGGCATCGGTTACGACGGCCTGGACCGGTCGGTCGATATCGCCATCTCCAGGCTCAGAAAAAAACTCGGCGACAATACGGCAAAACCATGGCGGATCAAGACGATCTGGGGACAGGGCTATCTGTTTGTGAAAGACGCCTGGGATGATGCATCAACCGGATACGACAGATGAAACGTGTTTTCTTGAGTTTTTATATCTTCCTTATTTTTTCCCTGCTCTTCGTCCAGTTTGTCCTCGGACCCGTAATCGACAAAGTTGCAAAAGTATATCTCCACGATTCAACTATCGAATACAACCGGCAACTCGCCAAAGGCGCTTTCCACACTCTCGAACTCGAACTGTTACGTCTGCCCATGAACGAGTGGAAGAATCGCATCAAGGAACTCGAACCGCAGTTCGGCTACAAAATCGGCTTGCTGGACTATTCCGAGCTGGAGCTGGCGCAAGACCTGCTGGACCAGCTTCGGCAAGGTAAAATTGCCGTGGTCGACGACGGCGAACTGCTCTTCCACCAGGTCGGCGAGAGCGAAATAGTCCTTCGCAAAGGCCCCTTTTCAGTGCTCCAACCCGATCTCGGCTTTTTGCACTTCACCATATGGATTGCCATCACCGCCATTGTCGGTCTCCTGACACTTATCTGGATCATTCCCTATTGGCGGAAATTGCGGAAAATAAGTACTGCCGCAACGAGCTTTGGCAACGGCGATTTCAGCGTCCGGGTCAATATTTCGAAAAGATCTGCGCTCGCCCTCATCGCCTCGGCCTTCAACACCATGGCCGAGCGGATTCAGCAGCTGATCGTCTCCCACAAGGAACTCACCAACGCCGTTTCCCACGAACTGCGGACTCCCCTGTCCCGCCTCCGCTTCGGCCTGGAACTGATGGAGAATTCAGTCGACCTGGAAAACCGGGCCCATTACGCTAAGGAACTGCAGATCGATGTGGCCGAACTGGAAGCCCTCGTTTCCGAACTCCTGACCTTCGCCCGCTTCGATCGCGAACGACCGGAGCTGCAGTTCGGCATCCACCGCCTGGAGCCCTTTCTCCACCAGCTGCTCGACGAGTCCATCGGCGACGACAGCCCCACCGGCTACCAACTGCATTACCATCTGGATGAGCAATCCAGCCATGCCCGTTTTGAACCGAAATATCTGGCGAGAGCCCTTGGCAACCTCATCCAGAACGCCCTTCGTCATGCGGATCGTCGGCTCCAGCTTATCGTCGAGCGTGATGGCGACAATTGCGTCATCCATCTCGACGATGACGGCCCGGGAATCCGCGAAGCCGACCGGCAGCGAGTCTTTGAGCCTTTTACCCGCCTCGATGCCAGCCGCGACCGCAAGTCCGGCGGCTACGGCCTGGGGCTCGCCATCGTCATGCGGATCATCAAATGGCACAGCGGTCAGGTCACCATCGGTGACTCCCCCCTGGGCGGCGCCCGCCTGACCCTCTCCTGGCCCGGATTTGCCGGGTTGGAAACGGAGCGGAGATAACTCAAATGAGACGAATCAGAAGGGAAGAGATATTTGCCGAATCCATTACAATTGATAGACCCACGGGCAACTCTCATCCCGCCGAAACGGCAGGGAAACGGCCGGCAGCCGCTCATGGAAGCCGAGGATCAGCAGGCCGCCGGGGACTATCGTATGGATGATGCGTTCCAGGGCGGCCTGCAGCACCGCGCCCTGGTAGTAGGTCAGCAGATTGTTGCGGAGCAGGACGATGTGAAAGGGACCAAGAGGGCTTCGGGGCGGCTCGTCCAGAAGGTTGTGCAGTTCCCAGTCGATACAGTCCTTCAGGTGATCACCGATTGCCCACCGGTGTTTGGCCAAGGGTATGAAAAATCGCCGCCGCAGCTCGTGTCGCTGAACATAGTTGCGTGGGTACATGGTCACGAATGACCGGAAAGCACGTCTGGAAACCTCAATTCGACGCGACCCAGCCCGAGGAGGAATAAATATGCCTGTCTGTATCGACTCACGGAACCACAGCCCCCGCAAGAAACGGAAGAGCGCCGCATTTTCCCTATTGATCCTGCTGTCCATGGTGTTCTTTGTCCTGCTGCGCGATCTGCCGGCTGCTTTGCCGCCAAGCGGTCCCGCCCCGGAGCCTATGCCCTGGCAGCGGGTGAAAGAGCTTCTCGATTCCCGCACCTTCGTCTCCGGGGACGAACTCTTCCAGCTGCTGTACATCCTCTACAACCAGGACCGGAACGGTTCCTTCCGACTGGACCGGCATATCCTTTCCCGCCTGCAGGACAAGAACGCCACCCTCTTCCCCCTTGCCGGCTGTGAAGCCATCGAAGTGCAGGCCGGGGAGGTGATCTTTCGCTTCGCCGCTCCCCAGCAGGTGGTTGTCCCCAACACCTGGCGCCAGGCATCCCTGCATCTCTCTGACAGGCTGGTCCTGACTATCCTGGACCAGCCGCCCGTGCCGGTTCAAGAGGCAGACGGTGTCGAAGCACCCGATCCGGACACCAAAACCATCTGTTTTCAGGTCCGGGAGGGCGCTATGCAGCTGCATTTTTCCTTTCTCCTGCAGTGGCTCGGCGGTCGGATGCGTGATGCCGAAGGGACGGAGCTGCTCTATCAGATCAACGAGGCGAAACGAATTTCCCGGCTGCAGCTGATAGAAAATACGCCACTCACCGGCGACCGGCTGAAGATCTCGCGACCCGTCCCTGCAGACAACAGCCGGGGAATGCAGTGGATCGATATCGAGCATCCGGATTTTCCTGGAGTGCAGGATATCGGTATTGACAATTCGCTCATCACTTTCCTCGGCACGGAAGTGGAACTGCTGCCGGACCGGATGATCCGGATCGGCCGGGACAAACCCATGCAGAACGACCGGGCCTGGCACTGGTTTACCAATAACATCAAATCGTTTCGCGACTATGCCGAGACCGGCCAACTCGCCACAACCATAAATTACACGAGAAATTTCGGTTACCATTTCGAGGAACGGCAGGTGGTCGTCACCATGGGATTCCACAGCGCGGACGAAAAACTGTAGCAACCGTGCAGTGTCGCGACAGCCGCTCAGCCGACACCGGGAAGCCCGGTGAAGGCCTCCTTGAGGTCATGGCCTTCGTGCCGGTTCGCTGCCAGCAGGTGGAACCAGCCGGTGATCGCCTCATCTTGCAGCGTCCAGCCCACATTCCGCCACCCATCGCGAATGTCGGGCAGAGCGTCAAACGTGGTCGTCACGATATCGATCTCCTCGGGCGGCTCTTGGCTGCAGCAATAAAACGATAATATATCTGCAAGTTGCACGATATACGCAAAACCTTGTT
>MGTI01000152.1 GCA_001799365.1 Desulfobacterales bacterium GWB2_56_26 | reverse complement strand
CTGCGCCTTGCCCCGGGCGATTCCGACATCTCCGGCAATCTCGAATTACTGAGGAAAGAATGCGGTCTTTTCGCCGGCGATGCAACCCTTGCCGAACGGACCTTTCGGCTGCTGCATCCGGACCAGTGGGCTTTACTCAGCCTCCTCGCCCTGGTCCTCTTCACCCTGTTCCGACTTTCCGCACTGAAGGTCCGGTTTTCCGGCAAAGCCCACGGGACGGTGGCTGTTCTCTGCCTGCTCGTGCTCGTCTTCGGCGCAGCCGGAACCCTTTTCCGCCACCGTCATTTCAATCCCGCGGTGGTGGTTGTTCCGGACGGCCGGCTGCTCGTCTCGCCTTTCCCCTCAGCCGCATCCATCGGAGCCATCCAGGAAGGCCGGCTGGTCTATCCGGATAAGGAATATGGCGATTTCGTCCATGTCACCGACGAAACCCAGCGCAAGGGCTGGATTCCCCGGAAGTCGGTCATTCGTGTGGTTCCCAGGCAAGAGTCTGCCGGTGGATCTACAGCGGGGTAACTATCGATTCTTTCACGGAAGCGAGCGGCGGAATTCGGTCAATGTCGCGGCCGCCTCGGACAGATCTTCGGCTGACAATTCCAGGGCGTAGGTGTAGTCCCGCATGCTCTTGCCGTAGCGTTTGTCGTAATAATCTATGAGCAGGATGCGGACCAGTTCAGTCAGCTCGCCGTTTCGCAGCAGCCGGCACATCTTCTCGACCAGGGCTGCCCCCATGTTCTGTTTCAGCGAGCTGAGAATCTTTTCGATTGCGGCAAGGGTTTCTTCATCCGTCACCTGGTAATCCTCAATGATCCGAGCGATCCTCGTTTCCAGGCGGCAATGGATCTTCACCAGCACCGCTTGTTTCATGGCCAGGGCAAGGGGTTTGGGGATGAAGACCCGGCCGATCTTGCGGCTCTCTCCCTCAATGAAATAAGGCTCGTCGCCGAGCGTCGGGATGAGGTGCGCAAGCCCGCTCTCGAACGTTCGCTGGTTGCTCGGTTGCCGATCGAGAGCCCCGAACAGAGAGCTGCGGTGCTGAGCCAGCCCCTCCAGGTCGATGGCAGGACGGAGCAGCTGCAGGAGCCTGGTCTTGCCGGTGCCGGTCAGACCATGGATGACGATAAGCCGCGGCTGAAAGTCGGCAAGACGGGCCAGGACCTCGCGGCGGTATTGCTGGTAGCCGCCAGCCAGCTGGCAGGCGGTGTAACCCGCCTGGGCCAGCAGGTTGACCACGGAAAGCGACCGCATCCCGCCTCGGGCACAGCATACAGCCAGGGTCTTGCCCCGGTAGGTCGTGAAAGCGCCCAGCAGGTCGGCGAGTTTTTTTTCGGCGTAGGCAAAACCCCGGTCGACCGCCTGGGCATGACCTCCATGGCGGTAAATGGTGCCGATAACGCTGCGTTCGTCCTCGTCGAACAGGGGGATGTTGATTGCACCCGGCATCGACCCGTCGGCGAATTCCGCCGCCGAACGGACATCGATCAGCTGATGGCCTGCCGCAAGAGCCTCTTCGTACGAGAGTTTTTCACCAGCCTTGCGAAGAATGGCCGAGGGTGAGAGATCTTTTGTTTTCGTCATCATGCCTTATTACAGGTTGCCGGCGAGAAACTGAACGATGGCCACGGCAGTGAGCGATGCGGTCTCGGCCCGTAGGATTCGCTCACCAAGACTCACGGTCCGAAAACCTGCGGCTCGGGCAAGCTCAACCTCCTCGTGGGTGAAGCCGCCCTCGGGACCCAGAAGGAGAAACACCGACGGGGCTGCACCGATCTCCGGCAGATCACGGACGTGCAGCTCCTTTTCCTCTTCCCAGAACAGAAGGCGAAGCGACTGATCATTCTCCATGGCCTTGCCCTGCAGCAGTTCGCCGTAACTCACCGGTCCGTCCAGATGCGGCACCCGGAGCCGCAGACATTGCTTGCAGGCTTCAAGGCCGATGCGCTGCCACCTTTCCTGCTTTTTCCGGCTTTGGACGGGATCGAGTTTGCCCTGGCACCGGGAACTGTGGAACGGGGTGAAACGACTCACCCCCAGCTCGGTGCACTTCTGCACCACGGTGTCCATTTTGTCGCCCTTGAGTATCCCCTGGCCGATCCTAAGGGTTTTGTCCGGCTCAGGTGCGGTTGCCGCAATGCCTTCAATACGCAGAGCAACCCGCCGGCCGGTTCCCACGATCACCGCCCGAAACACCGCACCCTGGCCGTCGAGCAGTTCGACGTGTTCCCCGGCAGACAGCCGCAGGACTTTGACGATATGGTGCGATTCCTCGTCCGAGAGCGAAACTTCGTCCCCGTTCCGGGTCTGCGGATCAAAATAAAATCTTCGCATTGCCGTTTTCACTCCAGTATGTTTGCGGCATCGTTATCCTTCGACACCGACTATCAACTCAACCTTTTTTCTCCGGTGCAGACGGAGGATTGCTGAACAGTAGAGCCGCCCATTCCTGGCGCGCCGCCCGTTCGACCGCCACCAGTCCCCGGCCGCTGAAAACTCTGACGATATTATCCACCTGTTCGCCCGCCAGGATCCCGGAGAGGATTAAATTACCCCCCGCCGCCGTCAGCCGGACCAAATCGTCTGCCAAGGCGATCAGCACATCGTGGACGATATTGGCCACCACGATCTCATAGCACCCGTTCACCGCGGCAAGGGGGGCAAGGCTCACCTCCATCCGGTCCTGCAGACCGTTGCGGCGAACATTTTCGGTCGCGGCCGTTACCGCTTCGGGATCGTTGTCCAGCCCCAGGACCTTGTCCGCCCCAAAGAGGACGGCGGCCATGCCGAGAATACCCGTGCCCGTGCCCACATCGAGCACTCGCCGTCCTTTACTGCCGGTGAGAGACTGCTGCAGAAACTGCAAAGAAAGGCAGGTGGTGGCGTGATGCCCGGTGCCGAAGGCCATACCGGGATCCATGACGATGACCATTTCTCCGGCCGCCGGTTGGTACTCTTCCCAGGTCGGGGCGATAACGAGCCCGTCGACGATGGCAAAGGGCTTGAAATGCTGTTTCCAGCTGGTCCCCCAGTCCTCCTCGGCGATCATGGTCCAGCTGAGTTCCGGCTGGGGCACCGCAAATACCTTGGCCAGTTCGGCAAGATAGGCGGTCACCTGGGCGACGATCGAACCGACCTCCTCGTCCGTAAGATTCGCCTGCTGCACATAACCGGTCACGATGCCGTAGTTGGCCTCATCCGGGGCACCGGTCTCGACTCCCGCGTCGATGACCCCGACCAGATAATCGCCGATCGGCTCAACCAGTGCGGGGTCGGTGGCGATGGTCAGCTTCAGCCATCTGTTCTTCGATAGTTCGTTCTTGCGCTCCATCTTTGCCTTACACCTTTAGCGGCCTTGACCACAGCCGTTTTTCATATGACAAACCACCACTATGACGTTATTATTTCAAATAAGTCATTATTTTACACTTTCTCCCACCTGCTTACAGGTAGTTTCGTGCATCCACCGACCGACACACAACACGCATTGACAGCCTGCCCCGATTGCGACCTGCTCGTTTCCGTCATAGAGGCGCCGACGGGCCATGCCGTGCTGTGCCCGCGTTGCAGCAGCACACTGCGCAAGAAGACCGAAGGGTCCATTGCCAAGACGCTGGCTCTCAGCGGCACCGGGCTCATCCTCTATCCGCCGGCCATCAGCCTGCCGCTCATGACCTTTCAGTCGCTGGGGTTCAGCGACAGCGCCAATATACTCGAATCGGTCCTGAATTTTTACCGAAATGATTATTATTTCGTCTCCTTTATGGTCCTGCTCTCGGCGGTGGTCTTTCCATTGGTGCTTCTTTCCGGCATCTTCTTCATCAGCCTGCAGCTCTACCGGAGGCGATCTTCTCCCGCACTCGCCCGTATTTTCCGCCTCTACGAACATTTTGAAGAATGGGCGATGGTCGAGGTCTATCTGCTTGGAATCCTGATTACAGTCATCAAGATGAGCGACTCCTCCGATATCACCTTTCGCTCGGGGGTTATCTGCTTTACCCTGCTGGTGCTGATCACCCTTGCCATCTCCACGGTTATCGACCGTGAGCTGTTCTGGCAGATGATTGGAGGGTCGGGCCGGGAAATGCGGGCTGACCTGCCGGATCATCCGAATCGCGATGACGATACCGAACGGTCCGCCGCAGATCGGGGTTTGATCCTCTGCGACATCTGCCATCTGCTTGTGCCGGAAGACCTTGCCGGCCAGGACTGCCCGCGCTGCGGCGAGCGGCTCCACCGGCGAAAACCCGAAAGCTTTTCCCGAACCTGGGCGCTGATTATCACCAGTGCGATCTTTTTCGCCCCGGCCAACCTTCTGCCGATCATGCGCGTCGATTTCATGGGCGTTCCGGACCGGTCCACCATCATGGACGGCATCATCTACTTTTTCCAGCACGGCTCCTATCTGATCGGCCTGATCATCTTCGCCGCATCCATCCTGGTCCCTCTCTTCAAGATTGCAGGTCTTGCCATCCTGCTTTCGACCAGGGCACCATGCAACCTTCGCCTGCTGCAGCAGAAAACCAGGATGTACCGGTTGATCGCCTTCATCGGCAGATGGTCGATGCTCGACATCTTTGTCATCTCGCTCCTCACCGTGCTCGTCGATTTCGGCTTTTTCACCTCCATCCATACCGCTCCAGCCGCCACCTACTTCTGCATCGTGGTGGCTTCGACAATGTTCGCCGCCATTACCTTCGACCCACGGATCATGTGGGACACCTGTACCGCCGGCGATACCCCCGCAGCAGTTGCAGCAAAGCCAACCTCTTCCTGAATCATCTGCCATGGCCAAAACCGCTGTCGTAAAAAAAGTTCGTGGTATTTCACCAATATGGACACTGCCACTGATCGCCCTGGCGATCAGCGGCTGGCTGATTTATTCCGCCTATGTCGATGCCGGGACGGAAATCACCATCACCTTCGAGGATGCCTCGGGCATTGTGCCCGACAAGACCCAGATCATGGCCAGAGGCATTCCGATCGGCCTGGTCAAGGAGCTGCATCCCGACCTCCGCAACAACCAGGTCAAGGTGGTCGCCGAGATCGATCACGAAGCCACCGAGTACCTGGTGGAAGACACCATGTTCTGGATTGTCCGCCCGGTGCTGTCGGCAAGCTCGGTGCAGGGACTGGAGACGATCCTCTCCGGCAGCTATATCGGCATCCGGCCCGGCCTCTCCTCGAACCCCAGCCAATCGTTCGAGGGTCTTGCCAACCCGCCCCCCGTCGCCCCGGATACGCCGGGGCTGCATATCCAGATCCGGGCCGAGGCCCTCGGGTCGATTCAGGTCGGTACCGGCATTTACTACCGGAATATCGAGATAGGCAAGGTCCAGCGCTACCAGCTGGACAACGAAGGTGTCCTGATCGATGCTTTCATCGAGGCCCGCTTCAGCCACCTGGTCAAGGAGGGGAGCCGGTTCTCGAACGCCAGCGGCATCCAGATCGGCGGCAAACTGCCGAACCTGAAGATCCAGGTCGAGTCGCTGGCCTCGCTGCTGAAAGGCGGCATCCTGCTCCATACCCCGGAACCGCTGGAGGACACCCCGCAGGTCGCAAGCGGCCACGTCTTTTCGCTCTATCCGGATCAGGAGGCGGCCAATTACGGGGTGCCCATGACGTTGACGCTGGCATCCAGCGAGGATATCGTCGAGGGCGCCACCAAGGTCATGTACCGGGGTCTCGAGGCCGGCTATGTCAAGGAAATCAAGATTGACGACAACCCCGAGCGCACCGTTACGGCCAGCATCCTCCTCGACCCGCGGGCGGAACTCATCCTCCGGGACAACACCAGGTTCTGGGTGGTGAAGCCGCAGGTTTCGGCGGCCGGAATCAGCAACGTGCGCCTGCTGCTGTCGGGGGCGCATATCACCTTTCAGCCGGGCGACGGCCCTTTTAGGAACCACTTCGACATCCTGCCCGAACCGCCGCCGCAGACGCCGCTGCGGCCCGGGCGGAGCTTCGTCCTCACTTCGGCCGAGCCCACCGAACTCGCCGCCAGGTCGCCGGTCTATTACAAGAATATCCAGGTGGGCGAGGTGGTAGGGGTCGATTTCGCCAAAACGGGCGAGTCCCTGCGCACCACGGTTTTCATCTACGACAAGTACCTCGGCCTGGTCGGCGCCAAGTCGGTCTTCTGGATGCAATCCGGCATCGAGGTCAATGCCAGCCTGAGCGAGGGACTGGCAGTGTCGACCGGCCCGCTGGCGAGACTCCTCCAGGGCGGCGTCAGTTTTACCACCCCGGACAACCCAAAAACGAAGAAGAATGATCCGCCGGAAGAAGGTTTCGTTTTCCCGCTCCATGACAGCTACAAGGAGGCCGTCGCCGCCGTGCCTGACCTGCAGCCGGCCGGCATTCATTTTACGGTTGCCGCAAAAGAAGGAGGGCAATCCCTCGGCATCGGTTCACCCATCCTCCATAAGAATATCAAGATCGGCGAAATTGAGGGTTTCAAGCTTGCCAGGGACCAGCAGTCAGTGCTCATCGAGTGTTTCGTCACGGCGGAGTACAAGAAACTCGTGCATGAGAACACCCGATTTTACAATCTCAGCGGGGTCAAGATTTCCGGAGGCCTGGGCGGCATCGACGTCGAGACCGGCTCCCTGCAGGCCCTGGTCGCCGGCGGCATCGGCAGCATCAATATGGCGGAGGGGAGCAAGCCGCCAAAGAGCGAACCGTATCCCCTCTACGCGGACCTCAAGGCCGCCACCCATGCCGACGAGGTGCGTCTGACGATGCTGCTCACCGACACCCACGGCCTGAAGGAAGGTTCACCCGTCCGGTACAAAGGCATCCAGGTAGGCAAGATCACGGAGATGACCTTCGCCGACAATCTGCAGACTATCAGCGCCACCGCGAACGTCGAGAAAAGTGTAGCGCAACTCTTTCGTGCCGATACCAAGGTCTGGGTGGAAAAGGCCGAGGTGGGCCTTTCCGGGGTGAAAAATGCCGAGACCCTGGTCTTCGGGCCGTATCTCAATGTGCTGCCGGGCAACGGCTCCCCGGCAAGGACCTTCACCGTACTGGCGGAACCGCCCCGAGCGGAAATCGCGGGCCGGGACGGCTTTTGGCTCGTACTATTCACCAAAAACCTCGGCTCCCTGAGCGTCGGCGCTCCGGTCTATTACCGGCAGATCGAGGTCGGGCAGGTCACCGGCTATCAACTTTCGCCAGGCTTTCAGGAGGTCCAGGTGTTCGTCAATATTGCCAATCGCTATAAGCCTCTGATCCGGCAGAATACACGCTTTTGGAAGGTCAGCGGCACCAGGATCGAAGGTGGCATCTTCTCCGGCCTGACCTTTTCCACCGAGTCACTCGAAGCCCTGCTGCGCGGCGGGATCGCCCTCGCCACTCCCGGTGACAGGACGGGGCAGCAGGCTGAAGCCGGTGAGCGTTTCCCTCTTGTTGACAATCCGGAAAAAGAATGGCTGGACTGGAGTCCGAGTCTGGTCCTCTTCAAGGAGGAGGAAGCCGGGAAAGCCCCGGCCGGGCCAAACCGATAACTCGCACCGATAACCTGCACGCGAACGTCAGTTGCCGGAACCTCGGATTGTATGGTATGAACAACTCTTAATCAGGTTTAACCTTTTCATGCCATAACCGACCCAACATCCAAGGAGAGATCATGATCAAGAAAATCGTCTTGCGCGATGACCAGATGCCCACCCAATGGTATAACGTCGTTCCGGACCTGCCAAACGGCCTGCTGCCGCCGCTCGATCCGGAGACCAAACAGCCGATGGGTCCGGAAAAACTGGCCGCCGTTTTTCCCATGGGATTGCTCGAACAGGAAATGTCCACCGAGCGGTTCATCGACATTCCCGAGGAGGTGCAGGAGATCCTCAAGATCTGGCGTCCCTCGCCGCTGGTCAGGGCGAGCAACCTGGAAAAGGTCCTGGGCACCAAGGCTAAGATTTTTTTCAAGAATGAAGGGGTCTCCCCGGTCGGCTCCCATAAGCCCAACAGCGCCGTCCCCCAGGCCTACTACAACAAGCGCGAAGGCGTAAAACGGCTGACCACCGAGACCGGCGCCGGCCAGTGGGGCAGCGCCCTGTCGCTTGCCGCCAGCAAATTCGGCCTGGAGTGCAAGGTCTATATGGTGAGGGTCTCTTTTGACCAGAAGCCCTACCGCAAGTCGATCATGCAGACCTTCGGCGCGACGGTCGTGGCGAGCCCCAGCATGGAAACCAGAACCGGCCGGTCGATTCTCGAACAGATGCCCGATACCCCCGGGTCGCTGGGCATCGCCATCTCCGAGGCCCTGGAAGACGCCTCTTCGCGGGAGGACACCAAATACGCCCTGGGCTCGGTCCTTAACCATGTCATCCTTCATCAGACGATCATCGGTCTTGAGGCGAAAAAACAGATGGAGATTGCGGGGGAATATCCCGACGTCATCGTCGGCTGCTGCGGCGGCGGCTCGAATTTCGCGGGGCTCGCCGCGCCCTTTATCCCCGATTATCTGGAGGGCAAAAAGATCCGCTTTGTCGGCACCGAGCCGGCCTCCTGTCCGACGCTTACCGCCGGCAAGCTCGCCTACGACTTTGGCGATGTCGCCCAGACCACGCCGCTGCTCTACATGTACACCCTGGGGCACGATTTCATTCCTCCGGGCATCCACGCCGGCGGCCTTCGCTACCACGGCATGTCGCCGATCGTCTCGGCCATGGTCCGGGAGAAGATCGTCGAGCCGATCAAGCTTCATCAGCTTGAATGCTTCGAGGCGGGCGTCCTGTTCGCCAAGGCGGAAGGCATCATCCCCGCCCCGGAGACCTGCCACGCCATCCGCGGCGCCATCATCGAGGCCATGAGAAACCCCGACGAGCCGAAGACCATCCTCTTCAACTTCTCGGGCCACGGCCTGATCGACATGGGTTCCTACGACCGGTACTATTCCGGGGAACTGCGCGACTTCGATTATCCGGCCGAGGCGATTGCCAAATCGATGGCCAACCTGCCGAAGATCTGAACCGGCAACAATCCCCTCACGGCTGCAATCACGTGACAATTCTGCCGATTCGACAGCGTAGGGCTGGTAGCGCCGGCCCTACGCAAATCGACGGCCAAAGGCAATACATTTGCAAACTACCGTGTGAAAGAGTAGCATAGCATGTCAATTTTTTCTGTGGTTCAATTCATTTTTTCGGTACAACAATCGAGAGAGTATGGCCAGAATCGTCATAAGCGGTACCGGGGTCTTCACCCCTCCATTTTCCATTTCAAACGAAGAACTTGTGCATTCCTTCAATACCTTCGTTCGGAATTTCAACCGAGAACACCAGGACGAAATTGCCGCCGGGACCTGCCAGGCTTTAGCCGAGTCGAGCGCCGAGTTCATTGAAAAAGCCTCCGGCATAAAGAGCCGATTCGTCCTCGATCGAGAGGGTGTCCTCGATCCGGCGATCATGTGTCCGCGGCTGCCGTTTCGATCCGTCGAGGAGCGATCGATCCAGTGTGAAATAAGTGTGGCGGCCGCACGAGAAGCGATGGAGAGGGCCGGCAAAAATCCGGAAGACCTGGATGCCGTCATTGTCTCCTGCTCCAACACAGAACGTCCTTATCCGGCAATAGCCGTCGAGGTGCAGGACGCCCTGGGAATTTCCGGTTTCGCCTTCGACATGAATATCGCCTGTTCTTCCGCCACCTTCGGCATTCAGACGGCGGTCGATTCGATCTTCCGGGGTAATGCCAGGGCGATTCTCATGGTTAATCCCGAGATCTGCTCCGGCCATTTGAACTTCCGCGATCGCGACAGCCACTTCATCTTCGGGGACGTGTGCACCGCCGTGATCGTCGAGCGGGAGGACTATTGCCGGAAAAAGGATGTCTTCGAGATTATCGGGACAAAACTGGCGACGAAATATTCCACCAATATTTACAACCGCCTTGGTTTCCTCGAGCGAACACGGCCGGGGCAAACCAGTGAAAAGGAGAAGCTCTTCGTCCAGGAGGGCAGGAAGGTCTTCAAGGAAGTGGTGCCCCTGGCCACCGAAATCATCCGCAATCACCTGGCGGAGCACGATATCGCCCCGTCCGATTTAAAGAGGGTCTGGCTGCATCAGGCCAACCTCAACATGAACCAGCTTATGTGCAAAAAATTGCTGGGCGTGGAGATAACCGACGGCGTTACCCCGACGATCCTCGATACTTACGCCAACACCGCCTCGGCCGGATCGATCATTTGTTTTCACAAAAACCACGAGGACCTGAAGGAGCACGACCTGGGCGTGATCTGCTCCTTCGGCGCGGGATATTCCGTCGGCAACATCATTGTGCGCCGGATACATCTCGACACCTGATTCCAAATAGCATCCTAAGAATCGGTTTCCCATTACGTCTAACACGAGCCCCTGCCGAGCAAAAAAAGGCCCATCGCCCCGGTAAAGGAGTGATGGGCCGGTCCGTCGAAAAAGACGACGTTGATTCTTAGAAGGTATACTTCAAAGAAACGGTGAAGAGGGAATACTGCAGATCCATGCCGGCGCCGTCGACAAGCAGGTAGGAAACGCCCTGATCCCGGAACTCCCACAGCGAATCGCCCTGGGTGGTGTCGTAATCCTGATAGGTAAAGGCCATCAGCACGGAAAGATGGTTGTTGATCAGGTAGTTGCCGGAAATATCAAAGGCGATCATGTCCCCGTCTTCGATTTCGTCAGTGGTCACCAAATTGCGCAGATAATGGTTGTCGATGGCCTCGCCCTGCACAAACGGTGAATAGATCAACCGGCTGGCAAGTTCGAATTTGCTGAAATTGGCACTGATTCCCGCCCCGATATAGGGCGTTTCGTAAGTCTGCTCGTAACCGATAACCTGCAGACCGTCGACAAAGGAGCCGGTCGTGTCGCGAAAGCCGTTCACCGAATAGACGAAATCGCCGCCATAGGCTTCCCAGCCGAAATTATCCCGCTTGTACCCGCCGATCACCTTTAAGGCCATATTTTCCGTCCGGAAGACGGAAAATTCGGCGTTCAGATCGATGATACTGGCATCGGTGACATCGGTGTCTTCGTGGGTCGACCACTGCGTCCAATCAGCTCCGGGTATTTCCCAATCGTAGTCGTCCATCGACCCGTCGCCGTCAGTTGCCTTGAACCAGCCGTCGAAGTTGATCGTCAGCCAGTTTTGC